>NC_010125.1:3615000-3944163 GCF_000067045.1 Gluconacetobacter diazotrophicus PA1 5
CGCGGCGCCGGTCGGTAGCGTCGGCCAGTATCTGGCTTCGGTCCGTCCGGACCGGTTCCTGAAATGGGTGCGCTGATCACGCGCCCGATGCCGGCAGCAGGTGCGACACCCATTCCGCCACCGTGTCGCCGCTGCTCATGGACGGCTGCACCAGTCCGTCAATCATGAAGGTCGGCGAGACGTGGATGCCGTTCTGCCGGGCATATTTGCAGTGCCACTTGATTTCCCGGTCCAGGTCGGGAATGGCGAAGGCCTCGGCCAGCGCGACGCCGCTACAGGCTTCGATCCGCGCGATGATCTGGTTGGGCGTGGCGTCCATGTTCGGGCCGGCGCAATGATGCGCGAATTCGAATTCCTCGCGATGAGCCACCACCGCCGCCATCACGGCCCGGGCGGTCTCCCGCCCCCCCGGCAGGGTGGACGCCGCCAGGATGCAGCGCACGATCACCCCGGAATACATGTGCCAGGGTTGCGATTGCAGGCGGAGCCTGACGGTAATCCGATCCATGCCCGCCTGCGCCAGCAGGTCGTCCAGCTTGCCGAAGGCGCGGACGGAAAACGGGCAGGTCGGCTCCAGGAACATCTCGAACACTCTCGGGCCATGGCCCCAGGTCAGAGGGTCGGCATGCCATGTCTTCGTCGTCATTCCCTTCGCTCCCGCTTCCCGTGGTCCCGGTTCCGTCCCGGGTTCGCGGTCCAATCTCCATCCTGACGCCGGAACAGGCAAGCCGCGCCCGGGCAGGCAAAACCGGATAATTTTCTTGTATTGACGCGGCAATGCGGGGACAGCCATGCTGAAACGTGATACGTGGTGCGCCTTTTCCTTTCGACTCAGCGGTCAGTTGCCCCCTCAATGCGGTTCCTCTCTGTCCGGCGCATCGACCGGTCCTTTCGTCGCGGACTGACGGCCTGCGCGCTCAGCACCCTTCTGCCGCATTGCATCCCCGCCGCACACGCGCAGGTGCTCGATAACGATATCGGCTCGGCCCCCAGCATCCGCGTCAGCACGCCGCTGCCCGCGGCGGCGTCGCTGACGACATCCGTTCCGCCCTTTTCCCAGCCCGAGGCGCTGTTTCCCAACCCGTTCGGGCTGACGAGATACCTGCGCGATCGCGGCATCAATTTCCTGTTCGACAACACCAACGAATTCGCGGGCGCGCTGACGCAGCCGACCCCCGGATTCCGGAATTATCGCCAGGGCGCCAGCAATGCCGGTCAGTACGCCAACGAACTGGACATCAACTGGGAGAAGCTGGCGGGCCTGGCCGGCTTTGCCACCCATGTCATCACGGTGGGGCGGTACGGCACCACCGCCAACCGCATGTTCGGCGACTGGCTGGACCACGCGTCGGAAGATTACGGCGGCGGCGGCAACGTCGCGGTGCATCTGGTGCTGGCCTATGGCGAGGAAACCCTGTTCGGCGGCCGCCTGGCCATCGCGGCGGGGCGTATTCCCCTGGCGTCGGATTTCGCGGCCAGCCCGCTGTTCTGCAATTTCATGAACGGCAGCATGTGCGGCCGCCCCAAGGGCATTACGGATTCGAACTACATGCCAGGCTATCCGGCCTCGACCTGGGGGTTCCGCGTCCGGGGCCGACCCACCCGCGCCACCTATATCCAGACCGGTGTCTATCCGATGGAAAACGGCGTCTATGCCGTGGCCCAGCACCGCACCGGGTTCAAGTTCAACGGGTCCAACATCCTGGGCTACACCATCCCCGTCGAAACGGGATGGGAACCCGTGTTCGGGCACGGCACGCTGCCCGGACATTACAAGGTCGGGGCGGCGGCGCTGGACGAACCGATGCCCGACAACCTGTTCGACAACGACGGGCGGCCCTACGCGCTGAGCGGCCGCGCGCCGCGCATGCACAGCGCGGGATGGGAAAGCTGGGCGATGTTCGACCAGCGGCTCTATCACCCGAAAGGTGGCGGCAAGGATGCCGGAATCACGATGCTGACCGGCATCACCTATAACGATCCGCATACGTCACTGCGGAACTACGTGGGCTATGTCGCCTTCCTGGACCGGGGTTTCTGGCCCTCGCGCCCCTTCGACACGATCGGCGCCGCGTTTACCTATACCAAAATCGACCGTGGGGTGTCGCTGACCGACGGGTACCTGATGAACGTGGGAAAGTCCCTGCCGAACCACGCGACCGGCATCCAGGGCCATGCCGAGGTGCTGGAAGTGAACTACGCCATCCATGTCTGCCGTGGCGTGGTGTTCCAGCCGGTGTTCGAATATTATTTCAACCCCAACGCCCAGTCCAACCTGCGCAACGCCACGCTGCTGGGCTTCAAGAGCCATATCGAAATCCTGTGACCGGGCGCGCCGGTTCGTCGTCGGCGCGCCTCCGCAGAGACAGGCTTTACCCCTGCTGGTTCGGGTCGGTCATCTGCACGGGCGCGGTGGGGAACTTGCCCGATTTCGCGATCACTTCCGGGTCCTCGTTCGCCGCGGGCAGGTAGACATGCGGCAGCACGGCGTTCAGCCGGCTGGCAACCTGCTCGCTGATATCGACCTGCGGCCCATGCAGGACCGTGCCGCTGGACTGCACCACGATCGTCAGTCCGCGCGACTTCGCCACCGTGGCCAGAACCTGGTCCACCTCGCGCTGGACCTGGTTCAGCGCGATCTGGGTGTCTTCCTGCAGGATACGGTTGCGGTTGCCGAATTTCTGCCGGTCGGCCGCCAGGCGCTGCTGCAGCGCGCGCTGCTGGGCCTCGGCCTGGTCGCGGGGGGCATTCAGCATGCGCTGGCGCAGGGCCTGGATCTGTTCCTCCTCGGCTCGGACATCGTGGATCAGCGCCTCGCGCCGGGTTCCCATTTCCTGCTCGACCTGCTGGACGGCGACGGACTGGCGCATGATCTCGTTGGTATCGAACACGCCGATCACCGGCTGCGGCGGGCGGGCGCCCGCGGGCAGCGGGCCGAAATCGGGCACCGGGGGGGCCGGCAGCACGGGCGGGGGCCCACCGCCGGCCACACCGTCCTGGCTGGCCGCGGCCGGGGCGGGGGCGGCCGGCGCAGCGGCGGGCGCCAGGCCCGCGCCCATCGCGGCCGCGACGCACAGGCCGGCCAGAATCCGCCGGCCAAGCGGGGTCATCCCGGTCCGATGGCCAGGAACACGGGGAAAATCGATCATGGTCGCGGTCCGTGACAGTTGCATGGGGCGCGGCAGGGCGCGAAGCAGAAAGGACATGTCTTGTTGCCTAGCGGATCGCCAGGGACCTGAACAGTCCTCGACCGCCGGAAAGCGGGGCGCGCGATGCCGAACGGGACACAAAACCATGCGCCACCGGGCCGCGTTCCGGCACCACCCATCACCACGCGAAAGACAGCCCCGATGACAACGCACTCCAGCCCTACCCGGACGCCACGGGCCGCCCTGCTGCGGACCGTCCTGCTGCCGGCCGCCCTGGCCATCCCCTGGGTCGCGCCCCTGGCTGCCCGGGCGGCCCCGCCGCCGGCCGCGCCCTCCCGGGCCGCACAGCCGCATTCCGCCTATCCCGACGGCACCGGCGATTCGCTCATCGACCGCCTGAACGCGGCGCAGACGGCCCCGAACTATCGCGGGCCGATCTATTATCCCGGCCAGGCGATTCCCCCGGCCCAGCCCACGGACGTCCAGGCGCTGCCGCCCACCGTGCCGCAGGTGGTGCCCCCGCCACCGGTGGGCGAACGCGCGCCCCTGCCGCCGATGGGGCCGCCCGTTCCCCCCTGCGCGGCGACATCATCGTGCTGAAGGCCCGAATGCCGGAACGCGGGTCATAATTTGGTTACAATTCAATCCTACACAGGCAGGTGTGACGCCGGTGCGTGATGCCAATGTTCCCGGCGTCACGCCCGCTGTTCCCTACAGCCGCCACACCAGCGGCGTATGCGACAGGAAGATCACCCCCAGCCCCGATACGAACAGCATCTTCAGCACCAGGGGGCTGCCCACCGACACCAGCGCGTTCAGGGTCAGGATCTGCATGCAGGGATCGACCGGCCCGCGCCGCCGGCCATGCGCGTCGAAATCGACCGTCGTGGCGGCGCGGACCCGCCATTCCTGCCGCTGCCGCGCCTGCTCGGCCATGGAAATCCGCGCCTCCGCATACAGCGTGGCCACATAGCGATCCAGGTCCTCGACCCGGTACATCGCATTCCTGCCATGGCGTGCCGCCGGACGCGGGCCCGCATTCAGCAGGCCCAGGATCCGCAGCCGCCGCGCGGGAATGCCCAGGTAAAGCGCAGCATCCTCCAGCGGCAACATGCGCCGCAGGGGGAAGTGATGGACGGTCGCCGCACCGTCATCGGCGCCATCCACAGGGGAATGGCCGGTCATGATGGAACGATGTTGCCCCGCCCCGCCGACTGTCAATCAGAACCTGCGCCGCACGGCCGTTTCCCGATAACGGT
This sequence comes from Gluconacetobacter diazotrophicus PA1 5, assembly GCF_000067045.1. Classification (NCBI taxonomy): domain Bacteria; kingdom Pseudomonadati; phylum Pseudomonadota; class Alphaproteobacteria; order Acetobacterales; family Acetobacteraceae; genus Gluconacetobacter; species Gluconacetobacter diazotrophicus. The sequence continues at coordinate 3,619,409 of NC_010125.1, forward strand.
TGTGCGACCGGCCGGATTTCGCGCCTTCGGGCCTGCTCCGCGAATGCGGGCAGGACAGGCGGGAGCGGCCCGGAACAGGCGTCTACCGGCACACGTGCCGGTTTCCGTCGGCCCCGATATAGGTCCCGGTCAGCGGATCGAAACAGGCATTGGCGGTGCAGGCATTGCCCGAGGCCAGGGGCGCCGGGTTCACCCTGGCGGCCATGGCCAGCCCCTCGCGCGCCGCGGCGCCGCACAGCGGCGTGTCGGCGGGGGCGGAGGGGTCGTTGACCAGTTGCGCCTCGTTCGCCGGCGGGGGCGTTTCGACCACCGTGCCAGGCGCGAATTGCAGCGGCGGCCGGCGGGCCGGCGCCGTCCGGGCCGTGGGCGGCACCGGCTGCGCCGCGCACCCCATCAGGCACAGCACGGGCAGCAGCAGCACCGGCAGGAACAGGGCCGGCCGGGCACGCCCGGACGGCGAGAGGAGAAGCTGTTTCAAGATCCGCTGCCTTTCAGATATCCAGCCGCCCCTGGGCGGCCTCGCCGGACCTGTCGGCGCGCACCGCCGCCTCGCCATCCGCGAAGATCAGCACCAGCCGGCCGCCCGGACGGACGTCGGCGGCGCGGGTGACGGGCACCCCCGCCGGGTCGCGCACCAGGACATAGCCGCGTTCCAGCACCGCCATGGGCGACAACGACTCCAGCCGCCCGGCCAGCCCGGCCAGGTGGGCACGCCGCTCGCGCAGCATCGCCGCCAGCGGGGCCGGGCGCAGGCGCGTCCTGTCCGCCCGCGCGTGCCCGTCGCGCAGGGCCTGGCGCAGGCCGGATTGCAGGTGGCTGGCCGCCAGCGCCAGCCTGGCCCGGCGCGGGCCGGTCAGCAGGCTGGCGGACGGCATGGCCCGTTCCACCGCCAGCAGCGCCGCGCGCCGCCGCGCGACCAGCGCCGGCAGCGCCATGTCCAGCCGGTGGCCGCGATCGTCCAGCCGCATCCGCGCCGTGCCCAGCAGCGACGGCAGGTCGGGCAGACGGGCCGCCGCCCGGTCCAGCCGCAGCCGCAGCGTCTGCGTCAGGCGCGCCAGCCCGCTGGTCAGCCGGGCCGCGCGATGCCCCAGATCGGCCACCAGCTCGGCCCTGGCCGGGGCCGCCAGTTCGGCCGCCGCCGTGGGGGTGGGCGCGCGCCGGTCCGACACGAAATCGATCAGCGTGGTGTCGGTTTCGTGCCCCACGGCGGAAATCAGCGGAATGCGGCACGCCGCCGCCGCCCGCAGCACCACCTCGTCGTTGAAGGCCATCAGGTCTTCCAGCGACCCGCCGCCGCGCGCGACGATCAGCACGTCGGGGCGCGGGATCGGCCCCCTGCCGTCGATGGCGTCGAACCCCGCGATGGCGGCGGCGATCTGCGCGGCCGCCGCCTCGCCCTGCACCGCGACCGGCCAGACCAGCAGCCGGCGGGGAAAGCGCCGCGCGATGGTGGTGCGGATATCGTGCATCACCGCCCCCTGGGCGGACGTCACCACGCCGATCACGTCGGGCAGGAACGGCAGCGCCCGCTTGCCCGCCGCGTCGAACAGCCCCTCCGCCGCCAGCTTCAGCCGCAGCCGCTCGATCCGCGCCAGCAGCGCGCCCTCGCCCGCGTAGTCCAGCCGGTCGATGATCAACTGGTAGGACGAGCGTTCGCCATAGGACGAGATCTTGCCCGTCGCCACGACCTCGACCCCGTTTTCCGGCTTCAGCCCCAGCCGCGACACCGACCCGCGCCACACCACCGAGGAGATCTTCCCCCCCTCGTCCTTCAGCGAGAAATAGAGATGCCCGGACGGATAGCGCTTGAATTCCGTGATCTCGCCGCGCACGCGCACCCGGCCGAACGTGCCCTCCAGCGTGCGCCGGATCGCCCCCGAAATCTCGGAGACCGAATATTCGGGCACGTTGCCCGCCCCGGCCGTGCCGGAGTCGCGAAGAGGTTCGTCCATCGCCACAGGGTATGATAGAGACGGCGTCCCCGGAAGCCTGAGTATGAACCAGGCCGGGCGTGAACTGTTGGAGCGGATGGGATGCGGGTGCTGCTGGTCGGATCGGGCGGACGGGAACATGCGATGGCGGAAGCGATCGCGCGCTCGCCCAGGCTCGAGGCCCTGTTCATCGCCCCCGGCAACCCCGGCACGGCGGCGCTGGGCACCAACGTCGCCATCGCCGCCGACGACGTACCCGCCCTGGTCGCCCTGGCCCGGGCCGAGCGGATCGACCTGGTGGTGCCGGGCCCCGAGGCCCCGCTGGTCGCGGGCCTGGCCGACGCCTGCGCCCAGGCCGGCATCCCCTGCGCCGGCCCCAGCCGCGCGGCGGCGGAACTGGAAGGCAGCAAGAGCTTCACCAAGGAAATCTGCGACGCGGCGTCCATCCCCACCGCGCGGTGGGAACGGTTCGACGCCGCCGCCCCGGCGCTGGACTTCGTCCGCCGTCGCGGCGCGCCGATCGTGATCAAGGCCGACGGGCTGGCGGCCGGCAAGGGCGTCGTCGTGGCCCAGACCGTGGCCGAGGCCGAGGAGGCGATCCGCGCCATGATGGACGACGCCGCCCTGGGCGAGGCCGGCCGGTCGGTGGTGATCGAGGAATGCCTGACCGGCGACGAAATCTCGCTGTTCGCCTTCTGCGCCGACGATACCGCCGTGCTGATCGGCGCGGCGCAGGACCACAAGCGCATCGGCGAGGGCGATACCGGCCCGAACACCGGCGGCATGGGCGCGGTGTCACCCCCCGCCGGGTTCGACCGCGCGCGGCAGGAAGCGGCGCTGGACCTGCTGGTCCGCCCGATGCTGGCCGAGATGGTCCGTCGCGGCACGCCGTTCCGGGGCGTGATCTTCGCCGGGCTGATGCTGACCGAAGACGGCCCCAAGCTGATCGAATACAATGTCCGCTTCGGCGACCCCGAGGCCCAGGCCCTGCTGATCCGCCTGCAATCCGACCTGCTGCCCGCCCTGGCCTCGGTCGCGGACGGCACGCTGGACGCGGCGGACATCCGCTTTTCCGACGACCATTCCGTCAGCATCGTGCTGGCCGCGCGCGGCTATCCCGGCAGGCCCGCCGCCGGCGGCGTGATCGCGGGCCTGGAACAGGCCGGGGCGCTTCCGGGGGTGCACGTCTTCCATGCCGGCACCAGGCGCGACGACCAGGGCCGGATCGTGGCGGCGGGCGGGCGCGTGCTGACGGTCTGCGCCACCGGCCCCACCCTGGCCCAGGCCCGCGCCCGCGCCTATGACGGCGTGGCCGCCATCCGCTGGGACGACGCGGTCTGGCGCCGCGACATCGGCGAGCGGGCGCTGCGCGCCTCGTCCTGAGCCACGGCGGGAGAAATTCCCGCCGTCCGGAAACCATCCAGACCAAAACGCGTATTTTCGGATGTGGCTTTCCATTGGGGGAGTCATATCCGCGTATGCGCGTAACGATTCCGATCGCCAGGATATCCCGGATACGGGCCAACGCTCCCTGCGCGACAGGACGCCGCGTGGACCACCGATATCCCGCGGACGCAACGCCGCCCTCTCCAGCAGAACCTGCACGTGTAGAGGCTGATTTTCCGGGACGACGTTTGCCGACCCCGTGCGGGGCCATAAAATGGAAAGGCAATCATCATGGCAACCCAGGACAAGACTCTGTCCGACGCGTTCTACGAAACGCTGAAGGACATCTATTTCGCCGAAAAGCAGATCCTGAAGGCGCTCCGCAGGTCGGTGCACGCCGCCCAGGCGCCGGATCTCAAGAAGGCGTTCGAAACCCACGCGACCGAGACCGCCACCCACGTCGAACGCCTGAACGACGTCTTCGGCATCATCGGCCGCGCCCCCCGGGCCAAGACCTGCGAGGCAACGCAGGGCATCCTGGCCGAAATGGAGGAAGACCTCGAGGAATTCGGCTCGACCAAGGCGGCGGACGCCGTGCTGATCGGGTCCGCCCAGGCCATCGAACATTACGAGATCGCGCGCTATGGCACGCTCAGGGCGTGGGCCGCCGATCTCGGCCTGGACGATGCGGAAAAACTGCTGGCCGAAACCCTGGAAGAGGAGAAGCGGACCGACGCCCTGCTCTCCGAGATCGCGGAACGGGAAAGCAATCCGCAGGCCCAACGCCAGACGGCCTGACCCACCCGACACCAGGGACGAAGGGGGGTCGCCCGACGGGCGGCTCCCCGCGTCGCGCTATCACCATCATGCGAAGGATCGCGCCGAACATGACGCTGAATACGGATATGCAGATCCCGGCCCACACATCGCCCACATGGCGCAACGCCGTCACGTCCGACCCGCCGGCCCCCTATCCGCCGGAGCAGCCGGCCCCGCCCCCGTCGCCCGACCAGCCGCCGCCGATGCCCAAGGACCCGGGAAACCCGCTGAACTGAGCGGAGCATCGGCTCGGGGCTTCATTCAGGGTTTCATGACGACCTTGATGCATCCATCCCGCTTGTCGCGAAACGTCTTGTAGAGTTCGGGACCTTCTTCCAGCGAGGCCCGATGCGTGATGACGAAGGACGGATCGATGTCGCCCTTCACGATCCGGTCCATCAGCATCGGCAGGTAGTGCTGCACGGGCGTCTGGGCCATGCGGAACGTCAGGCCCCGGTTGATGGCGGACCCCATCGGGATCTTGTCCAGAAGGCCGCCATAGACGCCGACGATCGAGACGGTCCCGAAATTCCGGCAGCACATGATGGCCTGCCGCAGCACATGGGGCCGGTCGGTACCCAGGAACGTCGCCGTCTTGATGCGGTCCACGACCGCGTCGATGCCGCTCCAGGTATCGGCCTCGGTGCCCACGGCATCGATGCAGGCATCGGCGCCACGGCCCGCCGTCAGGTCCTGGATGCGGGGATAGACGTCCTCGGTCCTGAAATTGATCATCTCGGCTCCCCCGGCCTCGGCCAGGGCCAGCCGCTCGGGAACGGTATCGATCGCAAGGACGCGTTCGGCGCCCAGCAGGAAGGCGCTGCGGATCGCCATCTGTCCCACCGGCCCGCAGCCCCAGATCGCGATCGTCTGTCCGGGCTGGATATTGCAGAACTCCGCCGCCATGTAGCCCGTCGGAAAGATATCGGACAGGAACAGCGCCTGTTCGTCCGTCAAATGGTCCGGAACCTTGATCGGCCCGACATCGGCATAGGGAACGCGCAGATATTCCGCCTGCCCGCCCGCATAGCCGCCCAGCAGGTGGGAATACCCGAACAGGCCGGCCGGCGAATGGCCCCACAGCTTCTCCGCCCTGGCATGATCGGGGTTGGTCCGCTCGCAGCCCGAGAAGAATCCCTTGCTGTAAAAGAAACATTCCCCGCATGCGATGGTGAACGGTACCACCACGCGGTCGCCGACCTTCAGGTTTCCGGCGTCCTTGCCCACCTCCACCACCTCGCCCATGGTTTCATGGCCCAGGACGTCGCCATGGTGCATTTCCGGGATCATCCCGTCGAAGATATGCAGGTCCGACCCGCAGATCGCACACGCGGTCACCCGTATGATCGCGTCGCGGCTGTTTTCCAGGATCGGGTCCCGCACGCTTTCGCAGCGGATATCGCTCTTGCCGTGCCATACCAGGGCTTTCATGGATCGTCTCCCTTTTCGCGGGCGGCGGCACGACGGCCGGCACGCATGGTCCGGCCGTCACAACATCGGCCGGCTGTCCGGCCGGGCGGCTCCTGATGCTGCGCGGGAAAGCGCTCGTCGTTCCTTTCCGTCATCGGGCTTCTCCATCGGTATGACGATGCGTCCGGAAGAAGGTCGTCAGCCCCAGCACCATCAGGATCGTCACGACAGCCAGCACCTGCCTCTTCTCCCGGCTCCGCGGCCAGGTGCGCAGGCCGCCGTCGACATGGCCCTCGTCGGCGGCCGGGGCGAACAGGTTGCCGTCCGTCACCGGCGCGGCATCGGCGCGCGCGGAATATTCGGTCAAGACGCGGTTCATGATCCCGCGCGTCAGGGCCCGCGCCAGCATGTGGGGGGAACCGCCGCCCCCAGGCCCCGGACCCGACCATGACGGTGTCCCTCGGGTGGGCCGCAAGTTCGGCGATCGCGGCGGCGACCCGCCGCGTCTCCAGAAGGGGCGGCGGCGCCGAGAGGCGGCGCCCGGTATAATTCGCGCCGTGCGAGATACCGGGCGTATCGACGAAGCCGGGATAGACATCGCAGACATGGATATGCGGGTGTGCCGACAATTCCCCGCGCAGGGCTTCGGAAAACCCCCGCAGGCCGAACTTGCTGGCGCTGTAGGCGGCGGCATAGGGGGCGGCGCAGAACCCGCCGACCGAGATCACGTTCACGAACGTGCCGAACCCCTGGGCGAGGAAGATCGGCAGGACGGCATGGGCATCGTGCATGTGTCCGATCAGGTTGATGCGGACCACCTGCTCGTGCGCCTGGATGGGAACGTCCTGGAACCTGCCGACGGCGCCGACCCCGGCATTGCTGACCCACATGTCGATGGTGCCGGCGAACAGGCGCGCCTGTTCGGCCAGCGTCCGCACGGCGGCGGCATCGGTCACATCGGTCGGGACCACCGTCACCCGAGCCCCCGCGTCGCGACATCGTGCCGCGACGGCATTCAGGGCGTCCGCATTGCGGGCGGCCAGGACCAGCGCGGCACCGGGCCGGGCCAGCGTTTCCGCCACCGCCTGACCGATGCCGCTGGACGCCCCCATGACCACGACGTTCGCAGATGGAAACTCGGACATCTTCCGGGTCCTCCCCGCGGCTGTCGGCCCCGATCAGGTCGGATCAGCTCAATCCGGCGAAGACGGGGCGCTGGGCCGGGTCATGGCACCGGTGCCGGGATGGTGCATCTTCTTCTGTTTCCCGGTGTGGGACGACGGCAGCATCGGGGACGCCGGCGTAGGCGAGACCTGCTCGCGCTGCATGTTCCGCCCGGTGGGCAGTTTTTCCGATGGGGGCACCCCCGCCGGGGCGCCGGTCGGGCCGGTCTGGCCGGTCGACGGGGTACCGGGGTTCGAGGTCGTGGGCGGGATCGGACTCCGCGACGTCGTTCCCGGCTGTGACGACACGTCCGGCTGCGCCCCGGCCGGCCCCGCGCACCACGCGGATGCCACCAAGCCGACGAGCGCAATCCGCGCTAGGGAAGTGACACGGGACATGGAAGCCTCCTGATGGCCACTGTGGATGCCTCAACGGCAGGCCGCCCCCGCAGTTCCGGTCCCTGGGGCCATTCTTCCGATGCCGGCACTCGCTGCCTTATTTTTTCAGGACGGCCTCGCCAGGCTTGTTCTGCAGCGTGAAATCGCTGTCGTCGGGGCCGCCCGCCCTGGGGTCGGTGTACCAGCACCAGAAGGAAATGCCGCGCACGCCGTGACGGACCAGCACGGTCCGCCAATCTTCCAGCACGTCCCGCTGGATATTCAGGTCGACCGGCACCTTCAGTTCCTCGGGGCTCATCCACGGGCGCGACAGCACGCCCTGCCCCGAACGCAGGCCCAGTTCCGCCACCCAGACCGGCCGTTGCCACCGCTGGCCCAGCGCGCGCAGGTGTCCGGCGGTGTCGCGCATCACGCGCAGGCGCCCCGGCCGGTCGTCCGGCAGGGCGGTGTAGAGGCTGGTGGTGATGACGTCGAACAGGTCCCAGTGCTGAAAGGCTTCGGCCTGTTCGGGATTGTCCGCGTCATAGGCCAGGTGGCCGGGATAGGCCGCGCGAATGGTCTTCACGAAATCGGGCCAGCCTTCGGCCTTTTCCACGCCGCGCAGTTCCGTGGCGATGACGATGGTCGCGACCCCTTCCTCCCGCGCCACCGCGACCAGCGGCAGGATGGTCCGCGCGTAATTGCGGAACCACAGCGCGGGGTGCGCGGGGGCGACCTGCCCGGCCCAGTGCCACGGAATCCACAGATGGATCTTCAGGATCGGCTCCAGCCCCGCCGCCTTGATGTCCTTCAGTCCGGCCCGCACGACATCCGGCTGGCTGTCCGCCCCCAGGACGGGCGTGTCAGACTCCGGGGTCGGCTGCCAGGCGAAGGCCACCTGCATGGCCACGCTGGCTCCCGCATGGGCCAGTCGCGCCATGGATTCACGCGCCGCCGGACTGCCCCACGGCGCGTCGGCCGACATCTTGACGTTGGCACCCGTCCAGTACGATGCCGGGCGCAGCAGGAACAGGGCCACGACCAGAACCGGCACCATCAGCAGCAGCAGCCACGCCCATTTTACCTTACGCGTTCCCATATGCGGTAAGCTCCCTGTTCCAGGGCCAGACTGTAATGTGGCAGGCCATCCGCCCAGAGGTCGGGGTGGGACTGGCTGATGCGGTCCACCTGTGCGTCCTGCGCGTCCGAACTGTCCGGCGGGGTGACCAGCAGGTGATCCGCCGCGGGCAGCCGCCCCTGGATCGCACCCGCGTCACCCGGGGGAAAGACCAGTTTGCCGACATGGCCGCAGAACGCAATCACGCGATAATGCGCCAGCGGGTCCAGCAGGGTGGTGCGGTCGCGCTGCGTGATCCATTGTCCCACCTTCATCTCGTCACGGTACAGGGCGACCGGCGTACCGCCCAGCGCCTCGGTCCAGCCATGGCCGCTGGACCAGCCGGGCAGCGCCAGCGCGCCCCACCCCACCCCGACCGACAGTATCTGCACCCCCAGCAGCGCGATGCGCCGCGACGGCGTGACACGCTGCGCCAGGACCAGCAGCGGGGCGGCCAGGTACGGCAGGTAATCCAGCGGATGATAGGGCAGGCCACAGACCAGCACCAGGAACGGCGCGGTGACCAGCGACAGCACGATGGCCAGGTACGGCATGTCCCGCGACGCGCGCGCCAGGCCGGAGAACATGACGACCGAGGGAAAGAACACCACCGCATACAGCAGGAAACGCAGCAATTCCGCCATCCGGTAGGACAGTCCGGCCGTCGGCAGCACCCTGTTCCACGGAAAATCCTGCCCCGGCCCGCCATTCAGCGGCGTCACGAACGGCGCGACATACCCGAACACCGACCAGTTCAGATAGACCAGCGCGCACAGCGTCATCGCAACCGGCGTGCAGGTAATCAGATAGAAGGCCAGCGGCTGCGTGACCACGAACGCGGGCCGGGCGGCAAAGGGAATCCAGGGCAGCATGGCCAGGCAGACCGGCGTGGCGGTGGGGTCCGCCAGCAGGAAGCCCACGCCGCAGAACGCGAACTTCACATAGGCATTCAGGTCGTGCCGGTCATGGATGCGGCAGAGGAAGACGCACATGCCGTAAAACAGGAACAGGGCGATGCTCTTGCCGCCGCCCGCGGTGGCGAACCACAGCACGATGGGGTTCAGCGCCACGCAGACGACCATCAGCAGGGTGCCGGCCCGGCCGATCTGGCGCTGGATGGACGGCACGGCCGCCAGGACCAGCAGCGCCGTCCCCACCACGCCCAGCACATAGGGCAGGACGGGATGCAGCGGCCCCAGCAGCGGGGCCAGCGCGCCATATCCCAGCACCGGCAGGCTGATGGGCAGGAAGCCCAGGTCCCGCGCCGCCGTCGCATGCGTGGAAAACACCAGATAGGTGCTGATCTCCCTCAGGACGGAATCGCTGACATACCCCTCCTGCAGCAGCGTGAAGGCGGCGGCCCCGAACCAGAATGCGACCAGCAGGAACAGGACGGCGGCATAGGCGCGCGGCGTCATGATTTCAGTTCTTCCAGTTCCGCTGCGGTGTGCTTGCTCAGGCCATGCTGGGTCTTTTCCCAGTAGAAGGGCTTGTACAGAAGCTGGAACAGCCCCTTGTAGGCGGCGATCGACTGCAGCGCCCAGTAGACCGGCGTCGTCAGCGCATAGAGCGCCAGATGGCGGTAGTTCCGCTTGAACGAGCACAGCACATAGGTATAGACCAGAAATCCGTTTCCCAGCAGAAGGTTGAGAGCGTTGAGGGCCATGATGCGGCCGGAGAAGACGCCGCTTCCGGCCTTGAGGCCGAACAGCGTGAACAGGATGAAGAAGACCCAGAAGATGGGGGCCAGCAGCGCCGTCATGAAGGTACCGCCGATAAAGAACTGGAAGCCCCAGAAGCCCGTGCCCCCGGTCTTGCGGTAGAATGCCAGCGGGCTGCGCATATGCACCAGATAGGTCTGCATGTAGCCCTTCAGCCAGCGCGAGCGCTGGCGGATCCAGTTCGGGATGCTGACATTAGCTTCCTCGAAGGTCGTGGAATCCACCACCGCCACCTTCCAGCCCCGCTGGGTCAGGCGCACGCCCAGGTCGGCGTCTTCCGTCACGTTGTACGGGTCCCACGCATGGACGGCGCGCAGCGCGCTGATCTTGAAATGGTTCGAGGTACCGCCCAGCGGTATGGGAATGCGCATATATTCCAGCGCAGGCAGGTAGAAATCGAACCACGCCGTATATTCCAGCGTGAACATGCGCGTCAGCCAGTTCTCGGTGGCGTTGTAATAGTTCAGGCGCGCCTGGATGCAGACCACATTGTCCGGCAGCTTGCGGAACGCGACCAGGACCTTTTCAAGCTGCGTGGCCTCCGGCTTGTCCTCGGCGTCATAGATGGTCAGGTACTCGCCCCGCGCGAAGCGCAGCGCATAGTTGCAGGCCTTGGGCTTGGTGCGCGGTTCAGACGGCGGCACGCAGATGATCTCGAACGTCGCCTCCAGCGCCAGCTTCCGGGCGGCGGCGATGGTTTCGATGTCGTCCTCTTCCAGGACCAGCTTCACGTCCAGCTTGGACTGGGGGTATTCCAGGTTGCGGATGGCATTGACCAGGATGGGCAGCACGTCCGGTTCCTTGTACATCGGAACCAGGATGGTATAGACGGGGAAATCCCTGTCCTCCAGCGACCGGATCTCGCTGTCCCTGACCTTGACGTCCACCTCCTGCCGCACCGCCGCGCAGGACAGCATGAATTTGAGGAAGAAGCTGGCGAAGAAGACCAGTCCGGCCGCCAGGTTGGCCGCGAACAGCGTGCGTTCCGGCGCCAGGTACAGGAACAGCAGGAAAACCATCGCCGTGATATAGAAGAATGCGATCTGCCCCCGGGTGAACACCTGACGGGCGGAATGCTGCGGCGTCATGGTGGACAACGCATTCAGCGCGTCGTCGGACAGGGCGGCGTTGCCCATCTTCTGCAGCAGCCACACCGTATCGAACCGCCCGGTGCCGACGAAGCGCGCGTTCTGCCCATACCGGGCGCGCAGCCAGTTGAAGGTGTCTTCCGACGGGTCGGCCAGCGCCAGGATGATGGCGCCGTCCGCGCTGCGCCGCCAGGGCAGGAACGAACGCCGCGCATACTCGTCGATCATCGCGCGGTCGAACAGGTCCGGGTCCGGCGGGTGGCCCATCAGGTCCACGAACTCCAGGTCGAAGAACGTGGCCAGAAGATGGTAGAAACGACGCGGCTTCAGCCACCCCTTGGCCAGGATGATGTCGCCAAGGCGGGATTTCCAGAGCTTCTGCGTCTGGATGGCTTCGTCGAGCTGCGCCTCGGTCAGGATGTTCCGGCTGACCAGGAACTGCCCGAAAAGACGCTTGTCCGGCTGCGTGACCATGGCCAATCCGTTCCCGCTCCTATGGCGCCCAGTGTTCCGGGCCGCCAAACGGTATCCACAACCCCACGAAGGGGCCGCCGCCCGCGCCGGTATTGCGCCCGGCCAGGTCACGCTCGTATCCGGCCTGGATGCTGACGGGGCCCAGGCGCTTGAGCAGCGACGCACGGAACTTCGTCAGGTCGTAATTCGTGCTGCCGATGGGGTTGCCGGAATTGTAGACCAGGCCGTTATTCAGCGACTGGATATGGCTGAATTCCTCCATGACCGTAAAACCATACCACAGGGTGGTGCCGTGGGTGGCGTCGAACCGCAGTTCGTGCGCGGCCTGGCCGGTCCGGAAGCGTATGCCGCCGCTCATGTCGATATAGGACCAGCGTCCCAGCAGCCTGTAGGGGCGGCCGATGGCGTGGCGGATTTCGACCGACTCCCCGCCCGGTCCTAGCCGCTGGGCGGCATTGACGTTATAGGTGGGCATGCCGACCAGAAGCTGGACCGCCCCCACCCACGGCGCCGGCAGGAAGCCCAGGGGCCGCACCTTGTACCTTACGCCGACCTCCTGGTCGCCGAATCCGAAATTGCTCTGGCTGCTGTAGATATTTTTGTACCCGACCTCGTTCAGCCAGAAATTGCCGATCACGGTCAGCCGGTCCGTGACGCCATATTCCGCATAGACATTGGTCTGGTTCACGTAACTGTTGCCGCCATACGGAAACCGGAAAAGCTGGTGATCGTTGGCGAAGCCGCTGGTGCCGTCCCAGCGGTCATGCTGGACGATGACGATGCCATGCCCCTTGCGCTGCACCCAGGCCGTCGCGCGCGCGGCGTCCACGGCCCCGCACAACAGCAGGGCCGCACACGCCATCCCCCATGCCAGGGCACGGATCTTACGAATCATGCTTGGAGGAACGCCGGGCGTAGAGACGCCGCATGATGGACAGGAACACGACGGTGACCACCAGCCACGCCGCGCCGAACAGCCACAGCCGCACGCTGTTCAGCCGGTCCAGCCAGCTCTGGTAATCCGGATAGCTGACGGCGGCGCCGTCCGGCCCGGTGGCGGCGGCGTCGGCCGTCCGCGTATCCAGGGCGCTGACCTGCCCCTGCGCGTCCATGAAGGCCAGGTCGGCCGCCACGGCCGAGAAGCCCAGCGGCCGGAACGGCGCGTCGTCGCCGCCGGATTTCAGCCACAGCCCGCGCTGGTTGCCGCGCCTGACGATGGCGGCCAGTTCGATGCCGGGCAGCGGGGGGGCGTCCAGGATGACCCTGCCGTTGCTCTCGGCCACGCGGATACGCCCGCGATCGAACCGCACCGGGGACGAAAAGCCCGCGGGCACGTCGTCGCGCAGCCAGATGAAGGACTGCCCGTCCTCCGGCACGGCGGCACCGGTCCGCAGGCTGAGCAGATAGGGGTTCAGCCCCAGCCCGTTGGCCAGGCCCGCCAGCACGGACATCCACCGTGCCGGCATCCTGAACGCGTCGTCAGACAGGTACACGGCAGCCTGGTCGGGCAGCGTGCGGCCGAAACCATCCAGTGTCCCGGACGGCGTGGTGATGCCGCGCGCCTGGAGGAAGGAAGACGGCAGAAGCTGCACATAGGACGGGGCCAGCGGGGCGGCGCACTCGCCCAGGCTGGTCTGCCGCACGACCTGCACGCGCAGGGTTTCCGCCGTCGCGGCCTGCGATTCGACCAGCGGCACGTTTTCCGTCAGGGCGCCCCCGGCCTCCGGCAGGGCCTTGACGGCGCGCAGGCTGCCGTTCTGGAACACGTGCAGCAGCAGCGGATTGCCCGGCAGGCTGGGCGGCACGATCATGTTCAGGTGCAGGCTGCTGGAAACCTGCCGGCGCATGGCATCGACCGGCAGCGACAGCGTCCATTCCGCATTGCTGCTGATCGGCAACGGAGAATCCGTGACCCCCAGCGACCCCAACGGGATGATCGTCCGCGCCGTGCCGGGCAGCCCGGTGCTGGCGGCGTAGCTGTCCGCGGCCAGCAAATCCGTCCATGGGCGCAGCAGCAGCATGTTCCTGGCACTGGCGGACAGCAGCAGGCGGGGGGCCACGCCCGGGCCCCCCCGGAGCAGGCGCAGGGCGCCGCCCTTCAGGGGCGGCAGGTTCAGGGCGGTAAAATCCTCGTCCCGGCCGATATAGATGTCCGCCGCGCCGGCGCCGTCGACCCACGTGACGTCGCGGCCCTGCGCCTGCAGATAGGTCGCCACGGCCAGCATGGCCTGGAACTGCGCGGCATCGCGCCCGGGCGTGGGGGCCCAGACCCGGACCGTGCCGCCCAGCATGTCCAGGAAGCCGCGCGCGCTTTTCAGTCCGTCCAGCGCGGTGTCGAAGGACACGCCGCTGTCGGCCAGCACATGCACGTAGCCCCGGCCGACATTGGCGTTCTCGCAGGGGTTGGCGGAGGTCACGAACACCGGGCTGACGCGGACCGCCAGGTAATGCGCGGCCAGGTCCCGCGCCGAAAGCGGGATCGTGACGGTGCGCTCGGCGGCGCTTTCGTCCACGTCCCCGATCGAAAGCTGGTCGCGCGGCTGGCCGTTGACGAAGACCTGCAGCACGGACGGCTTCAGCAGCCCCGGGGAAATGGCCATATGCAGCCGCAGCCGTGCCCCGGCGATCGGCGTATCGGCCGGTACGCGGATATAGAACGACGCGGCATCGGTCCCGTTCAGGACCGTCACCCCATCCGTCAGGCCCTGCTGGTAAAGGCTGCTCGTTAGTGTCTGCGCATAAGAAGAACTACTGAAACCGTGTGCAGAAGCGCAGAAAACAGCAAGAAAATTAACAAAAATAACTGATTTTCTCATAAAGCCGGCCCCAGGAAACAGCTTCGCTCCCTATAACTTAATGTTTTATTTAAAGTAAAGCAAAATAGACTTGTGCCGGAAATTTTTGTTCCGAAAGCCATGCGATTACGATTCAAACGATGTCAAACTGATGCCGAATCGTTACAAACATTACATGGCCATTCAATGGCCATGTAATGGCTAGCGCCCATCATGGCCCTGAGTTCCCAAAAAATTTTCGTCAATCCGCCAGGGGAAAATGACAGGCGGCATCGCGCCCGTCGGACAACGGGCGCAGCACGGGGGGCTCCACGCGGCAACGGTCCCGCGCCACGGGGCAGCGGGTGTGGAACCGGCACCCCGGCGGGGGCGAGATCGGGCTGGGCACGTCGCCGCGCAACGGCGGCGCCGGTTCGCCCCCCCGCACCACCGGTTCGGGCACCGCCGCGACCAGGGCGGCGGTATAGCGGTGGGCCGGGCGGTGCAGCACGGTGTCGGCCGCGCCCAGTTCGACGATCGCCCCCAGATACATCACCGCGACCCGGGTCGAGATCTGCCGCACCACCGCCAGGTCGTGGGCGACGAAGACATAGGTCAGGCCCAGCCGGTCGCGCAGATCCATGAACAGGTTGACGATCTGCGCCTGGATCGACACGTCCAGCGCCGACACCGGCTCGTCCGCCACCACCAACCGGGGCGACAGCGCCAGCGCCCGGGCGATGTTGATCCGCTGCCGCTGCCCGCCGGAAAATTCGTGCGGGTAGCGCGCCAGCGCCGCCTGCGGCAGGCCGACCAGGTCCATCAGCTCCGCCAGCCGCGCCGCGATGTCCGCGTCCGTGCGCCGCCGCCCGTCCGCCGCGCGATGCACGCGCAGCGGCTCGGCGATCAGCTCGCCGATCCGCCGCCTGGGGTTCAGCGCGGCATAGGAATCCTGGAACACCATCTGCATGCCCTGCCGCAGCGGGCGCAGCCGCCGCTCCGACAGGGCGGTGATGTCGGTGCCGTCGAAGACCACCCGCCCCGCGCCGGGCCGGACCAGCCGCAGCAGGCAACGCCCCAGGGTCGACTTGCCGCAGCCGGATTCGCCCACCACGCCCAGCACCTCGCCGGGCCAGACCTCCAGCGACACGCCATCCAGCGCGCGCAGCACCTGCCCCCGTCCCACGCGGTAGTCCATGCGCAGGCCATGGGCGGACATCAGCGGACCGGTCATGCCCCGCCCCCCGCCACCGCACTGCCGCCGCGCGGCGGCAGCGGGCGCCCCTCGGCGGGCAGCACGCACGCGACCTCTCCCGCCCCGCCCGCCATCAGCGCGGGCCGCACGGCGCAGGCCGGATGGGCATGGGCGCAGCGTGGCGCGAAGGCGCAGCCCGCCGGCCGGTCCGCCGGCGCGGGCGGGCTGCCGGGAATCGCGGGCAGCCGCGCCGGGCGGGGGCCATGCAGCGGCGGGATCGAATCCAGCAGGGCGGCGCTGTAGGGGTGGCCCGGTTGCACGAACAGCGCCGCCGTCGGCCCGTGTTCGGCCACCATGCCGGAATACAGCACCATCGTCCGGTCGCAGGTTTCCGCCACCACGCCCATGTCATGGGTGATCAGCAGCACCGACGATCCGAAATCCCGCCGCAGGCCGCGCAGCAGGTCCAGAATCTGCGCCTGCACCGTCACGTCCAGCGCGGTCGTCGGTTCGTCGGCGATCAGCAGCGACGGGTCGCACGACAGCGCCATCGCGATCATCGCCCGCTGGCGCAGCCCGCCCGAAAGCTGGTGCGGATACCGCCCGGCCACGCGCTCGGGGTCCGGCACGCCCATGTCGCCCAGCAGCCGCACAGTGCGGGCGCGGGCCTCGGCACGGCCGACACGCCGGTGGGCGCGGATCTGCTCGTCGATCTGCCAGCCGATCGTATAGACCGGGGTGAAGGCGGTCATCGGGTCCTGGAAGACCATCGCGATCTCGCGCCCGCGCAGGGCGCGGAACGCCCGCTGCGGCAATCCCGCCAGTTCGCGCCCCCGATAGCGCACCGACCCGGCGATGCGCGCGCCCGGCACGTCGATCAGCCCCATGATCGCCAGCGCCGTCAGGCTCTTGCCCGACCCGGATTCACCCACGATCCCCATGATCTCGCGCGCCCCCAGCGCGAAGGTGACGGATTCGATCAGGTTCACCATCCGGCCGCCGACCGGCAGCGCGATCGTCAGGTCCCGCACCGCCAGCAGGGGCGTGGCGTCAGCGCCCATCGCGCAGCCTCGGGTCCAGCAGCAGGTACAGCAGGTCCACCACCGCATTGGCGATGACGACGAACACCGCCGAATACATCACCGTCGCCATGATCAGCGGCAGGTCCAGGTTGGCCAGCGCCTGATAGGTCAGCCGCCCCACCCCCTGCAGGCCGAACACCACTTCGGTCAGCAGCGCGCCGCCCCCCACCAGTTGCGCGAAATCCAGCCCGAACAGCGACACGAAGGTGATCATCGAGGTCCGCAGCCCATGGACCACCAGCACCCGCGCGGGCGACAGGCCCTTGGCCCGGGCGGTACGCATGAAATCCTCGCCCTGCACGGCGACGAGGTCGGCCCGCAGCACGCGGCTGTAGATGCCGATGAACAGCACCGCCAGCGTGAACCACGGCAGGACCAGCGCGCGGAACCAGCCGGCCGGGTCCTGGGTCAGCGGCACATAGCCCAGCCCCGGCACCCAGCGGAACAGCCACAGGTCGTGATAGCGGCTCTGCGTCACCAGGTTGACCACCTGGCCCAGCCAGAAGACCGGGATGGAAATCCCGACCAGCCCCAGCATCATCAGCAGCCGGTCCACCCAGCCGCCGCGCAGCGCCGCCGCCAGCGTGCCCATGACCACCGACGCCACCACCCAGATCACCGCCGCGCCGGACACCAGCGACAGCGTCACGGGGGCGGCCTGCAGGATCTCGGGCACCACGCGCTCGCCCCGGTTGACGTAGGATGTCAGGTCGCGGGTGACGAACAGCTTGTCCATCATCCGCAGGTACTGCACCGGCAGCGGCCGGTCGAACCCGTATTCCACCCGCACCCGCGCCACCGTCTCGGGCGAGGCATTGCGTCCGGCGATGCGCGCCGTGGGGTCGCTGCCCGGGGTGGCGAAGAACACCAGGAACACCAGCACCGAAATGCCCGCCAGCACGAACAGCATCTGCCCCAGGCGCTGCCCCGCGCGCCGCAGCGCCCTCATGCCCGGCCCCCGGCATCACGTCCTTCGGCATCCCGCACGTCCAGCGCGTCGCGCAGCCCGTCGCCCAGGACGTTCAGCGCCAGCACCACGACCATGATCGCCAGCCCCGGGGCCACCGCCACCATCGGGCGGGTATAGATCAGGCCCTCACCATCCTGGATGATGGTACCCCACGACGCGGCGGGCGCCTGCACGCCGATCGACAGGAACGACAGCGCCGATTCTGCCATCAGCGACAGCGCCATCATCAGCGGTGCCAGCACCACCAGCGTATCCGTGACGTTGGGCAGGATGTCGCGCAGCACGATGCGGTATCCCGGCACCCCCAGCCCCCGCGCGGCGGTGACGAATTCCGACCGCCGCAGCGCCATCACCCGCCCGCGCACCGGCCGCGCCGCATAGGGCACGTAGACCAGCGCGATGATGCCGATCGGGATCAGCAGGTTGTCGCTGGCCAGGGTCACCGGCCCCAGCCGCAGCCCCTGGCTGACCGTGACGATGGAAAGCGAGATCGCGAACAGATAGACCGGCACCGCCCACATGATGTCCATGATCCGCGACAGCACGGCATCGACCACCCCGCCCATATAGCCCGAGACGATGCCGACGCCCCCCGCCAGCACGATGCACAGCAACGCGGCGCTGGCGCCGATCAGCAGCGAATTGCGCCCGCCGTACAGCAGCCGCGCCGCCACGTCGCGCCCCTGGCTGTCCGCCCCCAGCAGGTCGGCCGACGGGCGCCAGGTCGGGCCGATGGGCGACAGGCCCAGATGCAGCGGATTGTCGTCGGGCTGCATGATATCGACCGCCCGCCCGTCCACCATCAGCGTGCCGGCCACGTTCGACGTGAACGGGTCGGTATGGGCCACGTCGCGCGCATAGACCGGCGCCAGCAGGCACGCCGCGGTGACGGCCAGCAGCACCGCCAGCGCCCCCATCGCGCCGCGGTTGCGCGCCAGCCGCCGCCCCGCCCGCTGCCACGGGCCCGTCCCGCTTCCGGTCCCGGTCATTGCACCCACACCTGCGAGAAGATCATGTGATACAGGTTGGTGTAGAAATAATGGCCCAGCCGGCGTGACACGAAATCGATGTAATTGATGCGGACGGTCGGCACGGCGGGGGAATCCCGGTCGATGGTCCGCTCCGCCTCCGTCCACAGCATGGCCGCCCGCGCCGGATCGGTTTCCTGCTTCGCGGCGTCCATCGCCGCCTGGGCCGCCGCGTTGCAGTAGCCGGAGATGTTGATCGAATTGTCGGTGCCGGGGTGGAAATTCTCGCACCCGAACAGGTCGTCCAGGAAGTTCGAGGCCGACGGATAATCGGCGAACCAGTCGCGGACGCTGATCTGCACATGGTTGGCGGTGTTCTGGACGTACCCGAACTGCACCGATTCCGCCATCGGCTTGACGCTGGCGTCATAGCCCAGGGACTGCAGCATATTGCGCAGCCACACCCCCATGCTCAGATCGACCGCGGTGTTCAGGACCACCACCGTCACCTTCTGGCCGGCGGTGCCGCTCTGCGCCACCAGGCGCCGCGCGCGGTCCAGGTCCGGCGCCCGCCAGGACGGCAGCGGATGGTCGGAATTCCCCCCTGCGGTATAGGCGCAATCCGCCAGCGCGCCGGGCAGGCCCGGCGGCACCATGCGGCACAGCGGCGTGGCCACGGCGGTGCCCCCATACAGGATGGCCATCGCCCGCCGGTCCATGGCGAAATTCACCGCCTGCCGGGCCAGCGGGTTGTCGAAGGGCGGGATGTTGACGTTCATCGGCACGTAATACAGGCCATAGAGCGGCCGGATATTGACCTGCGCGGTATGGCGGCCGCCCAGCTCGCCCAGCCGGTCCAGCGGCTTCATGTCGAACATCCAGTCGTACTGGCCGTTTTCCACCGCCGTCACCTCGGCCTCGTCCGGCAGGCCGAAATCGTACTGGATGCGATCGGCATAGCCGTCGGGCTGCGCACCGGGGCTCCAGACATGGAAATACGGGTTGCGCACCAGCAGCATCCCCCGGTCGGGATCGTAGGACGCGAACATGTACGGCCCCGTCGTGGGCGCCGGCACGTTGCCCAGGTCGCGGACGGGGGTATCGGCCGGCAGGATCGCGGCGTGGGGAAAGGTCAGCTTCTGCGGGAATTCGGCATCCGGCCGGCTCAGGTGGAAGGTCACGGCCCGCGTCGCGGCATCGACCTCCAGCCCGCCCTGCAACGTGCAGCGCGCCGGGTCGCGCAGGCAGGCATCGGCGCCGATGATGGCGCCGTAGAACGACCCCGCCGTGGGACTGCCGACCTGGAACAGCCGCCGGAAGGACGCCGCCACGTCCGCGACCGTGACCTCCCGCCCGGTGGAAAACCGCACGCCGCGCCGCAGCACCATGCGCCAGGTGCGGCCCCCGTCCTCGGCCACCGGCACCGATTCGGCCAGGTCGGGCACCACGTCGTCGCTGCTGTCGTCATCCGCCTTGCGCGAGGCCAGCAGCCCGTCATACAGGACCGCGAACAGTTGTGCGTATTTCGAGGTATAGTTGATCTGCGGATCGACCGTCCCGCCCGACGACGCCGCCGTCAGCCGCAGCGTCCCGCCCCGATGCGGACTGCCCAGCGTGTCCCCGTCCCCGGCCAGCCCATCCCCGGCCCGGGCCGGCCCCGCCAGCAGCAACCCGATCGCCAGGCAAACGGATCGCGCCGGGAATGGCACTATTGCGCCTTCATCAGGCCGGTCAGGCGGTCGGCGATCTGCTCGGCCGAGGAATCCGACTGGATCGTGCCGGCATAGCGCCCCTCGGGCGACATGATGACGATGCGCGGCGAGGGTTCCATGGTGTAGTCGCCGTCATGGCCCTCATGCCGCACATAGGGGGCGTGGTATTCGGCGGTGACGGCCTTGATCATGTTCGGCGCGCCGGTCATGGCGAAGATGTGCGGGCCGAAGCGCAGCGTATAGGCGCGCATCTCCTCCGCCGTGTCGCGCATCGGGTCCACCGAGATGAACAGCGGCGCCACCAGCCGCGCGCGCTGGCCCAGCCGGTCCATCGCCCCCGCCATCGCCTTCAGCGTCGCCGCGCACTGGCTTTCGGGACAATGGGTCGAACCGAAATAGACCAGCATCCACCGTCCCTGGAAATCGGTGTCCGACACCGTGCCCTCGGCCGCGCTGACCAGGCGGAACGACCCGCCGATCTCGTTGCCATGGGTCGAGAGGACCGGCCCGATCCGGTCCATGACCCGATAGCCGGCATACGTGCCCGCCAGTCCCAACGCCGCGACGACCAGCCCGATCTTCAGCCGGCGTTTATCCGTTTCCTGCATCAATGCGCGTCCGCCCAGTTTGCTCCGGTCCCGGTTTCCACCACCAGCGGCACCGACAGGCTGGCCGCGGATTCCATGACCTGTTTCACGAGGGCGGACAGCGCGTCCTGCTGGCCCGCCCGCACCTCGAACAGAAGTTCGTCATGGACCTGAAGCAGCAGCCGTCCGTCAAGCCCGGCCGACGCCAGCGCGTGGGGCAGGCGCACCATCGCGCGCTTGATGATGTCCGCCGCCCCGCCCTGCAGCGGCGCGTTGATCGCCTGCCGCTCGGCATAGGCGCGGCGGACGGCGCTGCGGTCGGCGATCCCGGGCACCCAGCAGCGCCGGCCGAACGGCGTGGTGACGTAGCCCTGGTCCTTCGCCTCCTGCTTCACCGTTTCCATATAGGCGCGGATGCCGGGATAGCGGGCGAAATAGGCGTCGATATAGGCCCGCGCCTCGCCCGGCGGAATGCCGAGCTGCCGCCCCAGGCCGAAGGCGCTGATGCCGTAGATGATGCCGAAATTGATCGCCTTCGCCCGCCGGCGGGTCAGCGGGTCCATGCCCTCGATCGGAATGCCGAAGACCTCGGACGCCGTGCGGGCATGGATGTCCTGCCCCAGCGCGAAGGCCTCGCGCAGGGCGGGAATGTCCGCGACATGCGCCAGCAGCCGCAGTTCGATCTGCGAATAATCGGCCGACAGCAGCACATGGCCGGGTGCTGCGACGAAGGCGCGGCGGATGCGCCCGCCCTCCTCGGTGCGGATGGGGATGTTCTGCAGGTTCGGCTCGTTGGACGACAGGCGGCCGGTCGAGGTGATCGCCATCTGGAACGAGGTATGGACCCGCGCGGTGTCCGGGTCCGCCTGCTTGACCAGCGCGTCGGCATAGGTCGATTTCAGCTTGGCCAGTTGCCGCCACGCCAGGATGCGCCCCGGCAGGTCGTGCCCCTGGTCGGCCAGGTCCTGCAGGACTGAGGAATCGGTCCCCCAGGCGCCGGATTTCATCCGCTTGCCGCCGGGCAGCCCCATCTCGTCGAACAGGATCTCGCCCAGTTGCTTGGGCGAGCCGACATTGAACGACCGGCCGGCCAGGGCCTGGATCTCGGCCTCCATCTGCGCCATGCGGGTCGCGAAATCGGCCGACATGCGGCGCAGTTCCACCACGTCGATGGCAATGCCCGCGCGCTCCATGTCCGCCAGCACGGCGACCAGCGGCCGTTCCAGTTCCTCGTACAGCGCCAGGGCATGATGGATGCGCAGGGTGGGGCGCAGCGACAGCCACAGCCGCAGCGTCACGTCGGCATCCTCGGCGGCATAGGCGGTGGCGCGTGCCACATCGACCCGCGCGAACGGCACGCGGTTGCGTCCCGTCCCCGTGACCTCGTCATAGGGGATCGGCGTATGACCCAGATACAGCCGCGACAGTTCGTCCATGCCCTGGCCATGCCGCCCCGCGAACTGGGCGTAGGAGATCAGCATGGTGTCGTCGACCGGCGCCGGCTGGGGCGCGCCCGCGCGCGTCAGCACCAGCAGGTCGAACTTCGCGTTCTGGAAGATCTTCAGCACCGACGCGTCGGCCAGCAGCGGCCCCAGGATCGCCAGCGCCAGGCCGGTTTCCAGTTGCGGCCCGACCGGGTCCGGAGCGTCGTCCTGCGGCGCCGGCTCAAGCAGCAGGTCGGGCAGCAATTGCGGCGGCGGAGGCTCGGCCGTGTGCGCCAGCGGGATATAGCAGGCCCGTCCCGGCGCCACGGCCAGCGAAATCCCGACCAGCCCGGCGCGCAGCGGGTCCAGCCCGTCGGTTTCGGTGTCGATGGCGCAGAACCCGGCCGTGCGGGCCTCGGCCACCCACGTCTCCAGCGCCCCGGCCGTCCTCACGGTCTCATAGGGGCCATAGGGCGCCCGGTCGGGCGAAGGCGTCGGCGCGGCGGCAACAGCGGCGGCAGGCGCCGGGGCGGAACTGGCCACCCCCACGGCGGCGGCCGACTCCTTCATCCCCATCCGGTGCAGCAGGGAGCGGAAGCCCATGGACTGCAGCCATTCGCCCAGCTTCACCTCGTCCGGATCGCGGCAGATCAGGTCTTCCAGCCCCAGGGGGCAGGGCGCGTCCTCGCGCAGCGTCACCAGCACCCGCGACAGGCGCGCGCGCTCGGCATGTTCGATCAGGCTGTCACGCCGCTTGGACGGCTTCATCGCCGGCGCCCCGTCCAGGATCGCGTCCAGCGAGCCATATTCCGCGATCAGCGCCGATGCGGTCTTGGGCCCGATTCCCGGCACGCCCGGCACGTTGTCGACCGAATCGCCGATCAGCGCCTGCACGTCGATCACCTTGTCCGGGGTCACGCCGAACTTCGCCTCGACCTCCTTCGGGCCGATCGGCTTCTGGCGGATCGGGTCCAGCATCTCCACGCCCGGGCGGATCAGCTGCATCAGGTCCTTGTCGGACGATACGACGGTGCAGCGCCCGCCCGCGTCGGTCACAAGGCGGGCATAGGCCGCGATCAGGTCGTCGGCCTCCCACCCCGCTTCCTCGATCCCCGGCACGCCGAAGGCCGCCGTGGCGTCGCGCACCAGGGCGAATTGCGGGCGCAGTTCCTCGGGCGGTTCGGGCCGGTGGGCCTTGTACTGGTCATAGATCCCGTTGCGGAAGGTCACCCGCCCGGCATCGAAGATGACCGCCAGATGCGTGCCCACATGGTCGCGCAGCAGGCGCGCCAGCATGTTCGTGAAGCCGAACACCGCGTTGACGGGCGTGCCGTCGGGCGCGGTCATCGGCGGCAGGGCATGGAAGGCACGGAAGATGAACCCCGATCCGTCGACCAGGATCAGGTGAATCGGGGCGTCGCCGGACATGGGATGGAATCAGTGCGCGCTGTCGTCCCCGGCATCCGGGTTCAGCACGAACAGGCGCGAGCAATAGGGGCAGAACGTCTGATGATCGGCAATGCGCAGCCAGACGCGCGGATGGCCCAGTGCCCCCAGCCCCCCGTCGCAGGACAGGACGCGCGACTGGACGATGACCGTTTCGACATGGCCCAGGCGGGGGTGCGGCGTCGGGTATTGGGGATGGGGCTGCGTGGTCTGGGTCTGGGCCTGCATGATGTGCGCTCCGCGTCGTACTGTGGCCGTATCGGCCGGTGGCCAGGAATGACGCGCGATGATACGCAGGATTGCCGTGCTTTCAAACCGTCGCCTCTCACGCCTGCGCTGTCGCCTCCTCATGGCCCTGCTCCCCGCCGCCCTGGCGGGGGGATGCGCGCTGCACGATCCGCCGATCCCGCGCCCGCCGCCGGCCTGGGCGGCGGACGGCCGGCTGGTGCCCCCGGACCTGACCCTGACCCTGCCCGACGGCACGCGCGTGCCCACGCGCATGTGGCCGGCCGCGGGCGGGCACCCACGCGCCGTGGTGCTGGCGCTGCATGGATTCGACGACAGCCGCGACGCCTGGGAAATCCCGGCTCCGGCCCTGGCCGCGCGCGGCATCACGCTCTACGCCCCCGACCTGCGCGGCTTCGGCGGCATGCGCGATCGCGGCGGCTGGGCGGGGGCCGGGCAGATGGTGCGCGACGCGGGCGACGAAGCCCGGATCATCGCCCGGCGCCACCCGGGCGTGCCGCTCTACCTGATGGGCGAGAGCATGGGCGGCGCGGTGCTGACCTGCCTGATGGCCCAGCCCGATGCCCCGCCCGGAACGCCACCCATTGCCGGCACCATCCTGCTGGCCCCGGCGGCGTGGAAACTGGGCCCGGAAGCCGAGACCGTGCTGCGGCTGCTGGCCGCAACCGCCCCGGACTGGCGCATGACCGGGCACGAACTGCCCGTGCATGTCGTCGCGGGCGACGATCTGGCTGCGATGCGGCGGCTGTATTACGACCCGCTGACCCTGCGCGCGACCCGGATGCGCGCCCTGTCCGGCCTGGCGGCGCTGATGCGGCACGCGGCGGACGACGCCCCGCGCCTGCGCGGCCCGGCGCTGGTGGTCTATGGCGGCCACGACCAGCTGGTCCCGCCCCAGGCGATGGCCGACCTGTGGCGCCGCCTGCCCCCGGGCGTGCGGCGGGACTACGTGCCCGGCGGCTATCATCTGCTGATGCGCGGCCGCAGCCGCGACGCGGTGATCGGCGACGTGGCGGACTGGATCACCGCGCCCGACCAGCCCCTGCCCTCGGGCGGCGACCTAGCCGCCGCCACATGGTCCGCCCAGCCCCATGACGGCAGCGACGCCCCGCCCCTGCTGCTCGCCCCACTGGACAGTCTGGCCAAATAATCCTGGCCAAATAAATCCCGCCACGGGGCTGGCGTCTTCTGGCCGTTCAGGGTATGGAGGCGTCACTGGACTCGTAGCTCAGCTGGATAGAGCGTCGCCCTCCGAAGGCGAAGGTCGAAGGTTCGAATCCTTTCGAGTCCGCCATTCTCCCATCATCATGGCGCCATCTTCAATTTCCGGTCGCGCGATCGATCGATCGTCCTGCCCGTTCACCCGGGCCCTTGGGCGGGTCGAGCGTATCCTGGACCTTCTGTCCGAACGTCCGGTGCTGCTCGCAGGCCGCAAGCGTGCCGGAGACCATCGCCAGCAGCACGGCGCCCAAAACAATTCTCTTCATCTCGTTCTCCTGTTTTGAGGATAACGCGATGATTCCCTGCAAGTTCAATCGCTTCGACAAACTGCCGTCACGAAGGACCCGGTACCCCCGCCGGGCAAGGGCGTGGCGGGGGTCCGTCCTACCTGACGGCAGGCGTCCGCCACGTCCGCGAATCGGACTGCATCCAGTCCACGCATTTCGCGCTGTAATAGCCCGAGCGCTCCTGGATGACCCGGATCACCAGAAGCGTATCGCCGTTTTCGCTCTGCAGGTGGGGCTTCAACTCCATCGAGATATCCGCCTCGCTTTTCGTGACCGTGTCCACGAACCAGACCGCTTCGAAGGGACGGCACCAGTGCTCGTATCCTTTTATGGCGTCGTACAGGCCGGTGTAATTCCTCTTTTCGAACGCCTTCAGGTCGTACGTGATCATGTAGACGGCCATCCCGCTTTCTCCCCTCGCGCCGCGAACTGCAGGGCCATTATCCAGCCAAGCGGCGGGCAACCGCAACAGGGACGCGACAGGTCGCCGGACGTACGCGTATCATGCGTCATCTCTTCCGTAAGGACCCTCGCATGGATCGTGCCATCGCCCTCGTCACCGGCATCGCGCTGGGCCTGTTCGGCCTGATCGTCACCGCGATCGCGACGATCGAACATATGGCCCGCCAGATCCTGGCCAGCATGGGCATCGTCGGGGAATTGCAGACCGCCCTGCTGGTCATCCTGCTGGTCGGGATGATCGTCGCGGCCTTTCGGGTCTTCGGCGGCGCGTTTTCCGTCCTGATCAGCCTGGTGCTGATCCTGATCCTGCTTCACGCGCTTCTGGCGACGGCGGGCGTGCCGCTGCACTGAGCCGGCACATGCCGTTCCGGGGCTTCGTCACCGATGCCGTCGAAACACCACACGCCGCGACATATGGCGGACCGAGGCGACATAGCCCGGCCATGACGGCACCCGGCCGCCCAGCCGCACCGACCAGACGGGACGCAGGCCCAGGGCATCGGGTCCGCTCCCGCGCTGCCCCGCTTCCGCGCCATGGCCCCCCGCGCCGGGGTGCACCCTGCCGGTCATCCATTCATTGACCAGAATGTGGCCGATAATTCCAGCAGCATGAGTCATGGACCTGGCCCTCCATCGCAGGGATCCCACACGGAACCCGTGGACGTCAGCAAAGTTCCGACACACGGACGGGAGAACACTGGCCGGAGAATGCTAGCCGCGATGGTTGTCGTGGCCACCGCCATGCCCGCCTTCATGACCGCCACCTCCATGCCCCCCGCCGGGGGCCCCGCCACGGCCCCCTCCTCCGGGGGCATGCGGCGGCCCACCGCGCGGCGCACCCCCGCCCGGGGCGCCATGCTGCCCGCCGGGAATGCCGCCCCCGCGCATTTCGCCACCGCGCGGACCGCCCTGCCAGGAGCGGCCACCTCCGCCCCTATTTCCAGGCCCGCCCTCGGGCCTGCCGATTCCACCGCCTCCGGGGCCCCGGACAGGTCCGACAAAGCCGGGCCGCCGCCCGCCGCCGCCCCAGCGATCCTGCGTCGCGAACCACGGACGGTTGCGATAATGCGCGCCCCAGTAATTGCCGAAGGCAAAGCCGACCAGCGGCAGCCCCACCATGGGGCCATACTGGCTCAACGGCCCCGCCACGCCGTTATACACGACCTGCACCTGACCGGCCGGCACCCAGCCGCGATAGGGCCCTTCGGCCACGTCGCACCATCCCCAGCCGGACTCGCAGCCGAAGATTTCGACCGGCGTGCCGGGCGGCAGCGACCCCACGACGGGATAGGCGGGCGACGGCCCGGCGAAGATGTCGGTGCCGCCCACCACCACCCCTGGCGCGGCCAGGGCCGGCACCGCCACGCCGATGGTCAGCGCCAGGGCCGCGGGGATCAGCAGCACCCGCGAGACCTTCCTGCCTTTCGTCATCCGGACCACCGATCCTACAGAAGCAGATGCACGTGAAACAGGATGGCGACGCACAGCGCATAAAGCGTGACCCACGCCACGGCGGCGGCGAACGCGACCATCCAGTAGAACAGGTCATAATCCCGGGGCGCACCGGTTGTGTGGCCGGACATGGCGGCCCTCCTGCCTGTTACCAGGCCTGTCCGAAGACCAGGATACCGGCGTACAGCGCGACGATGATGGTGATGCCGGCGACCATGACGGCCCAGTAGCCGATCGAATGGCCGGGCGGGGATGGTCTGGGTGCGGTCATGTGGTTCATGGATGCCCCTTCTTCCGAAGCGGTTTTCACCCCCAGCACATAGGCACCCCCGACCCGGCGGCAAGGACCGCCGCGCGATCACATCCGCACGATCCGCCTTCCCTTGCCGCCCCCTCGTCGCCCCTTGTCCGGCACGGGCCGGGACTGGCATGCTGGACGTCCACCCCTGCAAAGGATTCGGTCCCGATGCGCGTCCGCCTGTTCCTGTCCGCCCTGTCCGTCGTCGTCCTGGCCGGCATGGCCACCCCCGCCTCGGCCGCGCCGTGCCGCGACGCCAAGGGCAAGTTCACGACCTGCCCCAAGCCGGCCCCCACGAAGTGCCGCGACGCCAAGGGTAAATTCACGAAATGCCCTGCCCCCTCGGCTGCCGCGGGCTGACCTCACCCTCCACGGCCGGATGCGGGGAGCCCGGTTACGGGCTCCCCGCGCTTCACGGCCAGCGGGGCGGGGCCCCCGTGCGGGTCGCACCGTTCACGATCCCGCCCGGCACCAGATAGAGGCGACGATAGGCATCGCTGACGTGCGGATGCCCGGCTCGCCACACCCCCGCCATGTCGATCATCGCGCAGAACACACCGAAGACGGCCAGCCCCAGCAGGCGCAGCCGTCCGGACCGCCAATTCCCCGGTCGCCCTTCGGACGCCTTGCCGCGCCGGTCAGCCAATGAAGCGGCCCCCATGCATCCAGGCCTCGGCAAGGGTGGCATCCAGCCCGAGGCAGAGCAGGATCAGCCTGGGCCGCCAGGACGGCGGCGCCCGGCAGGCCAGCAGCACGATCAGCATGTTGGCGAACGGGTTGGCCAGGACGATACGGTGGATGGACATCACGCTCGTGCTGCAGGCCAGCAGGAACGTCACCAGCAGCAGGCTGCTCTCCATCCTCCAGCCGATCCTGAACCCCCAGGCGATCAACGCGATTTCCAGGAGCGCCGCAATGCTCAGATGCAGCGTCCGGGTGTGGGTGAAGCCCTTCCATATCCACAGGATCGGCAGGCGTGCCTGATGGCCCCAGGCCACCTGCGCATGCGCGAACGCCAGGCCGTCCCCCACCAAAGCGTCGAGGAAGAAGATGAACAGGGCCAGCCCCACGGCCCCCGCCAGAACGACAACCGCGCCCTCGACCAGCCGGGTGGGCCGGTCGGCCTTCCCGTCCGGGCACGGCGCCAGCGCGTGGCAGGCCCCGGCGATGATGACGCAGAACAGGCCCGTCGGCCGCGTCAGGCACAGGGCGCAGGCCAGCAGGGCCGCCCCCATCGTCCACCCCCGCGCCATCGCCATCACGCAGCCCAGCAGCAGGACCCCGTACAGGCATTCGGTATAAGGCAGGCGGTACCAGAAACCTGTCGGCAGGACCATGAAGGTTACGATACGAAACAGGCCGTCCGCCCCGCCGTCGCCGACCCGCCCGCGCATATAGGACGCCGCCAGCAGCACCAGTACGGGAAACAGCACCGCATTGATCGCGAATCCCGCCCCGTGCGCCCCCAGCCCGGTCGCACCCATCACCCCGCGCAGCATCAGCGGATAAAGCGGAAAGAACGCCCAGGCGGCCTGGCCGAAATCCGCCGGACCGACGCGCGGCGGCACATCGTATCCCTGCCGGGCGATCTGCTCGTACCAGGCACAGTCCCAGTGGCACATCGCATTCGCCACGCCACCCTGGGGCCAGGCCTGTACTGCAAGAATCAGAAGCAGCAGCACGTGCAGCGGAACAATCCACACCGCACCGTCCCGCCGCAGGCCAGGCCACCACGCGCGTGCCCGGCCGATGACATCACCTGTCACGTATCATTCCCGTCGTCGCCCCGACACGCCGTCCCGACGGGGCGTCGCATCCTTATCCGTGCGGACAGATATCCCCGCCTTTCCCGATGGGGCAAGCCCATGCGTGTGAAAGACTGTTTCAAAACCTCTCCGGTCCATCGGGAACCGTTGGGTCGCGCATCAGAAACCTTCCCGGCGCCCGACGCGTTGACGACGGATGGCCGGCACGTCAGGCCGCTCCGCATTCCGCCTCCAGCATGGGAAAAGAGGAGAAATCATCCCCGACATGCAACATCTGTCACGCCTGGCCTTCGCCTTTGCCAGTATCATGCTGATGCTTCTGGCACTCCTCCTCATCGCGTTCGGTATGTTCGACCTGCTCGCGACCCTTGGACGATCGTGGCATGACGGGCGGGACGCGGTATTGCAAGCCATCAGCTACGTCGTCATTTCGGTCGCGGTCTTCGACGTCGCCAAGTATTTCGTCGAAGAGGAAGTGATCGAGGCCCGGGGAAAGCAGAGCCTCAGCCAGGCCCGCGCAAGCCTGACCAAGTTCATCACCACCATCGTGATCGCCGTCTTCATCGAAGGCCTGGTCGGCGTGTTCGAAGCCAGCAACAAGCACCCCGTGGATATCCTGTATCCGGCATCGCTGCTGGTCGTCGCGACGATCATCGTCCTCGCCCTGGCCGCCTTCCAGCGGATCAGCATCGGGGCCGAACGCGAGAAGAAGAAGGAGGGGATCGCCGAATAAGGTCCGCCGCGGCGGCCAGACCCCACGACCAGGACCGGGCAAAAGAGGGCGAGACCATGAACGACCCGCCGGCCACCCAGAGGCGCACGCTGTCGCACCACATCCTGCCGAGCGCGGGAACGATGATCGGCGTCTGCGTGACGCTGATCGGCCTGGTCAAGATCGTCGAGGCCCGCACCGGTCCCTCGCATGTCGACGAATACGCCGCCCTGACCTCGCTGCTGTTCCTCGCCAGCGCGCTGTGGTCCTATATCGCGATGCGCCACCCCAACCGCCCACGCCTGAGCCCCCTGTGCGAAGCCGCGGCCGACATATGCTTCCTGCTGGGCCTGATCGCGATCGCGCTGATCTCGACCTTCTTCGCCTACGAGGTCATCTGACGCGTCGAGGGCGGGACCTCATTCGGAATGCGAGACGGAGAATGGCGTACGCAGGCGGAAAACCAGCCGCGTGAAACGTCATGATACTGATTGATCGGGAGAATTGGTGGAGGGGGTTTCCCTCACAAGTGAAGGTTATTTTTATGATATTATTAGATATTATGGGCGCATGATTGTGGTGATGCCCCCATAGATACCCACACTCTTGTTACAATAAGTTAATCTATAGCATCGAGAAGCAACGCGATCCGACCTACCTTCAGAGGTGCCGAAAGGTCGTGGCCGCTAGATTGCCATAGTCAGATAATCTCGGTTAGCCCCCACCAGCGCGTCCCAGTCCTCGCCGGCCGGCGCCAGGCCGCCGGCCGGCATCAATTGCCGCCAGGCCAGCCCATGGCACTCCATGATTCGCGACCGCACCCAGCGCCAGGTCGCCTTGCGAATGCCGCCCCAGGTTAGCAGCGACACCAGTGAATCCTCGGCCGTCCCGTCATAGGCCCAGGCCAGCAGGCAATGCCCGCCCCACGATCCGGGCGTCTGGTCGCCCGGCGTGGTCGTATCCCACACCCCGTCCTCCGGCTGGTCGGCCAGCGCGAGCTGCACCCCCAGATACGCCGCGCCCAGCCCGGCCATGATGTTGCGCAGCCCGTTCAGGTCTTCCGGATCGGCCGAGCCCCACACCGGATACAGCGTCTGGTCGGCCAGCGCGTAACCATTGCGTGCGGCATGGGTCAGGACATCGACTTCCACGCCGCCCTGGTCGGTGGACGGATCGCCCGGGACATAACCGGTCGAGGCCGTATAGAACGCCTCGGCGTCCTCGGCCCGCACCGCGACCTGGTAGCCGGCCAGCGCCGCCGTCGCGCGGATGTGGTTGCCGATCCCGGCGGCCGTGCAGTCGCCCAGGACGTCATTGCCCAGCATCAGCGGCGCCGGGTCGATGTGATCGCGGATCAGGCGCGGGGGCGACTGCCGAGCCATCATGCGCAGCCCAGTCAAGACGGGCTGGCCAGGGCGCGTTGCGGCGGGGAGACAACCGAGCTTGCGGGCAGTCATATCGTGATCCTCGGGGCCCGCACGATGGCGGGCTGGCGTTGCATGGCGGCGCGGGCGTGCGTGCCGCCGGGCAGGCGCTCGACCCGGCCGGCCTCGAACAGGTCGACCAGCAGCTGGTCGCCGGTCAGCAAACGTTTGCTGGCGGGGAAGACGCCGGCGGCGGCCAGGCCGTCGTAGACCAGCTCGAAGCAGTAGACACGATGCCTGGATTGCAGCCCGCGCACCCGGAACGCCCAACCCAGCATGGCCAGGACGTCGTACCCACTGCCGACCATCGATCGGCAGTAGGCCAGGGCTTGAGCAGCCTCGGCCGCGGACAGCCGCACGTCGAATACCTCACCGGACCGGGGCGGCAGGCCGAATGACGGATCGTCCAATGGCACTGCGACGATCCGTGGTGCCGTAGCGCTGTAGATCGTCCCGTCGAACTCGATCGTCGCATGCGACCACTGCGATTCGAGGCGCCAGCAGATGGCCCGGCCGAACAGATCGTCCGGCCGGTAGAGACGTATGCGCGCCGTCATTCGTCTTTTTCGAACGTCAGCGTGTAGATTGCGCCACACTCGAAGGCTGCTGCAGCCTCCTTATTGGTGATACACATGAACAAGCTGCCTGAAGGCGTGGCCTCCCAGAATGACTTGTTCGGGTGATCGACGTTCGGTTCGAAATAGTTCCCGGAGCAGTCCGGAGACATATATACGTTAGTGCTATATTCCGTTTTCTCGATGTTATCGCAGCGGAATTTCGCGGTAACGGTGGTGGTCATGGTATTTCTCCAAATTTGTTTCTGGTGGGGAAGATGGCGCTACGCGATCCCATGCCGCATCTTGATGGCAGCAATCCGGGCCACCCGGTCGCGCGCGGCGTCCTCGGGCGCGAGGGAGATGCCGACCGTCGCGGTGACGATGCCCTGCAGCAGACTGGCGATCCTGGCCACGTCGGCTGATACACTCGAAATCTCCGCCGCAAGAACGGTACCGATGGCGGAGCCTTCCAGCGCGGCGGCCGCCGAGATGTCGGACGCCCCCAGGCGAATATCCGCGATCAGGCTCGACACGGCGCCGGGCACGCTGGTCGAATCGAACGTCAGGGTCACGGACGCCCCCGCCGTCGTCTTGAGCGCGGCCAGACCGCCCTCGATCGCGGCAATGGCCGCGTTCGTTGCCGTCACCACGGCCGAAGGGA
Organism: Gluconacetobacter diazotrophicus PA1 5; assembly: GCF_000067045.1. NCBI lineage: Bacteria > Pseudomonadati > Pseudomonadota > Alphaproteobacteria > Acetobacterales > Acetobacteraceae > Gluconacetobacter > Gluconacetobacter diazotrophicus. The sequence continues at coordinate 3,652,140 of NC_010125.1, forward strand.
CGCCGGTGAAGCCAAGCACCGTCTTGACCACATTCAGTGCAACCGTCGCGTCGGCGGTGAATTCAGTCACGTTGATCGCAATCGTGGTGACACCGTTCCGGGTCGTGACCGTACACGCACCCAGGGCGCCGGCGCCGACGAGCGCGGACGCACCGCGCAGGAGGCAACGGCGGGAGAGATTCGACATGTTAATTTTTCCCGAGTGATTTGTGGCGCCAGATCAGCCCGTTACCGGCGGCGCACCACAGGATGCGCCGCCGGGCCGGTCAGATGCCGCGATAGAGATCGGCGCGGATGGCGGGAGCCGACGGCGCGGTGGCCACCAGGGAGACAGTCGCCGGCGTCAGACCGGCGGCCGCCTCGATCAGCGGGATGATCTGTTCGGCCGTCTTGATGTAGCCGGCGACGGCGGGATCCAGCGTCGAGGCGACCGTGCCGGCGACGGTCAGGACCACCTGGAATTCGGTGGCCAGCGACGATGCCCAGCCCTTACCGGTGTTGATGTCGATCGTGCCGCCCGACGCCGCGCTGATCTGCGCGGTGATGGTCTTGATCTGGGCCAGCGCGTCATTCACCTGCGCGACCTGGTCCGTGCTGAGGTGCGAGGACAGCGTGGGGATCGCTTCGATCGCCTGCGCGGCGTACGCGATCGCGCCGGCATCGGCGCTCAGTTCGGCGGTGCTGATGGTGGCGGTGCCGCCGGTCGTGGTGCAGGCGACGACCGGGACGGACACGCCCACGGCGAGGAGGGCGGCGGCGAGACTACGAAAGATACAGGTCATGTGTTCAGGTCCTAAAAAAGGCGCCACACGGCGCCTGGGTGACAGATCGAGAAAGATTTCGGGTTGGACGGCAGGAAGCCGTCAGGCCGTCGGCGCCGGAGTGGCCGGGTCGGTTTCAGCCGGTGCCGCCGAAGGCGCGGCAGTCGAGGCGAGCGCCGCCTTCAGGTCGGCCAGGCCCGCGAACACCTTGGTCAGCGCGGCATCCACGAACGCCAGATCCAGCGCCGGGTCCAGGCGCGGGACCAGCGTCTGCGCCAGCAGGGACACGGCCGTGCCGGCGATGGCGATGTCGGCCTTGACGGCGGCGCTTTCGCTCTTGCCGGCGATTTCGGAAATCAGGGTCTCCAGAGTGGAGACGGAACTCAGATCGGCCATAGGGGCCTCCGTATGAAAACACCGCCCAGGGGGCGGTGCGGGTTGAGGAAACGAGGGGTGCGCGCCGGATCCGCGCAGTCAGCCAGGATCGGGCGGCGGCAGGCCGGGAACCCCATGCGTCCGCAGCAGCCGGCGAGGGTTGGCCCGGTCCGGGTCCAGGCCGATCCGGGCCGCCAGGACGCCACGATCGGCATCGGCGGGGATCGCCAGGCTTTTGATGCCGGGCTGGATGACCGGGGCGTTGCGGCCCCGGGCGGCATTGAGCCAGGTCAGAAGCCGCCACAGCCACGCCAGACGCGAGCCCGCGGCGGGGGTCCAAAACTGAAGGATCACGCCCGCGCCGAAGCAGCACGCGCCCACGAGCAGCGGAATCGCCTGCTGCCAGCGTTCGGGCAGCATCGGTGCGACCAGCGACCATACGGTCACCAGGAAGGAAGCCGGATCGGTCATGCATCGATCGCCTGCTGAAAGAGTGCGATATGGGCGCGGTCGACCGCGCCGGCGCCCAGCGCGGTGTTGTAGCCACGCTTCCAGGCCGCGCATTGTGCGACGGGATCGTCGCGCGGCGGCAGCGGGACAGGGCTGCGGAAGAACACGACCGCCGCCACGCCGGCCGCATAGGCATCGCATTCGACCATCGCCTCGGCGGCGCCGATCGGTCGGCCGCCGAACCGCGCCGGCAGGTAGCCGAGCAGGACCCTCCCAATATCCGGGTGGGCCGGCAGAGACCGGAGCCAGACATCGTCGTGGGTGGCGGGTTCGGCCTGCCAGAACCCGAGGGCCGGACCGCCGGACTGCACCTTGGTCCGGTATCCGGTCTCGGCATTGCCGATACCGGTCGCCAGCTGCAGGCGCGCGACCGGATCACCGGGCAATGCCAATGCTGTCAGGACAGGCAGGATGATGCGAGCCTTGAGGTCGCTGATCAGGCCGGTCATGATTCCAGCTTCAGGAGCTTGGCCAGGCCAAGGGCGAACCCGGTGCCGAGAGCCGCCCATCCGCCGCTGACGACGCCGCGCAGGGACTGGCCTTTCTTGACCTCGGCCAGCAGGTCCCGCAGCCCCTGCTTGAGGTCCTGCAGGTCCGCCTTGGTGCTGCTGACCTCGTTTTTCAGGATGGCGATCTGGCGGTCGATATCGCGCACGTCGTCGCGCAGTGCCTCGTATTCGGGCCGCCGGATGTAATCGGCAGTCTCGTCGGCCATCCGGCCCTCCAAAAAAAAAGCCGCCCGGAGGCGGCCATGGTGTCTGGTCGGGGGTCATCAATATCCCGAACACTTGACCAACAGGGTATCCCCTGCAAGCCACGGTGCCTGGGCCCCGGACGTGGTGAAATTGGCCAGCGCCACGGTCGTCGTCGTCGATCCGGTCTGCCGGGTCTGAAACACCGTGGCCGATTGCGTGGTGATATCCGCCGCGTCGCAGACCCAGCCGTGGTAGGCCGCCGGCAGCGTCAGGACGCCCGACGATCCCGGTGACGTGCCGACCGTGACCGAGAACGCGGCCGATCCGTTTGTCTGAAGCGTCGGCCCCGTTCCGAACCCGCTGGCGATGACAGGGGCTGTCGAGCTGCTGACCAGGGACGAGGCGGCATAGAGCGACGGGTCCAGGATGCTGAGCGCGCCGGCCCCGCGGTAAAACGTGCCGGCCGTGCCGGGCGTCAGGCTGACACCGTTCAGCTTCACGGCCGGGTTGTTGCCGTATGATCCCAAAGACAAGGTGTAGATATAGGAGGGCGATCCCGCCGACGTGACCGACAGGGCGTGGAATTCGGCCAGTGTGTGGAGGATATCGGGGGCAGTGACGTCACTGGTGTTGCTGGCGTCGATCTGGACCGCCGCGACCTGCGGGGCCGGTGTCTCGCCTGCGGCGATTGTCTGGCCTGCCAGGTAATTCGGCGTATCGCACTGCACGTTGTTGTAAACGGTGTGGCCCGATTTTTGCCAGATGCACTGCATGCCGGATCGCGAGACATGGAAATTGGTGATCGTCAGCCCGTTGGAGTGCAGATCGGTGACCAGGCCCTGCATCTGCGGCTGGATGGCGGTGCAGTTCGTGCAGGACGAGCCTGCCAGCAGCGGTCCTGTCGATCCGTCGAACGCCTCATTACTGCCGGACAGATAGAATGCCACGCCCCCGGGGGTATATCCCCAGCCGCCCGTGAACAGCGTCGGCGAGCGCTGGGCATACCACGACGTCAGATTGACGAATTGCGCGTTGGCCCCGCCGGAGGTGTCGATCCAGAACCCGCCATACGACATGTAGTCCACGCTGTCGGAGACGATCGCCCCGGTGGCCGTCAGCACGTCGACCCCGGGTCCCTGGCGGAAAATCGGGGTGTAGCTGTGCGATCCGATGCCGCAATACGACGTGTAGGCGTGCGTCACCACGGGGCTTTTCGGCGCGGGCGACGCGGTTTGCTGGCCGGTCTGGAAATCGAACCGGCCCAGCCCGATGCAGGTGTCCCAGCCGCGCGTCACCGCACCCTCGAAGCGGGCGTAATCCGCCATGACCAGCACCGCGATTCCCAGGCCGTCATTGGTGTGCGTGCCGTTCGTGGTGTTGTTCCAGGCGAGGGGAACAAAGGGCCCGGTCCCAAGAAACTGCGCGCCGTTGTGGTCGATGGTGCAGCCGAGAAATTCAGCGCCGACGGCGCCGGCCTCGATGACCAGGGCCGGTGACGGCGCATAGCCCGCCCGCGCGACGGTCAGCGTCGTCTGCGGGCCGTCGCAATAGACGCGCTGGCCCGGCGTCGTCATGTCGATCCAGCCGGCCGTGATCGTATATCTGCCCTGCGGGATATACACATTCCGCCCGGTCGCGATCGCCTGATTGATCGCGCCGACCGCGTCGGTCGCGCCGGTATTGTCCGCGCCATAATCCAGCACGTTGACCACATCGCCGAGATGCGCGGCCAGCGTGCGGGACTGGGTGCTGGCGACAATGCCGTTAACCGTCTGTGCCCCGTCCAGCATCCCGCCGGTCACCGACGGCGTCGTCAGCTTCTGGCCGGTGGACGACCCGCCCGCGACATCGACCTTGGCTTGCTGCATGGCCGTCAGCTGGGCGGCGGTCAGGATCTGGCCGGGCGAAAATTGCGGCACGGTCGATTGGGCAGGCGCGCGCACCGGCAGCAGGGCGGCCACGCAGAGGAGGATGGGCAGGACACGCATCAGGACGATATTCTTTCTCATGGCAGGAACCGATACATGATGGCGCCGCCGGCACCGGCGCCCCCCGAATATACGGTGCCCGAACCGGACACGTCGTACGCACCCCCACCGCCGGCCCCCCAGGCCACGCCGGCAATGCCGCCGCCTGCCCCCGCACGGCCACCGCCGCCCCAATGAGAGGCCGCGCCGTTCCCGGCGAAGACGTAATTCTGTCCCTGCCCGTCACCGCCGCTGCCCCCCTTGATCTGGGTGATCTGCAGGACACCGGCCGATGCCTCCGAGGCGTAATCTCCGCCGGATGCCCCAGCCGATCCATTGGCGGAATACCAGCTTGCCCCGCCACCCCCGTTCGCCGTGGCAAGGGTAGTGCCGCTCACCACGACGGCGCTGGCCCCTCCTGCCGCAGCGGCCGCCGTGCCGATGCCTCCGGCCCCTCCGGCGCCAACGGACAGCGCGACCGACGCCCCGCTCGCGACCGATAGCATCGCGTACACGGTTGCCGCAGATCCACCCCCGGCGCCGGATATCGCGCCACTGGTCGACGTGCCCTGGCAGCCTGCACCGCCGCCGCCGCCGCCGGTCATCCAGAGTTCCAGGCGGGTCGCCCAGGCGGGCGCCGCCACCGTTGCGCTGGCGGTCGCCGTGTTCCAGGGGCCGGACGCGTCCTGGATCGACGCCGCCAGAGCCGTCTCCGCCTGTTCCGCTCGCGTGACCTCGCTTTGCAGGTCCGTCGCCGCCGCCTTGCCCGATTGCAGGTTGCTCTCGACCGTGGTGGCGCGCTGCGTCTCCTTTGCGACAAACGCCTGGATCGCAGCTGATAGCTGCCCCCAGTTTGTGGCGTCCAGATCCATGCCGGCGTCCAGGATCGGCTGCATCACCTCCGCCATCATCATGTTGTAATGGCAGGCCAGGTCGCCCGTTGCCGGGATGCCGAGCGCGGGATTCCCATCGGTGGCCCAGCCGGGCGTGCCGGTCGTGGGCATGATGTCCCGATTGGCCTTCGCCACCGTGTTCGGTGCGATGATCAGTTGCATGCGAGTCCTATCATTCCAGCGTGTTGAAGTCGATTTCGAAAGTTCCCAGAACCGCCGGATTACCCTGGCCGCCATAATCCCACAGGAGGACGGTGTGCGCGGGCGCGCGGGTGCGGATTTCGCATTGCAGGACGGTGTTACCCCATGTCGCGTAGGGCTCGCCGAAGGCGTTTCCGAACTGCCGTTGCTGGATGGTGAATTGTGGAGCGCTGATCTTCCAGGCGTAGGCCCAGGCGTCACCGCCGAATGTGCCGCCGAACGTCTTTCCGAACCGGCTGGGGACGTACTGCGTAATGGTGATGTCGTAGCCAAGCGATTTCGCCAGCGCCGTGTAATAGGCAATCGACGATCCGCCGTTATCGGTCAGGCGCGCGACGACCTGCGCCTGGCGCTGTTCGATTGTCGGGCTGGTCCCGGCGCACGGGTCCGGCAGGCCGAGCGTGGATTCCCATTCCGGCAGCAGCTCGACCGCCGTGGACGGAAAGGCGTCGGCCAGCAGGTTGCTCGCCCGGTCGCCATTGCGCTGGAATGTCGGGGCCCAGACGGCGGCGATCAAGTAAGGCAGACTACCCGGCTCGCGGGACCAGATCGGTCCGGTGGGCAGCAGGCGGAGGAGCGCGGATCGGAAATCCGACAGCGAAAAGGAGGGTGCGGCCATGGCTCACGACGCGAAGCTGATGGGGCCCAGCGTGGGCATGGCGCCGTTCGTGGCCCCGACGACGGGGCCCGACGGCGAGGCGACAGTGAAGGTGGGCAGGCCAAGCGCGCCGATCGCCTCCTCCCACATATTCGGGTGGATGGTTCCGTTCAGTACCGCCGCCCCGGGCGCCTGCCATGTTCCCGCCGGCGAGGACAGGCGGGTGAACATGTCCTGCAGGGCCTCGGTGATGGCTGCCTGGTTGGCCGCCGTGTTCGCGGTGCCCAGGTCCGTGACGGTGAAGGGCGTCGGCTGGGCGACCGGCGCGCAGACGATCACCAGGGCGGTCACGGTCTGCTCGGTGACGATCGCGTTGGCGACCGTCACCTGGTCGCCCGTGGCGGCCGCGTAGCGCGGGTCGGACGGCGCAGCCCCGTTCGTGCCCTGTGGGAAGCCGCCATATTCAGCCTCGGCCTCGTCCAGCATGATGTAGATGTTTGGTCCCGGGATTTGGTGGTGCGGATTATGTATGAACCGTGATGGTTCTTTTTCCCACTGCTGACAAATGAATTCATATGGAGTGAGGCCGCGCAGGGTCTTGAGCCTGCGGGCGAAATTGTAGGCGGTAACGAAGTCGGCGAGGTGTTGACGCAACTGGTCATGTGTTTCGTAGTAGAAGCGCTTGACGGTGGCGTCCTTGATCGTGCGGTTCATCCTCTCGACCTGGCCATTCGTCCAGGGATGTCGCGGCTTTGTCAGTCGATGCTCGATATCGAGATCAGCACAGGCCAGTTCAAAAGAGTGGCACCGGAACAGGACACCATCCGCCCGCATGGCCTTGATGTCTTCGGGTGTCCATCCATTGCCGGCCGGATCGGTAAAATGCGTGCCGTTATCGGTCAGCACGGTATGGATGCGGTAGGGAACCGCAGCGGCCAGAGCACGCAGGAAGTCACCGGCAACGCGACGTGTCGCTTTCTCGTGCAATTGGACAAAAGCGAATTTCGAGGTCCGGTCGATCGCCACCAGAAGATAAAGGCGCCCCATTTCAGTGCGGACTTCAGCAATGTCGATGTGAAAATAGCCGATCGGATAACTCTTGAACTTCGACCGTTTCGGTTTGTCGCCTTCGGTCTCGGGCAGGCGGCTGATCCCATGGCGCTGAAAACAACGGTGCAGGGAAGATCGCGTCAGATGCGGGATCGTCGCCTGAAGCGCATAAAGGCAATCATCAAGAGGCAGCAGGGTATGGCGACGGAAGGCCACAACGATCGCTTCTTCTTCGGTCGACAGGATGGTTGAGGATGCGACCTTCGGACCGGTGCGTCGATCCGACGTATCGGTCCGCCCCTTCCATTTGGCGACCGTCTTCGGGTTGATCCCGTAGCGTTTCGCCAGAACCCTCAGGCTCTCTTGACTATGTTGTATCGCTCGACGGACTGCCGCTGTCGTCGTGGCGCTTCCGTGGTGAACCTGGCCCATAGCGCATCCTTCCACTCATGTGAAAATAATGCACCACCAAATCCCGGGACCAAACATGTAGAGCACCACCGTGCCCGCCCCGAAGCCATTGGGCGTGACCCACGCCCGCGTGACGCCGGGCACATCTGTTGCCCAGCCGATATAATCCGCCACCTTGCCGTTCGTGCCGCCCGCCTGGTAGGCCGCAATCATGCGGCTGCGGAACGAGGTCTGGTCCTCGATGTCGGCGCCGCCGGTCCACGAGGTCGTGACGACACCGGATGTCTGGATCCCGGGCACCGGGCTGCTGAGGGTCGCGATCGTGCCGGCCGGCAGGTTTCCCGCCGCGCCGGTTGTGGTCATGGTGGCGTTGGCCACCGTCGTGCCATTGGCCGTGACGCTGTCGGCCGTCGTGGTGGCGACATAGCCGCCGGTCAGGGTGATCGACGTACCGGCCGGGATAATCGACGTGCCGCTCGCCGTGAACGACACCGGGCCCGACGCGGCCGTCGCGGGCTTGAGGAAGACGTTCTTGAGCGCCGCCCATCCGGCGAGGAATTCATCCTCGGCCGTCCAGGGCACGGACTGGAGCGACACCCAGTCGATATAGCCGTAGTGCAGCCATGCCAGGCCGGCCAGCACCATGCACAGCACATAGAGAACCGAGAAGCGCAGCAGGGCCACGACGCCGGGAATGCCGCCATTGACGACATCCTGCACCGCCTGCTGCCGCAGTTGGGTCAAGGTAGGACGTGCATAAGGCATTTACGACAGTTCCTGCCACGACCAGGAAAAACGGAATGTGATCGGTGTCGAGGACGTGGCCTCGGTCACCGTCACGCTGAATGCGATGGCCTGCCGGTTCGCCGGGTCCCACCACGCATCGACGACCACGGACGACGCGACGCCGTCGTCGACCATCCATTGCAGGGCCTCGGCCAGGACGGCCTTGACCTCTGCCGGGATCGCCGTCGCGCCGGCCTTCACGGCCCGTGCCAGTTCCCACAGGCGCGAGCCGATCGGCACGTCGGCGAAGGCATCACCCCACCAGCCGCGCCGATCGTCCTGCGCGCTGCCGGTCGGCCCGGATGGAGCGGTGATACCGACCGCGACATCGGTCGTGTCGGGCTGGGCCGGCGCGACGCGGTCGGTGAAGATCGAGATCATCACCGCCGATGTCAGGTCGTCGCCCAGCGCCAGGTCGCCGCCCACGATCGACCAGTCTCCGGTTCCCGTGGTCGGGTCCCATGATATTGCGATGTCCATGCGTCTACCCGTCAGGTGGCGACAGGGCCGCCGGTCTGGTCATTGCCCTGTTGCACGCCGCTATGTTTGTGATCCGTCAGATGGATGCCGTTGGCGATGACATCGGCCGCCGTGATCGTACCGGAGAAGGTCCAGTCGCCGCTGATCGTGCCCTTGCCGCCGGCCGGGTCGATCTGGATCGATCCGTCCGCCTTCATCCAGATCCGCGACCCGGTCCCGGGGTGGTAGAGAGCCACGTCGCCGCCCTGGAGATAATCCGGCCGGTTGCGCTGGTCCCCACTGGCGACGGCGACGCCGCGCGTCCGGTCGCCCCCCTGGAAGATCACGACGATATCCGATCCCGGCACCGGACGGCTGGCCAGCCCGTAGTCCTGCATCAGCGGGACGTCCGACCGGATTTCGCCACCCGGCAGCACCACCTGCAGGCGCGAGACGGTCAGGCTTTCGTCGGTATCGGCCAGCTGGCGCGCGATGCCCAGCGCCATCAGGATACGCTGGCCCAGGCGCCGCAGAGGCGCGGTCACCTGCCCCCCGGCAACGGCGCCGCGTCGTTGCTGGTGATGGCGCGGTTCGCCTCGTTCTGCATGAGCGGCAGCAGGATGGGCTCGGGCGTCATGGCCTGGGGCGGCATCAGGGTCACATCGCAATGCGTGCCGCCTTCATCGCGGCGGAAGACCAGTTCCACGATCAGCCATTCGATCCCGTCACGCTTGAGGGCCTTTAGACTGACCTGTGCGACCGTGTTCGGCGACCACAGGGCCCCGCTACTGTCGCGCCAGCTGTCGCAGGTCAGTTCGATGACCTGTGACCGCCCGTAGCGGCGGTTAGATTCCCACTGCACGCGACGCTTGGCGTAATCGTAATTCGCGTCGTCGCCGCCTTCGACTGGCAGCAGCATCTTGCGCCAGGGGCGGGTATTGGTGACGCCCTGATCGTAAGCAATGGCATTGACCGGCTTGGTCTTGGCCACAAATTCGCTGACATAATCACTGCTGGTCGGCGGCTGCGTCAGGAATATCGTGCCCTGAATGATCGCCTGGATCGACGCGAAGCGCCCCGCCTGGCTGGCGCGCACCCGCGCGGCCTCGACATTCCGGCCCTGGGCGAATGCGCCCTGGATGACTGTCGTGCCGACGGGCGCCAGCGTGATATTCCCGTCCGGGCGGTCATAGAACAGGCAGTTGGCCAGACGGCACACCCGCTCGATCGCCTCGTGTGCCGTTTCCGACAGGATGATCGAGAAGATCTGGATATCGACGTTGCCTGCGCCATTCACCGGATAGACCGAGATGCCGGCGGTCGCCGCCAGCTTCCGGATGATGGCCAGCGCGTTCATGCTGTTGAGCTGATACGTCGCGATCTCGGCCGCGGATTCCACCAGGTCGATCGATTTCGACGCCACGGCGACGTGGACAGAATGGCTGTCCAGCGTCATCTCGCGGTCCACCGTGATCACATAGCCGGTGATGACCGGGTCGCTGCCGATCAGGATCTGGCACGCATCGCCCTCGTTGATCGTGACCTCGGTCGCGCGGTCCGGCTGCCACTCGGTCGCGATCAGGTCGGCCGACCAGGGCATGGTCTCCACGCCGCAGCGGATCTGCACCTCGGTCCAGCCGGTGATCTTGACGCCCCGGACCGCCAGCGCAGCCTCATTCTGGATATTGCCCGTGCCCACAACGACCAGTGTCTCATTGCCGACGGATGACGTGGTTCCTGCCATGGGATGGCCCTTCAAAATTCGACCTGCTGGTTCCGCAACGGATCGCCGCGTAATTCATCCGGTCAGCTGGACAACGCATCAAAACTGGTCGGCATGAAGGCCGGATGAATCGGGTTGGCCCGCTGGATCAGATCCGGGGCGCGCGTGGCGTCGGCATAGACCTGCTGGGCCAGCACCAGGGCGGGCAGCGGGGCGTTGCGCGTCACCGTGATGATGTCGGGCAACTGGCTGGCCCGCTGCGCGAGGTCCTGCAATACATCGGCGCGCAATGCGCGCAGGGCCTGCCAGGTGGCGTCATATCCGGCGTCGGCGGCGATCGTGGCCTCGTTATCCAGCAGGATGCCGACCTGCTGGCGCAGGGCCTCGGCCTGGTTGGACGATGTCGGCTGCCAGTCGGAACAGGCTGTCGCGATCGACAGCAGTGCCCCCTGACGGCACAGGGCCGCCGTGGCCGTCTGCACCGTGGCAATCGCCGCGCCGATCGGCGCCGACGACGCCAGCACTGACGGGCCGTACGACGTCAGCTGCATCAGCAGCGCGATCTGGGTGCCCGGGTCCGGGATGGCGGAGCGCAGGGCCTCCGGCACCGCCAGGATGGCGGCGGCCAGCGTGCTGGCGCTGGCCTGGTCCGCGATCGCCGCCGCCGTGGCCGCCAGCGTCTGCTGGCTGGTGCCCAGGGCCGCCAGAGCGGTGGACACCGTGGCCGACGGGTCGACCGTGCCGGCATTCAGGCTGGCATAGCGCCCGTTATTGCCGGGCACCGTCGCCACCGACGCCCCGAAGGCAGCGGGCGAGGACAGGGCCGCGACCGCGCCGGCCGCCCAGCTGGTGGCCGTGTCCACCGCCGCGCCCACGACCGAGGCGCCGACCGCCATGGGCGCCGCGGTGGCATTGCCGTAATCGGACGACGATGCGGCATTGAACGCCAGCGTCGCCACCCCGATCGCGGCGTGCAATGCCGTCAGGACCAGCCCGCCGAGGTAGTCTTTTTGCTCCAGGAACTCGAATTCCAGGTCGATCACCCCGGAATAGCCGTCCCGCTCCCGCCATTCGAAGCGCAGGCACGCAGCCTGCACCGCGCCGATCGACGGATGCAGCAGCAGTCCCGGGCCCTTGGTCTCCACCGCGCGGACCAGAAGGTCGCGCTGGGTCGCCGCCAACGCGCCGGTGACGAAGCCCCGGACGCGATAGAGCCGTCCCTTGCGCCCCAGATCCTCCGCCCAGGGCGTGTCGCGGTAGGGATAGTCATGAACCGCGAATTTCCGCCCCGGCTGCCCCCCGCTTCCTACGACCGCGAACGGGACGCCACGGAACGAGCATTGCAGATATTCGGCCGCCGTGCTGACCAGGGATGATAGGGCACCGGACATTCATGATCCTTCCCGACACCGCAGGGCGATCGCCGCTTGCGCCGTTCCTAATTTTTGTATATACATAAACCATGCTGGTGATCACGTGGGACGAACCGAAGCGGCTGAAAACCCTGGAGGAACGGGGTCTGGATTTCGCCGACCTGACCGTCTCGTTTTTCATGTCTTCGGTCGTGGTTCCGGCCAAGAATGATCGCCTTATGGCCATCGGGCCCTTTCTCGACGGGACGATTGCCGTGGTGTTCGTCGAACTGGGCACCGAGGCGATATCGGTGATTTCGATGCGGCCCGCGAGCCGGAAGGAGCGGAAGCGTTATGAAGAAGCTGAAATCTCTTAAGGACCTCACGGAAGATCAGGTCCAGGCGATGATGGCCGCGGACCCGGATGCGCCCGAGGCTACGGACGAACAACTTGCCCAGGGCCGCCGCTTCACCGATGCCCTTCCCGCCCTTGCGGCCAGGATGGAAGCCGGCATGGTCCAGCGGCCTGTCGGCCGGCCGCGTGACCCCGGGAAGAAAATATCCGTTTCGCTGCGCCTTGACTCTGACGTGCTGGACAAGTTCCGTTCTGGCGGACCAGGCTGGCAGACGCGCATCAATGAGGCGCTTCGAAAAGCCTGAGCGCACCGTCAGGACTGCGTCATAGCCCTGCCCCGGACAATTCCGGAGTCATCGCCCGGCTTTGCGTGACGGACGACACGCGCAGCCCGGGGCCTCTGGATTCCGCACGGACCGTCGATCCCGGCGGGGCGTTCTCGTGACGGATCACGACGTCCACCTGCTGCCGCCCCGCGTCCGGCGGCGGCCCGTTGACGTTTCCTGACGGGACAGTGACGGGCGGTGCGGACGCCGCAAAATTTCTGGCGATCAGGTCGGAATAGGCTGTTCCCGGCGTGCCATTCGCATCAGAACCGACCTTCCCGGTCCTGAGGAACGTCAGCGCCGCCCCGGCGCCTTGGTTGTGGGCGTAGCCCAGAACCTCCAGCCTTTGCTGGTCCGTCATTTGTTGATTTCCAGCGAGAACTGACCCTGTAGGGGCGGAAATTTTCATTGAGAATTGACCCGTGTCTGACACTTCCCCGGAGCAACTGTCCGGGGGTTAAAGGAGTGATCAGCATGGAATTGTTGAGTGTGATCCGGCGGTGGCATTACCGGGATCATGTACCGATCCGCGAGATTGAGCGTCGGACGCGATTGTCGCGCAACACGATCCGCAAGTATCTCCGGGCGGAGACGGTTGAGCCGCAGTTCAAGGTTGCCGAGCGTCCGAGCCGGCTGGACCCGTTTGCGGAGAAACTGGCGACCTGGCTTGCTCTGGAGACGTCAAAGTCGCGCAAGCAGCGCCGCACGGGGCGGCGCCTGCATGTGGATCTTGTAGCGCCGGGTTATGACGGATCGTTTGGACGGTTGCGGCTTATCCGAACGGAAGGCGGAACAGCAAAGGGCGCGGCAGACGACGGGACGCGGCGTGTTCGTTCCGTTGCGCTTTCAACCCGGAGAGGCCTTCCAGTTCGACTGGGGAGAGGACTGGGCGGTGATCGGGGGGCGGCGCGTCAAGCTGCAGGTCGCCCACACCAAGCTGTCCTACAGCCGGGCCTTCATTCTGCGGGCGTATCCGCTCCAGACTCACGAGATGCTGTTCGACGCGCTGACGGAAGCCTTTCGCGTTTTGGGCGGGGTGCCGCGTCGAGGTATTTTTGACAATATGAAAACCGCCGTGGACCGGGTTGGGCCCGGCAAGGTCCGCCAGGTCAATCTGCGTTTTTCGGCCCTGGTGAGCCATTATCTGTTCGAGGCGGAGTTCTGCAATCCGGCAGCGGGTTGGGAGAAAGGTCAAATCGAGAAGACCGTCCAGGACGCCCGGCGGCAGATCTGGCAGGAGATGCCGCATTTTCCTGATCTGGCCTCCCTGAACGTCTGGCTCGAGGCGCGTTGCCGGGAACGTTGGACTATCTTGAGGCATGTCGAATTGCCCGGCAGCCTCGCCGAGGCCCATGCGGCGGAAGTGCCTCACCTGATGGTTCCAGGGCGCCCGTTCGACGGGTTCGTCGAACATACCAAACGGGTTTCGCCGACTTGCCTCGTGCAGTTCGAAAGCAACCGCTACAGTGTGCCCGCCTCTTTTGCCAATCGGCCGGTCAGCCTGCGCGTCTATCCCGACCGGTTGGTGATCGCGGCCGAGGGGCGGATCCTATGCGAACATCCCCGGATCGTCGAGCGGTCCCACGGCGTGCCCGGTCGCACGATCTATGACTGGCGGCATTACTTGGCGGTGCTCCAGCGCAAACCCGGGGCCTTGCGCAATGGCGCACCCTTCTCTGAATTGCCCGAGGCGTTCCGGACGCTGCAGACGCACCTCCTCCGGCGCACGGGCGGCGACCGGGAAATGGTCGAGATCCTCGCCCTGGTGCTGCAGCATGATGAGCAGGCCGTGCTTTGCGCGGTTGAACTCGCGCTCGAGGAGGGAGTAGCCACCAAGACACACGTCCTCAATACGTTGCATCGTCTGACGGACGCCAAGAAAACAGGAGCACCCAGGCTCGACGCGCCGCAGGCATTGGTGCTCGAACGCGAGCCTCAGGCCGATACCGGACGGTATGACGCCCTGCGCGGGGAGGCCCGTCATGCGTCATGATCCCGCGGCCGGTGCCCTCGTCGTCATGCTGCGCGGCCTGCGGATGTATGGCATGGCCCAGGCCACGGCCGAACTGACCGAACAGGTGCGCCGGCATTCGAGGCCGCCATCCCCGTCCTCTCCCAGCTTTTGAAGGCGGAACTCGCCGAGCGAGAGGTGCGCTCCATCGCCTATCAAACCAAGACTGCCAGGTTCCCGGCCTACAAAGATTTGGCAGGGTTCGATTTCTCGGCCGCCGAGGTCAACGAGGCCATGGTCCGTCAACTCCATGCCGGGGATTTCATCGACCGTGCCGACAACGTCGTCCTCATTGGTGGACCAGGAACCGGCAAGACCCATCTGGCCACCGCACTTGCCGTGCAGGCGATCGAACATCACCGCAAGAAGATACGGTTCTGGTCCACGGTCGACCTCGTCAACGCCCTCGAACAGGAAAAAACCGCCAATCGCGCAGGACAGATCGCGGAACGTCTCCTGCGCCTCGATCTCGTGATCCTGGACGAACTTGGCTATTTGCCGTTCAGCGCATCAGGCGGTGCCCTGCTGTTCCATCTCCTCAGCCGTCTCTACGAGCGCACCAGCGTCATCATCACCACCAATCTGAGCTTCAGCGAATGGGGCGAAGTCTTCGGTGATCCCAAAATGACGACAGCCCTGCTCGATCGCCTTACCCACCACTGTCATATCCTCGAAACCGGAAATGACAGCTACCGGTTCCGCGCAAGCTCCGCCGCCCCCAGGAACCGGAAGGAAAAGGCAACCGCTTGACCAGCCCATAAAACATAGCAGAGATAACCAAAGGCCGGGTCAGTTCTCGATGAAAACCCAGGGTCAAATCTCAGCAGAAATTAACACTGATGGGGGATTACCAGGACCGAGATATCTGCTGCGCCGATCACGGCATTCCGACCAGCCGTCGGCGCTGGTTTGCGGTTGCCCGGCGGGATGGCCAGCCGATCGAATGGCCCGAGCAGACGCATGCGCCGGCGGACCAGGCGAAGGCCCGGGGTCTGCGGCCGTGGGTCGGGGCGCATACGATCATCGACTGGTCGATCCCAATGCAGTCGATTTTCGACCGGGCCAAGCCACTGGCCGCGAATACCAATCACCGGATCGCGGTCGGCCTGCGGAAATTCGTGCTGGAATCTCCCCGGCCGTTCATCATCCCGGTCTGCCATTCATCGAATATCACGGCGCATGATGGCCTGGAGCCGCTCCGGACGATCACGACAGAGCGTGGCGGCGGGTTTGCAGTCGTGGTGCCGTCGTTCGTGGAGGAGCGGCGCGGCAATAGCGTAGGGCAGGACCTGGCCCAGCCGCTGGGCACTCAGACGCAGATCCAGCACCATTCTGTGGTCGCCGCCTGGATGGTCCAGCACAATTTCACCGTGGCCGAGGGCGTGATCGGCGCCGGCATGGACCAGCCGCTTTCGACACTGGTCACGCGCGGCACGCAGAAATATGTCGCGGCGGCCAGCCTAGCGAAGCTGCGCGGCACCAGCACGGCGGCCGATATTCGTGAGCCGGTGCCGACCCTGTCCGCCGGCGGTAACCATATCGCGGCCGTCGCGGCGTTCCTGACCAAATATTACGGGCAGGGCGGCGTCGCCCAGGGCGCGGATGATCCGCTGCACTCCCTGACCACGCTCGCGCGGTTCGGCGTCGTCACCGTCCAGTTCCGGGGCGAGCCGCACGCGCTGTCCGACATCCTGATGCGGATGCTGGCACCGTCCGAGGCGGCCGCTGCGCATGAACTGACGCTGCCGGAATGGATCGAGATCGATGGCAAGCGCCGGCGGCTGACCAAGTCCGAAAGCATGCGCCTGATCGGCAACAGCGTCCCCAAACGAATGGCCACCCTGCTGGCCCACGCAAACCGTGTCACCGCCCTCGATCGGGCGACGGTGATCGCTGCGGAGTGATGATGATGAGTGATACCAACTCTTCGCCAGCGACACGCCTTCGGAAGGCGTGGAATGTGTCGGTGCGCGGATATGACCATACAGAGACCTATTTCGCCCCGACTGCCGGGAAGGCGCGAATGATGGCATTTTATCGGGCCGAAGATGTCTCTGTCGTGCACATAACCGTCCGGCGACAGAAAGCGTCCGATGTGCATCTGCCCGCGCGCGACCCGATGGCGGACGAAATGTCCGATGCCGAAATCCACTGTCTCCTGCATGCTTTTGGCGCGAACGGAAACGATCCGACGAAAGCCGGATACCGAGATTATTTTTATACCAGTCGCAACGATCCTGTCCTGTGCGCCCTGGCCCAGCGTGGACTGATGACACCCAATTCCCAAGATAAATGGGAGGATGGGATGACCTATTTCATCATGACGGATCGTGGAAAGCAGATCGCTATGAGCTTGGTGCCGGAGTATTGCGCATGATCAAGTCGACACAATACCTGGTGAGGTTACCGCTGACGGATGAGCAGGAACGCGCCATTGTGGTGGCCCAGACTGGAACACCTCCGTCGGTCAAGGCCGATACAGAGGCTGCCATCCGCGCCATCGGCACGCGCGTCGAAGCGGGTGACTTGGCGACAGTCGGCTATGTGGCACCGGGCGATATTTTCCAGAACGGCGCCATGTGGCCGATGCGAAACATCTACCAGCGCCGCGCAGACGCATGGCCAGATGCTGTCGTCCGCCGCACCGACGCCGAAGCCCAGATCGCTAGTCGCGATAAGCTGATCGCGGAACAGGGAAAAGAAGTCGTCCGGACAGGCACGCAACTCGCTGCATATCGAGCGGCGAGTCGGGCAGCGAGCACGGCTTTTCTCGAACGGATCGCCGACCTTCAGGCCGAGATCGAGCGCCTGGACTGCCGCGAGGCCGGCATCACCATCGGCCGGCACCAGGCGCAGTCCGTCATCTCGGCCGCGATCGCGGTTGCCCGGTCCGAGCGTGGCGTCGAGGCCGAGCTGGCGGGAGGCGATCCGCTTGCGTTCGAGCCGTGGCCCGAGATGGACGCGCTGGTGGCAGCGCTGGACACGGTCCGGCCCGGGTGGCGCGAGTGTGCACCGGAGGGCCGGGACGATGGCTGATCACCCGATGCTCTCCCATTCCTGCCTTTCGGACCTGACAATCGGGAAGGAAGCCTACAAGACGCGCCTCTATGGGGACGGGAAGGGGGGCTATGTCGGGGCCACGCGAGAGGACGGGGGCGCCTGCGCGATCGCGCATGTCGGTCGCCTGGTCACGGTCGATGGCAAGCGCGTGTTGGAGCTGACCGGGTATCTGACGACCCCGGCCCAATCTACGATGTTGAAGGAGGCATGAATGCCCGATCCGATTGACCACCTGCTGACGATGCGCGAGGTAATCGAGATTACCGGGTTCAGCTGTAGAAGTTTGCACTTAATCTGACGGACGGCTTGAAGTGGCCGGCGTGGATGCTACGCGTTCATGTGGTGTTCGACGTGGCGCCCGATATCTTTTTCGCGGGCGTGGTGGGCTGCGTCAAGGAAGGTTTGCATCGGGGTTTTGCCGAAGCAGTATCGTCCCTGGTGGGTGCGATTGCGGTTGAAGTCATCCATCCATTCGTCGAGGTCTGCCTGGAGTTCGTGGATGCTGTCGTAGATCTTGCGGCGAAAAGTGACACGATAGAACTCGTCGAGCATGGTCTTGTGGAAGCGCTCGACGATGCCGTTGGTCTGCGGGCTGCGCGCCTTGGTGCGGGTATGGTCGATGTTCTCCACCGCCAGATAGAGTTCGTATTCATGGCGGTCATGAGAGCCGCAGAATTCGGTGCCCCGGTCGGTCAGCACGCGCTGGAGCGGGAGATCGTGCAGCTCGAAGAAGGGGATGACGCGGTCGTTGAGCAGGTCGGCAGCGGTAACCGGGGTCTTGCGGTCATAGAGCTTGGCGAAGCCGACCTTGCTGTAGGTATCGACGAAGGTCTGCTGGTAGACGCGACCGACGCCCTTCAGGGTGCCGACATAGAAGGTATCCTGGGCGCCGCAATAGCCGGGACATTCGGTCTCGAACTCGCCCCAGGCCTCCTTGTCGGCCTTGGCTTTCTCCAGGGCCGCAAGCTGGCTTTCGGTGAGGATCAGCCGTTCCTGGGCCATCTTGGCTTCGAGCGCCTTGAGCCGGAGCTTCATGTAGCGAGTCGTGGCGCACGCCAGATGCTGAGCACCCCGAAAGGAGAGACGGTGACGCCGCGCTTGAGCAGTTCGTTGGCCACGCGGGCCTGGCCCCAGGCCGGTTGTTCGATGGCGATCGCGACCACTGCTTCCTCAACCGCCGGCTCGACGCGGTTTTTCAGCAAGGGTTTGCGGCGGGAGAGTTCCTGGAGCGCGATTTCGCCGCCTTTGTCGTAGAGCTCCTTGAAGCGGTAGAAGCTGTCGCGCGAATACCCCATCATCTTGCAGGCCTGGGAGACGTTGCCCAGTTGCTTCGATAGTTCCAGCAGGCCAACTTTGGCGCGGATGATCTTCTGGTCACGGGTCATGAGGATATCCTCCGATGCGGCGGGTCCGGCCTGTCTGCCCCCGAGCCCTGGTTGAGCTTCAGCAGACACCATCCGTCAGATTTAGTCGAGACTTCTACAGTTCAGCCGCCCGACAATCTATCGTTACATGCGTGCCGGCCACATGCCCCGACCGCTCAAGCTTGGCAGCGGCAGCATACGCTGGCGCAACAGCACAATCCAGAACTGGCTGCGGCAGCATGACCCGGCTACGCAGGCCGGCTCTCACGATAGGCCTCAGGGCGCCCCTCTTTGCGCCTAGACGCGGTCAAATCATCCAGGCCGACCTGCCCAGCCAGGATCAGGTCGGCCCAGATCTGCGCCAGCTCGCGCCGCCGCGCCAGGTAGAGCGCCCGGTTATACGCCCCTTCCGTCTGGTTCGGCGGCACATGCGCCAGCATCGCGTCGATGATGTGCCGGTCGTCCGGATATTCCTCGTTCATCACGGTCGAAAACGTGGACCGGAACCCGTGCGGAACATGGCGATGATGAAAGCCTGCCCGATTCAGCAGATAGCCAAGCGCGTTTTCGCTGATGATCTGGGCCGGACGCCGCGTGTTGGGGAACAAATGCGGCCACCGCGCACTGAATGGGCGCAGGGCGTCGATAACCTCGACTGCCTGACGGGACAGTGGCACCAGATGCTCCCGCTTCATTTTCATCCGGGCAGCGGGGATCACCCAGATCGGCCGCTCGCCATCCAGCCCCTCGAACTCGCACCACCTGGCCGCCCGTAGTTCGCCGGGCCGTACGGCGGTCAGATAAAGCAGGCGCAAGGCCAACAGGGTCACGGGGTGGGCGTCTTCGCGCTCGACAGCCTGGATCATGTCGCGGGCCTTAGGCAGGCTGGTGATCGCCGGCTGCCTGCCGCGCACCACGGGCCGCAATGCGGATGCAATAATGGCCGCAGGATCCGATGTCGCTATCCCAGACGCGATCGCATAGACGAACACATCGCTGATCCTCTGGCGGACGCGATGGGCCGTCTCGATCGCCCCTCGTTCCTGTATGGCCCGCAGCACGTCCAGAACGGCAGTCGGCGTCAGCGTAGCGATCGGCAGGCGTCCGATCGCGGGGAACACATCGCGCTCCAGGCTTCGTATGACGTCCAGGGCATATTGCGCCGTCCACAGGTCGCGCCGGTTCTCATGCCATTCGCGAGCCACAAGCTCGAACGCCGGCGCCGGCACGGCCCCGGCTGGGGCCACCATAGCGGCGGGTTCGTTGGCGCGAATGCGCCGCCTGGCCATCACCGCGGCCTCGCGCGCGTCAGCCAGGGACATCTCCGGATAAGCACCGAACGTCAGGGTCTGTTCCCGCCCCGCCTGCCGATAGCGCAGCCGCCAGATCTTCCCGCCAGCAGGGGTCACAAACAGGAACAGGCCGCCCTGATCCGGCAGCCTGTATCCCTTCTGACGAGGCTTCGCCGCCCGAGCCTGAGTATCTGTCAGCACGCCGATTCTCCGATGCCCACATTCCACCCTCGACGATGCCCACACGATGCCCACAATCCGATGAGACAACGTGAGACAAAACGAGAACAAGTGAGATGAAGAATGACGCAACAGGGCGCGGAAAACCAGCCCTGAGAGACGTTATGCGATTGTTTGATATGGAGAATTGGTGGAGGGGGTTTCCACCTAACTCACGTTCCTGTGTGTCCTTGACCATCCCAAAAAGTCTGTGTTTCACATAGATATAGGGAAGCGCCTGTTCGCGGGCGTTCGCATCTGTTCCCGGTAAGCCCGGTTTCTAAGAGGGATAGCAAGAGGGATAGCGAAGGTTATGAGTCGGGTCGCGCCGCATCGTCTAACCGTCCGTCAGGTCGGCGCCCTCAAGGATGGGGCGCTCGCAGACGGCGGCAATCTCTGGGTGGTCGCGAAGGGTGGATCGAAGGTCTGGACGTTCCGCTACACCAGCCCGACGACCGGCAAGCGCCGCGAAATGGGCCTAGGACCGGTCCAGGACGTCAGCCTCGCGCAGGCCCGGCGTCTCGCGGCTGACGGCCGCCATCTGTTGATGGACGGCATCGACCCGATTGTGCAGCGGGACCGTGACCTGGCCGAACGCAAGAAAGAAAGCGGCGTGACTCTACAGACGGCTGCCACTCGCTACATCGAGGAACAGACCCCGGGCTGGCGTGACCCGCGGGCTGCGAATATCTGGATCAGTTCGTTCGAGCGGCTGGTATTCCCGCTCTGTGGAGACAAGGCCGTGGTCGGGATCGACACCGACGACGTGCTGGCCGTGCTGCGGCCAATCTGGACCACGAAGACCGAAACCGCCGACCGGCTGCGCGGGCGCCTTGAGCGCGTGCTGGACTATGCCCGGACACATGGCTGGCGTGACGGCGACAATCCGGCTCGGTGGAAGGGGCACCTGGCGGCGATCCTGCCGAAGCCCTCGGCCGTCGCGAAGGTCGAGCACCATGCGGCTGTTGATCGGAAGGACATCGGCAAGGTGACGGCCGCCCTGGGCGCATCCCAGGGCGTTGCTGCCAAGGCCGTCCGCTTCGCCTGCCTGACGGCTTCCCGATCTGGAGAGGTCCGATCGGCCGTCTGGTCGGAAATCGACATGAAGGCCGGCATCTGGATCGTGCCGGCGCACAAGATGAAGGCCGGGCAGGAGCATCGCGTGCCGATGTCTGGATCCGCGCTGGCGATCTTGAGAGAGGTCGAACCGCTGCGAGATCCGAAGGGCGCCGACTTCGTGTTCCCGGGCCAGAAGCGCGGCAAGACTCTGTCCGATGTCGCGCTGTCCAAGGCCCTTCACCTGGCGGCCGGGACAAAGGCCGTCACCGTCCATGGCCTGCGATCCACCTTCCGCGACTGGGCAGCCGAGGAAACCGACTATCCCCGCGAGGTGGCCGAGATGGCCCTGGCGCACGCGATCGGCGACAAGGTCGAGGCAGCCTATCGCCGCGGCGACCTGTTCGAGAAGCGCCGGCAGATGATGGAGGATTGGGCGCGCTGGGTGCTGGCAGCGGGCAACGGCGAAGCTGACCGGCAGTCGTAAGGGCCGGGAATCGACGGGGACATACTTTTTTCCGGTGTAACCGGTGTAACCGGTGTAACGGGACGCTCCGAATGGCGGGATGCTGCCATTTTTCTGAGGGTGGTGCCGGTTACACCTATCGATATGGGCGGTGTAACCGGTGTAACCGACCGCTTGCTGTGCGGACCTGTCATCTTTTCGGTGTTCCGCGTGCTCCACCTTGCTGGGAGCAGCAGAAAGCCCCCCGCCGCCCGGCAGAGCGAATCCGAGGTATCATCCGCAGAATACCGCCACTTTTGGGGCGCCCCCTACCTGATTTGTCCAAGTTCGGACCCGGCGGGCGTACACGCGCTCGCCCGCCGTAGAACCCGCAGAAGACTGCCGTTTTTTGGGTGCGGGCTGGGATATTTCGCTCGGGCTCAGCACCACCCGTACACTCGGGCCCTGGATGAACGGCCACCCCAAGACATCGGGCCGGGATCGGCTGAACGCCACAGGACAAAATCGGGTCGGACAGGTCGGACAGAGGAAACCCGACTCTCAGTGGACTGACGGCCCCTCCGGCTTCTGCTATGTTCAATTTGAACAGGGAGCATGGGCATGGCGGCGGCACTGAACATCGAAACGCTTGCGAAGGTCTGGGCGCTGGCCGAGCGCGGAGCCGGAGGGGAGGCGCAGGCGGCGCGCGCCAGGGCGGCGGCTATGATCGAACCGCACGGCTATGCGCTTGAGGACGTGCCGGACCTGATCGCGGGTCTGGCAGGCCCCGAGCCTGGTGCTGGCGGCTTCACCTTCTACAACATGAGCAATCCGGCCCATGTGCGGGCCTATGCCGCGCAGGAACGGGCCAAATGCCGTCGGTGGATGGCCGAACATGCCGTCGAGATCGCGGAAGTCATCGTCCGGTATGGGTCGGAAGAAGCCGTTTTTGCCCCCACGCCGGACGAGCGGGCCTTCGACGATGCTATCGAGCCCTTCCGCGAGAAGCGCGGCGGCGACAATGCGGATACGTTCGATGGCGAGCTTTTCGGCCCCACGTCGCGCGTCCGCACCGCGTTGGGCAACGCAAAGCCATGGCCGACGACGATCCCCGATGCTCTGGCCGAGCTTGAGGCATGGGAACGCCTACAGGACGACCGCAACACGGCGGACGGGAACAGGCAGCGTGAATACCTGAGCCAGGGCGCGGACTTTCGCCGGTGGGCGCTGGGCGACATGGTGAACAAAGACTTGCCGGCCCGTAACCTGTCTGACGTGATCACCCGGCTGCGCTTTCAGGTAGACAGCCAAGGCACCTATGATGCCACTGAGGCCGTGCTGGCTGATCTTGAGCGGCTACAGGCCGCCCATGCCGGGAAATCTGGCAATGGAACAAAGACCGCCCAAGAGGCAGATTCCTGCCGCATAGACTTTAAGGGACGCGCGGCCCCTGATGGCCCGGCCGGCGGCGATGGCCGCCCGTTCAATCTGAACACGGCATCCCAGCGCCGGGCGGCGGTGGAGCGCATCCTGAACACGCCCGAGGGGCAGCGCCTGTCCTTACGCGCCATTGCAGCCATGGCCGGCGTCTCCCCTGCCACCGTGATGGCGGCGCGGAAGCGGAGGGCAGCCTGAGCGGAATGGCGGCGTGATCGCAACTCTCATACAGCTACTGGCGCCAAGCGCGTCCGACATTGCATTTTCTGGTCGGTCCGGCCGCACCAGGGTTAAAGCAGTGGGGCACCGTGAGACCGGTGGTGACGGATTCTTGGGCTGAAGCGGTCTCCATGCGGACAGAGGTCTGTATAACAAACAAATAAATTACATGTCCTAATTGGTATATATATAAATACTATTTCCAATCCGGACATCTTAATACATAAATATCGACCAGATTATTATTTTAAAAATATCTACATTTACTAAATGTTAACTAATTATATCGTATGTGTGTGCATAGTACATAATAATAAAAGAACAAATTAACCAGATCAAATCATTATTTTAGGAAATAAGTAATAAATTCCTCGGGCAATCTCGCCCAAGAGGGATGCTATTTATATGGGAACGCAACTCCGTCCATTCCTGGACGCGATTGAGATCAACCACGGCCCCAAGATGGAAATCGGCCGATATTTCCTTCAACTTGCCGAGTCTGCGCGCCGACTGGGCATATCATGGCACATGGGGCGTGATTTCGACCGCTTGGTCGAAGTAAATCGGCGACATCAGGACACGTGGGAGCCGCTGTCGCCGATTTATGACCCGGAATTGTCAGATATCAACCGAGACAACGTCATCTATATCGAGGGCCAAGCCAGCGGAGAGCCGGTGGTGACATTGATTCTGCGCCGCTATGATTGGCCGACGAGCACACTGCAGGCGGAGTGGGAATCAGGGCGATTTGCCTATCGCGATCCAGAAACGCAGATGGACCCGAACGAGAAATGGGTTGCCGAGGCCCCAATGGCTTCTGAAATCAATGGGCGCGTCGTATTCGCTGGTGGCCTTTGGTGCCACCCCAGCCTTCGACGCAAGCGGTTGCCTATCCTGACCGTCGCCATGATGCGAAGCATTTCACTGGCTGCATGGAACCCCGACTTCGCCATTGGCATGATCGAGGCTGGGCCATTGGCGCGCACCCTGCTGCCGCTATATGGAAATCCTCCCGTGCAGCCAGGCATGAAAATCCTCGGAGCGTGGCGCACCTTCGAATGCCTTCTTAGTTGGGAAACACCGGATGTCCTGACCAATCATGTGCTGAAAAATCTAGCGGCTCCGAACCAACCTGACCAACGGTACAGAGCAGACGAAAACATCCTCCGCGCTGGTGCGCCACGGTAAAACCAGCCGCTCATAGCGACACCAAAACTGGGAACCATCGAGGCGCGTCATCAGCGCCTCGATGAGTTCTAAACGCGGGACTTGATCATGGGCGGCGGCAAAATAGCTGCGCGTGGTCGGCAGGATATAGGCAGCGTCAGGCAGGTCTCTGACGTCGCGACCAATGAGATTTTCATATGGAGAATCGCTGTATAGGCTGTAGGTCTGCGGCCATGACTCGATCAGGCATCGATCACGTCCTGGCATCCACGCCACTGCCCCACCTCCAAACGCGGGGTTGTCGGAAATCCCGCCGATGTTCCGCGTTGTGACATATCGCCTTGCTTCTTTCCAAATCTCAAATGCCATTCGCATATTGGCACGCTTGGGATCTTGAAGTCGGTCCAGGGACAGGCCGATGATGTTGGGTGTTCCGGGCGCCGCGTTTTCGTTCGGTGTTGCGACTTGGAGCGCATTCAGACGAGCGACGGCATCATTGAGATTTCTTATTACCTCCAGCGGAGCATACAGCGTGCCAACGCGTTCGAGGACGATGTTCGGCGTCCCTTGATAAAGGATAAGCTCGAGTATTGTTTGGAGGCATTGTTTCGGAAACAGCGTTGGCTGGAAACGGATGCGTGTATAGCGTGGGAATGTCGCTGTGGCAGCAAATCCAAGATTTTTGATCGCGTAAGAGATTAAATCAATATCATGGCCAAACTATCCGACATAGTTAAGAAACTCTTTGCTGTTCGGATAGAAAATTTCCCCATTTGGACCGACGAGTAAAATCATATCATGGCGCTTTATGACAGTTTAATGTTTTATTGCGTATTTATTTTTCAAGTAATGTTTTTATTTTTGTGAAAATCAATAATGGCCGTTTCAGAAGAAATAAATTTCTCCGATAGGCATATTATTATTGAATTCCCACGATGTTTATCAGGCCCATTCGAAAATTCTATAAATATCTCATTTCCTCCTGTTGGATATATTCTATCAAGATGCATCTTTGAACGAATGGACTTGGTGCTTGATTTGCGAGGGTGGCTCGTTGCCAAAAAATTCTCACGAAGAAGGGCTTTCAGTTCCCTCGGAACATTCTCGGTCACGTCGTGATCTCCTTTTTCAGCCTTACCCCAGCCCCGCCGCCGTTTTCGGCAATAAATTCTATGCCCGCCACTTCTAAAGCTGCGCGGACCGCGTCGATGGTTCTGAGATAGAGGGATTCGCCGCGCTCAAGGCGGGTGATCGTGGTTGGCGATACCTCCGCTGCGGCAGCCAAATCGCGGACGCTAATCTGCAGTGCTGCCCGCGCCATCCTGCATTGTGCAGCGTTCAAAGTGTCACCCTGTGACAAAGTTATTGACTTCAAGAAGAAGGGTGGCACATTGACGCGACCTTGTCACCTTGTGACAAGGCGGCCGGACGGAAGGGGTAGGAGCCTTCCAATCCGGCCTAACCACAACCGCTCACACCAGGAGCAGGCAATGGCTGATCGTGCCTATAGCACGCACCCACGATCGTGGGCATGGACACTCGTACGCGCAACCGGGACCTCGGTTGCAATGGCGATCCTCTTTTTCGTCGCGCTGGCAGGTTTCGCCCAGCCGGAAACGCTGGCTACCCACACGGCCCGGCCCGCTCATGCGCCGCTGGTGCTGGCGGAGGGCGGCCGATGAGCCCCGAGCGCATGGGCGCCATCGCGGCCGCCGGATTCAGGGTTCAGAACCTTGCGACACTCCTGATCTGGGCCGGAAACGCGGCCGGGCAGACCTGCTTCGAGGCGACGCAGGAGCGGCTGTCTCATCTCGGTTTCGCCATGCAGCAGGCTGGGGAGGAACTCTTTCGGCTGTCAGGGGAAATCACCGACGCCGCAGACCTGTCGGGGGAGTGGTCACGATGAAACGGACGATCGACCACCGCCTGAGCGCCGCCAACGGAGCGAAGGACGTCCTGGCCCATCCTTACGCCCTCGAATGGCAGGCTATCCACACGCGCGACCTGCGCGACGTCGCCCTTGCGATTGGCCGCGACATGGATCTGGTGCGCACCCCTACCGAGGAAATGGTCTCGGACTGGATCGGCGCGGTTCAGTGGATGGCAGCCTATGCCGAGCGGATCGCTCAGAACGCCGACAAGGATGCCGCTGCCCTGCGGAAAGGCGGTGCGGCATGAGCCGCTCCCTCATGCGCCAGGCAGCGCTATTCATCCTGATCCCGCTGTCTGCCTGGACTATCCGCGTCGGGCAAGCGCTCGGCCGGCTGGCGGTGCGTCTGGCCCGACGGGAGGGCGCGCTATGAACGAGGGAATGCGCGCGTTCATCCTCAATCGGGGGCATGACCGAAAGGTCACGGAGCAAGAGCGGGATATCCTCGACGCCCTGCGCGACAAGGTCATCCTGGCGCAGGACGCCCGACGCATCTCCGAGCTGATGGTGATGCTGAATTGTGGGGATCGGCAGCCCGAGGACAGTGAACCGGAAGCCATCAAGTGGCTCGCGAAGCGCCAGCTTGAGCGGCTGGAGATCCTCGAAGCCATGCTGCTGCGCGACGAGAGGGCGGCCTGATGGGCCGCCCCCGCAAAGTCTGGCCCGAAGCGCAGGTCAAGGAACTGATCCGGCTGCGCGAGGCCGGACGCACCTGGAAGGAAATCGGCGCGCGGCTCGGCCTGCCGCGCGTCACATGCTCCCGTTACTGGCAGGAGGTATTGGGTCTCCCGGCTTTCCGGGTGACCCGTCAGCATCAACAGCAGGAGGACTGGTCATGAGTCGCAAGCTTCCCGTGGCGACGCCTGATCGCATCGCTGCAATCACCCAACAGACACGCGACCTTTCCATGCTGTCGGTTCTGATGATCGGCACAAGTCGGGCGGCGCTGCGGGGCGGCCAGGTCAATACCGATACCTATGCGATGGCCATGGAGTGGGTCGGGGACGAGATCGAGCGGCGCGTGGCGGCGATTGAGGAGATGTTGTCGTGAAGCGGTTCAACGACGGCGGCCCAGTTGATCCGGGCACAGGCGGCGCAGGGGCGGCCATTATGTGGCCAAGTAAAAATTTTCCGCATGCGGTATTGCGCGGAACATCGACGGGACAGTATGATTCATTCATAGGTTTTCACGCGAATGGGCGTAAGCATCGCCCCCGTGGATACGCCACTAGCAGACAGGTCATAGGCATCGACCGGGTCACTAGAGGGCAGGCCTGCGGGCAAAGGCAACGCCCGATCGATCCGGCGCATAGGCATCGCGTCAATACAGGCAAAAATTCAATCCACAATCGGAGTGCATTCACGCGCCCGATTTCCGCCATTGCGAATGCGATGTCGTGCTGTGGGCGCTTGTCTTTTGCGCGCCTGGAGCATGCCGCATTCGCCAGTATAGGACCTGCAACATGCAGAATACCGCCGTAACGAACCTGCACGATGATGCGCGCGCCGATCTTCGTGAAGTCGTCCAGCATCACAATGAGATTTTCGCCAGTCCGAAGGAAATTCAACGTCGTTTCGGAATGGGTAACACCATGTTCTATCGTCTGATGAACGAGGGCAAGTTCGAGGCTGTGAAGTTCGGATCGGCAACGCGGGTGCGGATCGCCAGTGTCGAGGCCTATTTCGACAGCCTGCCGCGCGTGTCCAAATCGCGCGCCTGAAACGGAAAACGCCAGCCTGCGGTTAGGCAGACCGGCGATCCGAAAGGCGTGGAAAATGGCTGGAACGTCCATTTTCTACGTCATTTTCGGGTCTGCTGTCTACCGGTAATCGCGGCTGGCATATGGAGAATATCCAATGCCGAGCTTGAATGAGCGCGGGCGCCCGAGTTGCGTCCGCAGTGTGGGGCGTATGCCCCGCCTGATCCTCCTGTCCGATGCCTGCCGCCCTGACGGTGAGCCGCGCGCCGCGCTGCTGATGCCTGGGTGCCGCCTGCCGGTGGTGTTCAGTTCCGTGTCCGCGGCCGTGGCTGCGATGGATCGGAGGGCCGGACGATGAAAAATCGCAATCTCACGGACGTTTCGATCGGGGAGGCTATGGCTTCGATCGGGTCCGAGCGTCGGACAGAGATCGACGGCCGCCCCTTTGTTACCTGCCATGATACCGGCGTGATTTTCGCCAATGTGGCGTACGCCGCCGGAATGAGCCGGACAGAGGCGCGTCGTCATGTGATCGGTTGCGCGGCCCAGCTTCTCTATGCCGCGTTCGTCACGGGGCAGGCTGGCCGTGCCGAGGCGCATCAGATCATGCGCGATGCCCTGGCCGGCGGCGAGTTTCGCCTGGAGGAACTCTATCGTGGGGGCGGCCATGTGCCGGGGCGCGCATGATGGACAACGTCCTCCAGACAAAGCTGCCGATGCCCTACTTGGCCAGCGGGAAAGAGGCGCCGTCGGATATCGTCCCCGAGGGGATCATCCACTGGGGCGTAGTTTCGCATCTCTGGGTGTTGGAAATGGAAAGTGACGACGGGCCGGTCTATGCGCCTTGCGTAGTCTTCTTCGACGACACCTGGTCAAAGATTGGGCCTGTGTCATCGCTGGAGGCGGCGCGGCAGACCTGCCATCGGTGGGCGGCGATCCATGACAGCACAGTCCGGGACATGGCGCGCCCCCGTCGGCAGATCATGTCACAGGCAGAAGCCACCGTCGATATCGAGCCGTCCGAGCTTGATGCGGATCTTCCGGGCGACCCTTGGTCCTATGATGAAAGGATTGATCGCTTTCGCCTCAATCTCGTCGCCCTGGGCATTAATATCGCCAATGACGTCCTCGGAGAAGATCGATCTCTCGCGCAATTGGTCGATGCCCTCGGCCCGGCTCTGACACACATTGAGAGCATCTTTCGAGCGTGTGGCGTGATCCAGCCTCATTATGTGGCGCCGTGGCTAGCTCGGGTTCGCGAGGCTGCAGTTTTCTGGCTGACCGAAATGGATGCGGTCGATGCCCTCGAAACAGACGAAGACCTTGGCCGGTCTATGGCGGACGAAGTGCGACGGGGCAACGTCACCCTGAACGAGGCCCTTTCGCGTTTGGCCGACGATATTCTCGATTACTACAAGTATCAGGCTGCGCAGGAGGCCCGGAAGGAAAGCCCGGCGTCGCGTGCCAGAACGGCCATGAAGGCCGGCGCAGACCGGCTGACCTATTTCGCGACCGACGTCCTGGTGCGGCAGGCGATGGGAGGCCTGGAATGAGCGCCTCCACTCCCCGCCTCGACTTCGACCACATCAACCGCGCCGCCGTTTCCGTGCTGCCGTCCCTTCTGGCACGTTGGCTGCCCGACGGCCGGCGCCAGGGCCACGAGTGGGTGGCGCGCAATCCTCGCCGCGGCGACCGCTCGCCCGGCTCTTTCAAGGTCAACATGAATAACTGCCGTTGGTCCGACTTCGCGACCGGCGATCGCGGTGGCGATCCCGTGTCCCTGGCTGCCTATCTGTTCGACCTGAAGCAGGGGG
The DNA here is from genome assembly GCF_000067045.1 of Gluconacetobacter diazotrophicus PA1 5. Lineage (NCBI taxonomy): Bacteria > Pseudomonadati > Pseudomonadota > Alphaproteobacteria > Acetobacterales > Acetobacteraceae > Gluconacetobacter > Gluconacetobacter diazotrophicus. The sequence goes on from NC_010125.1 coordinate 3,682,316, forward strand.
AAGCCGCCCAGCGGCTGGCCGTCATGCTTGGCCTGGGAGGTGAGGCATGAACGCGGTGCCACCCAATGCGCCAGTCACCCTGCCGGCAGGAATTCCTGCTGACCCGTTCCAGCCACTGACCCCGACTGAGCGGCGGAATGCAGCGTCCGCTGGCGGCAAGGATGAGGTTTGGGAGCCGATTTCCCCGGCACCGTCCGAGCCGGAGTTGCCGCGCGGGGCCTCGGCCATATGGGTCTATCGCGACGAAGAGGGCCGGCCGCTTTGCGCCCGGTTCCGCGTGGATCGTGAGGACGGTGGGAAGGACATCCTGCCGCTGACCTATGGACGTCGGGTCTGGATCGATCGGACGGGCCAACGTCGGGATATCACCGGCTGGCATTGGAAACAGGCGGCCAAGCCTCTGCCGCTATACGGTCTGGATCGGCTGGCGGCCCAGCCTGATGCATCCGTGCTGCTGGTCGAGGGCGAGAAGACGGCGGACGCGGCCCAGCGCCTGTTTCCCGACTATGTGGTGATGACGTCACAGGGCGGTGGAAAGGCGGTCGGCAACAATGACTGGGCACCGCTGGCCGGGCGCGAGGTGACGATCTGGCCGGACAACGACAAGCCAGGCTTGGCCTATGCGGACTCCGTCGTCGCGGCGCTGCGTGAAGTCGGTGCGCGCGTCATCAAACAGGTACAGCTACCGCCCGGACTGCCGGATGGCTGGGATGTGGCTGACGATGTGCCGGAGGGGATCGCCTCATGGAGTGAGGACCCCGAGCCGCTGCTGACCGCACTGAACCGGGCACAGGTTGCTGCTCCGAATGTCACGATGCCCAAAGGCTATCTGATGAAATCGAACGGCCTCTATTACCGGCCGGAACAGACAGGGGAGGATATTAAGCCGGACATCTGGATATCGGAATATTTCGAAATTATTGCTGAAACAAACGACGGAGATGGATTCGGCTGGGGCTTATTGATCCGTTGGTGGGATAGAGACGGAAGGATGCATGAGTGGTCGATCCCAAAGAGGATGGTCCACGGAGAAGGAAAAGATATCGCCGGCGATCTGGAAGATGCCGGTCTGAATTGTTCAATTGCTGCGACACGTCTTCTTCGTCAGCTCATTGCTTCAGTCCGCACAATAATCCGACTGAGGTGTGTCGATCGGGCGGGCTGGCACCGAACCGACGACGGGCACGCCTTCATCCTGCCGGGTGGCTTCACCATCGGCGGCGGCCGACGCTCGGTCGTGTTCCAGTCCAGCCGGGCCACTGTCGGGCGCGAGTTCACGCCCGGCGGTACGCTTGCGGACTGGCAGAAGCAGGTGGCAGCCTATGCGGTGGGCAACAGCCGGCTGGCCCTGTTCTTGTCGGCCGCCTTCGCTGGTCCGTTGCTCGACATCATGGGGGAGCAGTCGGGTGGCATTCATCTTGTCGGCAAGTCCCAGTCCGGCAAAAGCACGGCCGCGTTCGTGGCGGGCAGCGTGTGGGGCAAGGGTGATCGTGACGGCCAGATCCGGGCATGGCGCGGCACCGCCAACGGGCTGGAAGGCATCGCCAGCGAGACCTCCGACACGGTCCTGATCCTGGACGAGATGGGCCAGGCCGAACCGCGCGAGGTGGGCGAGATCGCCTACATGCTGGCGAACAATACCGGCAAGCAGCGCGCTGGGCGGAATGGCGATGCCCGGGCGCGCAAGACATGGCGAGTTCTGTTCCTTTCGACCGGCGAGGTCACGCTGGCCGCCAAGATGGGCGAGGCCGGCAAGCGCGCCATGGCGGGCCAGGAGGTGCGCCTGGTCAATGTTCCCGCCGATGCGGGCGCGGGCATGGGCGCCTTCGAGCAACTGCACGGCATGCGCTCGGCCGGCGCGTTGGCGGACCATCTTCGGGTGGCGTCCCGCACCTTCTATGGGGTGGCATCGCGGCACTTCCTCGACGCGCTGGTGCGGGACCGGGCCGCCGATCCGAAAGCACTGGAAGCGGTGATCCGTGCCATCCGGTCGCGGTTCGAAGAAGCGTATGTCCCGGCCGGCAATGTCGATGGGCAGGTGCGCAGTGTCGCGGCCCGGTTCGCCCTGATTGCCGCGGCGGGCGAGATCGCGACCGACTATCGCGTGCTGCCTTGGGCGCGGGGTGAAGCCATGAAGGCTGCCGGCGTGTGCTTCCAGGCGTGGCTGTCCGAGCGTGGCAGCGTCGGGGCCAGCGAAGACGTGAAGGCGATCGAGCAGGTCCGTGCCTTCATTGAGCAGCATGGCGAAAGCCGGTTCACCAACCTGACTCCCGATCCCACCACAGGGGATGACCGGACGGACGATCGGGTCCGGACCATCAACCGCGCGGGCTTCAAGCGGCGTGTGACCACCCAGGATGGAGGGCGCTGGGAATACCTGATCCTACCGGTGATGTGGAAGACGGAAGTCTGCAAGGGATTGGATGCCGCGAACGTCGCCAAGGTGCTGCGTGATGCCGGTTATCTGACCCCGGGAAGTGACGGCAAGGGGGCGCGTGTCGTGAAAATCCCCGGCGAAGGGCCGTCCCGCGCCTATGTGGTGAGCGGCAGCATCATGGGAGGCGACGATGCGTGAGATCGCCGCGCCCACGCCGGGTCATGTCATTTTTGGGTGTAACCGGTGTAACCGGTGTAACCAGCGCGCGAAGGTCGCAGAAAACTGCCATTTTTCTGATATGGAACCGGTTACACCTCGTAGAGGGCGACGTGTAACCGGTGCAACCGGGGCCAGCCATCCCAAGGTGGTGGTTACACCGGTTACACCCATCCTTCTGTCCGGTGTAACCGAAAAATCGGCGGTTTTCTGCGCTGGTTACACCGGTTACACCGGTTACACCGCTTTTCATGATACCCGGTGGGGAATCGGCTCATGGTGAGCCCAAACCTCCAGCGCTGGGCGTCCGATCCGGAGCCTGTCGTGGTGTCCCACGACACCGCGCCGGCTGCCTCCGCTCCAGCACCGATACCCTCCGCTGATCCCATCGACCTGTCGGCGGTGACGGACGACGAACGCCGCGCCGCCCTGAGAAGTCCGGCATACGCGCTGCTGGCCGAGGCAGCCCATTACGGGGTGCGGGTTCTGGTCGATGCAGGCCGCCCCCGCTTGTCGGGCAAGCTGACGCCCGAGGCGATCGAGGCGGAGTTTCCACAACGGCTGGCGCTGTGCCGCCGGGACGTCGCGATCGCCGCCGACAGTCTGGAGCACGGATGGCGCGTCGCCTGGTCGGACGTGGAAGGCCGTCTTCACCTCCTGTCGCCTCACGAGGCGGAGCGGATCGACGTCACACCATTCTTGATCGAAGCGCGCTCACACCTGCGCTCGCCGCCATGGGTCGATCCGGACGGATTGCCGGTGCCGGATGGCACTGTCTGCCGTTGTTGCCGGGGCACGACCTGGTGGCGCGAGGCAGTCGATCCCCAGGGATGGCGCTGCCGGAACTGCCACCCGCCTCTACCGGAAATCTCGACCATCACGTCCGAACCATCACATCAGAACCTGGAATTCCGAGCATGACGAATCAGCCCTACCGTACCGCCAACGCCATTCCTGGTATCGTCGCCGACCCCGCCGCGCTGGCGCCCGACGCCGTTCGTTGCCTGTGGGCGCGCCCGATTGATGGCAGGTTCCTGCCCAGCGTCATCTTCAGGGACGGCACGGATTGCCCGCTGGCCTGCGCAATGGACGAACTGCACGCCCGCCAGTTCTGCCAGCGCATCAGCGCCATTCACGACTGGCCGGTGATGGACCATCGTCCCAAGGATATCGGCCCGGAGGTCGCGGCTGAGAAGATCTGGGCCACGATGCCGCCGGAATACAAAACGCGGATCGATGACCAGACCTGCGTGAACATGGAAGGCATCGGATTCATGATGGCCGACATGTGCCGGGAATACCGGCTGCCGCTGGGCGTCGCCATTCACCGCATTACCGAACGGGTCGGAAGCTTCATCGCCGCGATGGTCGACCAAGGCGCCATGACCGACGAGGACGGCAAGGAAAACGCCAGGCGCGCCGCCGAAGGAGCCTTCGCCCGCCTGAACGAGATCTACGCTGGCGAGGGTCGCGGCCCAGATCTTGCCACTGTCACCCCTGATACGCTGGGCGTGATGTTGGCCGATTACCACCAGAGCAAGAGCAGCTCCGATGACCAGTTCCAACATGGGATGATTGCCGCCCTGACGATCGCACTGACTGTCTGGACCGGCAGGGGCGAGAGCGAGCCTGTGGCCAAGGCCAGGGCGGACGTGACGATGGACGCTGCAATCCGGCATTGGTTCCGGCTGAAGGGTAAGGCGGTGGCCGGGTGAGTGGAGAGCGTGGCTCTCGCCGGAAGCAGTGTTCTGACCAAATAAAAGCCTCGCAGGAGAATGACGATGCTCAATATCATTATGACACGACCCGATGGAATGAGTCCTGACAGCATTGCGGAGGCAGAAAAGGTCGGTGCTGATTTTGCAGAAAAATGTATTGCGCTGAGTTTTTCATTCGAAATGTTTAGCCATGGCCTGACCAGAGAGGCCGCGATCGAAAGGGGATTTTTCTTGGGGCAACGGCAGCCTCAGCAGTTCGCGGAATATAGGGAATATCTCATTTCGGTGTCTGCCATGAGACGATGGAGATATCTCATGCAAAGGGCATTGCCAGGGATGGGCAGTGCCTGACCCAATAGTTTGTGCAATATAGAGCATTCAACTTGAAATTTTCTATTTTTCAGTTAGATTGTTTATATTGGGCATAGGCACCGCCCATCATCCGAACACGGAATCCCATGGCGGGATTCGTGCGCGAGAACAGGTGCCATGTCCGTTCAGAAATTCGCCAATAGACCTCGACTTTCCCTCAGCCGGCCGATTTCACCCGAAACGGCGCGCTTGTTGCAGGAATCATCGGGTTGCGCGGTTTCGTCCCCTCACCAAATCCATGATGTCGGCAAGAATTTCCCTGATGCCCGGAGGCCACGCCATGCGGGACGAAACGCCCTGGCAGACTATGCCTATCTGCATTTCCTGATTCCTAACGCCCACACCAAAGGTGAATGACTGCGATGTCTGATAATCCCTTCGAAGCTTACGTCTATGACCCCATGCCGGTCATCAAGGCCAACAATGAGGCAGAGACTGCGGCGGCAGCCATCAGGCAGTCGAACCAGGAGACGGCGGCCAAGCAGATCGCGAATCAGCAGAACATGCTGATGCTCGCAGCCCGCCAGCAGGCCATGGCGGTTCCTGGGATGCAGGGCGCATCGCAGCCGAATGCGCTGGCGTCCTATGCACCACAGGCCGGCGCTCCCCAAGGGGCTGGGCAAAATCCCCTGGCGCAGGTGGCTGCACAGCAAGGCGCTCCAGGGGCGCAGTCGGGACAGCAGCCCGGTTCGTCCTACACTGGCAATCCTCTGGGCATGGTCGGCGCCAAGGCGGATGACAATGGCGTCATGATCGGGCCTGCCGGAACGGTTCATTTCCCCAGCTATGGCGGCCGAGAGGTCGATGGCTTGTCCCTGCCGCAAGACCAGTACTGGGGCGCCATGTCGCAGGCAGACTTCGGGAAAGCCTTGAACGACGCCGGCACCGCGCGCGATCACCGCAATTATCAGCGGGCGGCACAGGCCAATACGGATGGCGCCTGGAACGCCGCGATCGCTGACGGAGTGAAGGCCGGTGACATCTCTCCATCCATGGGGGAACGGCTCTATAATCGACCGGAATACCGGGCGATGATCCTGAAGTCTTACGCCGGGCCCGATTCCGCGCTGTCGTATAGCGCGGGCCTGACCCGCGATGGGATGCGCGAGGACACAACGACCGGAACGCCCGTGGCAGCGCCGGACATCGTCGCGGCCCAGGCGGCGCAGAAGGGTACGGTGGCCGGAGCGGAAGCGCGGGCGCGGGGGGACCTGGATACCACCTCCCTGACCGTGAAGAACAAGGACGGCACCTATTCGCCGCAGACCATGACCAAGAGCCAGGCGGCCGATTATCTGCGCGGGCAACCCGGCGCCGCGCCGTCATATTCGGCAGCGATCACCGGGTGGGAGAATGCCGGGGGCAATCCGGCTCAGGCCAACACAAGCGGGCCCGGGGGAACCTCGACATCAACGGCGGTCGGCAATGGTCAGTTCACGCGGGCAGGCTGGATTCAGGATGTCCGCGAAATGCGGCCCGATCTGGCGAAGGGCAAGACGGATGCCGAGATCGCGGCCCTACGGACCGATCCGCAGATCAGCGGTCAGATGATCGAGGCCCGCGCCGGCCGCAATTCTCAGCGGTTTTCCGAGCTTGGCGTGCCGGCGAACGCGCCCACCCTGGCGCTGGCCCATCGCTATGGCGCCGATGGCGCGGCCGCGATCCTGCGCGCCTCGCAGCAGAATCCGGGCCTGACGTTGCAGCAGGTGCTGCCGGCGGCAGCACAGAAGAACCCGGCGCTGGCCAGCCTGACGGTCGGGGGCATCGTTGGCGATGCCGGCCGCCGATTCATGATGGTGCAGGCGCCTGGCCAGCAGCCGTCGGGTGGCCCGGCCGGAAGTCCCGATCAGGCGGCGGCCGCCGGGCAGGATGGCGGCGCCGCGATGCCGGGGATTGCCGGGATGCCGCAGCTTACGCCGCAGGCGCAGAAGGACCTGGAGATCGCGACAGCCCGGACCAAGGCGCAGAATGACGCGGATATCGGCTTGATGAAGGATTACCGGTCTGACCTGACGAAGCAGTCCAAGGCGGCGCAGAGCCAGAACTTCCTCATCGATCAGATGAAGGACGAAATGCCTGGCTGGACATCAGGGCCGAACGCGGCGTCTGTCGGGAAGATGAATGCGGTGCTGGACGATATTTCCCAGCGCCTGGGGTATGGCAAGCCTGACCCCGGCCTCGGTCGCTATCAGGATTTCGTCAAGAACGAGAAACAGGTTCTTTCAGCAGCGGTTCATATGAACAATCAGGCTGGTGGCTTCCACATCACGCAAGCGATGGAAAGTGGCAGCCCCAACGCCTCGATGTCGCCTACGGCCCTTCGTGACATGTTCTCGCAGATGCAGGGCATGAACGACTGGCTGATGGCGAAGGAGCGCGCGGCATCGAAATTCACCGGAAAGTCGGATGATTTCGACAGCGACTGGAACACCGCCGTCTCGGTAGTGCCGTTCATGCTGCGGCACATGTCGCCTGACCAGCGCGCATCATTTGCCCAGCGCCTGACCGCCACCCCGGAAGGACGACAGGAATGGCGGTCGATCGTCGGGCAGGCCCAACAGATCGGCGACAATGGCACCCTCAACTGGAGAACGCGCTGATGCCCTGGTATGATGATATCCTGGCGCTCGACCAGAAATATGGTGCCGGCCCATCCCCGGCGACAGCATCGGATGCGGCCGCGCCTGTCCCCACCGCGGTCTCCACGCCCACGAGTGGCACAGAAGACCTTTCCGGCTGGGCTGACCCGGTCTTTGGCGCGCAGATGATGGCGCTGGACCGGCAGTACGGCAGCGGCGCGCATGCCTCAGCGGCAACGACATCGGCGCCCCAGGCGTCCGCCCCTGCTGCTGCACCATCCGGAACCGGAAAGAACATCGCCGTGGGCATGGTCGAAGGAGCGGGCGACGCCCTGAACGTGCTGTCCGATCCGTTCGGGAACCTGATCGGGCGCCCCCTGGCGACTGTCGGGGTGCTGGCGCATGATCTGGTGGCCCCACACTTCGGCGGCAAGGCGTTCACGCCGCAGGAGCGTGCCGAGCTTCTGGATGACGGCGGCGACCAGGTTGGCACGCGGGCGGTGAATGCCGGCGCGCGTGCGATTGGCGCGCCCACGCCCGATCAGGTGTCACCTTCGACAGGCGGCGCGGCGATGGCGCGGGACCTCACGCGGGCGGCGACGGGCGCCGCATTGCTCGGGCCCGGGGCCGGCGTGCGAGGGGCGTTGGGCGATGCTGTCGCCGGCGCGGCCGGGATGGCCGGTGGTCATGTGGCCGACCAGGCAGTCCCCGAATCCTCGATCTGGCGCCCAACAGCGGAAATGGTCGGGCAGGCCGCCGGCGTCGGTGCGGGGGCTGGCGGTATCGCTGCATCGCATGGCGTGGGGCGCGCCGTTTCCGATGCCGGGCGACTGGCGATGGAGGGAACGCCGCTCACGCGCAGGGAGCCGATCGTTGACCCCGCGACTGGGCTGCCGGTCAGCGCCGGGCCCGATGGCGCGCCGCGCACCGCCAGCCCGTGGGTGATGCAGACCGCCGCGCGGGAATATGCCGCCAAGGCGGGGAAGTCTCCGGCGGAACTGGCCGACGCGATTCCCGAGCAGCCCAGCCCTCTGCCCGGCGCGATGCCGACGACGGGACAGGTGACCGGAAACACGGCTGCCCTGGCCTATGAGCGCAAGCTGCGCGGCCTGGATTACGGACGGGCCGCGTTCACGGATGCTGAGGCCCGGAACAACACCGCGATCGGCGACACACTGAATGGGCTGGCACCGGCCGATGCCGGGAATGCCATGCGGGATTTCGTGCGGTCGCGGCTGGATGCGCTGCACCGCCAGGGCGACGACGAGGCAGCCGATGCGCAGGGCACGGCAGAGGCCGCCCGGGACAAGATCGGGGGTACCGATCAGCCGATGAACTATGGCCAGGCGATGCAGGAGCATATTGCCAGCCATTTTGCGCCCGCCTTCGCGAAGAGCGATGCCGAGATCGCCGCGGCGCGCGAGGGTGTCGGACAGGGGCTGGATGCGGTCGGTGGTAATCCGGACACGACCGATGTGCAGGCGTTCGGGCGTCAGCAGCGCGACCCGATGGTCGGGCAGAGGCAGGATCTGAAGGCACAGGCAAAGCAGATCTATGACGCGATCGATCCCGAGGGAAAGCTGATGCTGGACGCCTCGGCGATCGGCAGGATGGCAAGGCAGATCAAGGACGAGGAAATCGGGCTGGGCGGCGAACTGTCGGCACCGGAACATGCGCCCCTCGCCGGCGCTGCCGTCGCCAGCGGGGTCTTTCCGTTCAAGCGGGTGCGGGAACTGGCGAGCAATGTCGGCCATGCGTTGCGCACCATCCGGGACAGCGAGGGGGTGGAAGCGCCGGCCTATCGCCGGATGTCGATGCTGCAGGACGCGATCCATGGGACGCTGAGCGATGCAGCCGGCGAACGGGCGGCCAGTGATGCCGAGGCAGTGGCCTCTGGTCGGATGGCGCCCGAGGATTCTATCATGGGGCACCTTCAGGGAGATACTGACGCTCGCAATGCCGCAGGACGAACCGCCGCACCACTCCAAACTGACGTCGTCCCTGCCGCCGGGGGAATCGCTGGCAGCGGCAATCCGAACGCGCGGGCTGCCAGGATGGGATCACGAATCCTTCCTGCGGGATCTGGAGAGGAAGTACCGCAGGCTTGGGGATCTGGTGCTGCTCAGGGAGATCAAGGCCTATCGGAAGCTTCTGGCGGAGGGGAAGGTCAAGCCGCCGCCGTAGGAGCGCATGAGGCGATCCACGGCACGACGCCGGCCGCAGCGGCGGCGGTGGCGCAGATGACCGATCAGCCGCAGCTTCGGGCCAATTTCAACGAGGCCGCCCGGCTGGCACTGCGCCGGGCGAATGTGTTCTACCGGAACAATGTGATCCCGTTCCGCGAGGGCGCCGTCGGCAGGGTGATGGCCTCCGGCCCCAATGATGGTTTCCGCCTGGCGTCCAGCGCGGTGCCGGCCGCGCTGTTCGTCAAAGGGCCGGCCGGCGCCGAAGCGGCTGACAGCCTGATCAGGGCGACGAAATCGGTCGAGGCGGCGCAGCAGGTGCTGGGGGAAGGGCCTGCCTATTCCCTGCGCCTGGCAGCCGAGAAGGACGGAACCCTGAGCGCGGCCCCAGTATCGGAAATGGATGGCTGATTACAGGCCGATCCTGGACAAGTTCCCCGACCTGCGGGCCCGGTTCGAGACGCTGGGGCGTGCGCAGGCGGAACTGGATGCGGCCCAGACGCGGCGCCGGGATCTGGAGGCGCGGTATCCGCTGAGCAGCTTCGGCTCCTATGCGGATATCGCCACGCATAGCTGGACCACGGGCCCGAAGGGCGGCGAGGCCGTCCAGTCCTACCTGAAGAACACCGGCAGCACGCCGGCGGCGCGGGAAGTGCTCAGGGACTTCGCGGCCAGCACATTGCGCCAGGACGCCCTGAAGGGGGGCGAGTGGAGTGAGGCGGCCTTCCAGGGCTGGAAGAAGAAATATGGCCCGGCGCTGGCCAAGGTGCCGGAGCTTGCGAAGCAGGTGGAGACCTTTGCCGATGCGCAGAGGGTCGTCGGTGCGGTGGCGGATCAGCAGAAAGCGCGCCTGAAGGCGTTTCAGGACAGCGCGGCCCGGCATTACCTCAACAAGGCCAGCGAGAACGTGGACCCGCAGGTGGGGATCAGCAGGATCATGGGATCGGACAACCCGGCCCGTGAGATGGCGGACCTGAAGCGCCAGGCCGGCGGCAATGACGCTGCCATGGATGGCATCCGGCGCAACCTGGCGGACTGGATGCTGGCCAAGGCGCAATCCACGACGGAATCGGGCACATCCGGCCGGCCCGAGATGAAGAAGAACGGCTTCCAGGCCATTCTTCAGCAGCCGAAGAGCCGGCGGGCGCTGGAGCAGATCCTGACGCCGTTCCAGATCAAGAGCCTGGAGAAGGTGTCGGAGGCTATGGACCTGCAAGCCCGCGGGTGGAGCGCGGTCAAGATCCCCGGCAGCCCCGGCACGGCGGCGGACCTGCACGCCCTGCAGTCCATGCGCAGCGGCCCGTGGTCAACGCTGGCGCTGGGCATCCTGGGCGAACGGATGGCGGAGCACGGAGCGGCCCTGGCGAACCTCGGGGGGCCTATGGGCGCGGTTGCGTCGGTCGCCGTTCCGTTCGGCGCCATGGCCGCGAAGGTCGCCCATGCGGCGGGCTATCGCCGGGTGCAGGATGCCGCGACGGACATCGCCCTGAACCCCGAACTCGCCCGCTACTGGCTGCGCGAGGCGGCGAAGAACCCGAAGGCACCGATCATGAAGCAGGCGTTGGAGCGGCTGGCGGGCGTGTCGGGGATAGGGATCAGTCAGGACCAGGACAAACGATGACAGAGCAGCAGCGGGACAACAGCGGGGCCCTGTTCCTCAACAGCCGGCGCCAGTCCGACAAGGCGCCGGACTATACGGGCACGCTGGTGGTGAATGGGCAGTCTCTGGAAATTTCCGCATGGGTTAGGGATGGCCGGTCCGGCGAGTTCTTGAGCCTCAAGGTTCAGGAGAAGCGGCAGACCCCTCCGCGATCGGGGGCGCGAGGCAGCTATCCGCGGCGCCCGGGGCCGCGGGAAGTTGAACGCGCGGAAGCTGATCGGGCGAAAATGTTGCGGGGGCTGTGATGGTCGAAATAGACCGAAAGTAGACCGAAAATGGCGGATTTTAGAGGAAAGTAGACGGAAATAGAGCATGGCTGAAGGGCGCAAGACCGGCGGACGAACGAGGGGAGTGCCGAACAAGGTGACGGCCAATGTGCGTGCGATGGCGGGGCAATACGGCCCCGAGGTTCTGGAGCGTCTGGCGTGGCTGGCCCTGAACGGAGAATCGCACGCGGTGCAGGTGGCAGCCGGTAAGGAGATCCTCGACCGCGCCTATGGCAAGGCAAAGCAGGTCACTGAGATTGAGGGCGGTCCAGCGCCGGTTTATCAGGTGGTGATAAGCTGACGAGAGGGGCGGTCGGCGCAAACCACGCACCGCCGCCGCTGCCGACGCACTCCCCGCGGAACATGCCGATCTCGGGATCGAACTGGATCACGGCCCGCTGGCCGCCGATGGGCATCGTGTTCATCATGAGGGGCGATCCGGTGATGCTGTTCGATCAGTCCAATAACCGGTCCACGCTCACGCCCAACGTGGCTGCCAGCTTGGCAAGCGTCGCCGCGCTCCCCGGCTTTTTCCCTGCCTCGATTTCATTGACGTAGCTCTGCGACACGCCAGATGCGGCCGCCAGGGCTTTTTGCATCAGGCCCGCGCGTTCGCGCCAGATGGTCAGGGCTGGCACATCCTCCAGCACCATGCGCTGCGTCTCCGCGTCCGTGTAGGCATGTGCGCGTGCGTTGGTCTGTTCGGAGCGGCGAATGGCGTTCAGGTCGCTCCTGTCATCCAGGCGATCAAGGATGGCCTCCCAATCCGCCCGGTTAAGGGTGATCGTCTCCGGCGTCTCGGAGATGGGTGCGATGTGGTTCATTCGTAAATCTCCCCTCTCTTGCCTATCCGGATGACCTCGATGGTTGTTCCGGTCTGGCGATAGATGGCGCGCCAGTCGCCTTTCCGCAGCCGCCAGTAACCCGGCGCCCCCTGCATCTCGGTCACGAAGGACTGGCGTTGGGGGTAGCGATCGACGACCAGACGAAGCGCCTCCATGATCCGCTTGGCATCGGCCTTGGGCAGTCCCTTGAGGTCGCGGAGCGCGGCCGGTTCATAGATCAGCTCCATACGGGAATTATCGCTGATAGCGAATTTTAGATCAATATCTTTGTTGTCCGCACCAATCCGTCCCCGTTCGTATGCGTTTGCCTCTGTTCCAATAGGGCTTGCCCCAGCGGAACATTCGAAGCGGAACAGATTTGTGTTCCAATAAAATACCGTTTGATGTTTTGGAACAGATCGCCGAAGGAACAACCCATGCGGATCGGATACGCGCGAACCAGCACGACGGATCAGGAGGCAGGGCTGGCCGCCCAGCGGAGGGACCTTGAAGCATTCGGTTGCGACTGGCTGTTCTCGGAGCAGGTGTCGGGCACCCTCACCGTCAGGCCGGAACTGGAAGCGGCCATCGACTATCTGCGCCGGGGTGACGCGCTGGTGGTGTGCAAGCCGGACCGCCTGGCGCGATCAACGGCCGACCTGCTGGCGTTCGTGGAGCGCATCAAGGCCAAGGGGTGCGAACTGGTCATTCTGTCGATGGGCGGCCAGACGCTGGATACCAGCAGCCCGACCAGCAAGCTGATGCTGTCGATGCTCGCGGCGGTCGCCGAGTTCGAGCGTGACCTGATGCTGGAGCGGCAACGGGAAGGGATCGCCAAGGCCAAGGCGGAAGGGCGCTATCTGGGGCGGAAACCCACCGCGCGGGCACAGGCCGAAGAGGTCCAGAAGCTGGCAGCGGAGGGGGTCAGCCCCACCGAGATCGCCAAGCGGCTGGGGATCGGGCGGACGTCCGTCTATCGGTGCCTGGGAAAGGTCGCAGCCTGACGATTGTCCGCAGGCGTCCGTGGCCGTCCCTGGCAAGCCCCGTTTCTAAGAGGGGTAGCAAGAGGGGTAAATTTCCGACCTCTAGCCTAATATTCTGATTTTACAGCGTGTTTTTAATTGAGATGGTGGAGGGGGTTGGATTCGAACCAACGTAGGCGCACGCCAGCGGATTTACAGTCCGCCCCCTTTAGCCACTCGGGCACCCCTCCGTGTGGGAAGGGTGGTTAAGGCTATCCGCGGGGCATGTCAATGCCCTGTCTCCATATCGTGTCGCAACGGCGTGACGGGGGCGGTGGTTCGGCCTATATCGGGGCCATGCGCACCCGCCCCCCGCGTTGTCCCGACGCACGATCCACCCCGCGTTCGCCCGGTCGGGCGGAAACAAGAAGGCCCCCACGACCCGGGCTTCGCCCCCGGCCTCGGGTACATCCCCGGGCGCGGCCCCGGGCCGCCAGGGGCGGCGCGGCGGCGGCGCGGCACGCGGCGGCCCCCCGCGTGGCACCTACTGGCTGTACGGGCTGCATCCCGCGCTGGCGGCGCTGGGCAACCCGGAACGCCGCATCCGCCAGATCCTGGCGACCGAGGACGGCGAGGCCGCGCTGCGCGAGCGCCTGAATGCTCCCCTGCCGATGCAGCCCCACCGCACCGATCGCGCCCGGCTGGAATCGCTGTGCGGGCGCGACGCCGTTCACCAGGGAATCGCGGTCCTGGCCGATGCGCTGCCGTCGCTGGCGATCGAGGACGTGACCGGGCGGCCCGGCCCCCTTCTGCTGCTGGACCAGGTGACCGATCCGCGCAATGTCGGCGCCATCCTGCGCTCCGCCGCCGCCTTCGGCGCCGCCGCCGTGGTGGTGATGGAACGCAACGCGCCGGACGAGACCGGTGCCCTGGCCAAGGCCGCGTCGGGGGCGCTGGAAATCGTGCCGCTGGGTGCGGTGGTGAACCTGGCCCGCACGCTGGACGCGCTGAAGAGCCTGGATTTCTGGGTCGTGGGGCTGGATGCCGGCGGCGGAATACTGGACGGCACCAGTTTCGGCCAGCGGCGTGTGGCGCTGGTCCTGGGGGCCGAGGGCGACGGGTTGCGCCGCCTGACCCGCGAGCATTGCGACGAAATCGCCGGACTGGCGATGCCCGGCGACATGGAAAGCCTGAACGTCTCCAACGCCGCCGCCGTCGCCCTGTACGAACTGATACGGCGCGGAAAGGCATAATCTTAAAATCGCGCTTACCCCGCTGACCTCGCCGCCGGTCCGTGGCACGGTCTGCCGATGCAGCAGAGATGGAGATCCGGAATGAAGCCTGCCCTGCCCATTCTCCTCGCAGGGTGCGTCCTGCTCGCCGGCTGCGCGGATACAGGTAGCGAACAGGACGGCGCCCGCTCTCATGGTCTGGCCAACAATGCCCACTATGTCCGCGACTTCACGGTCGCGGCCGGGCACCCCGGCCTGCTGGGCAACTGGTTCTCGCTGAATCCGGATTGTTCGCTCGCCGGCTATCCCACCGTGCGGCTGCTGTCGCCGCCCGCCCACGGCACCGTCAGCATTGCGCAGGGGTCGTTCTATTCCGACTATCCGGCCGGCAACCAGCGCCGGGCCTGCAACACCGAACCCCGACCGGGCGTCCAGGCCGTCTATACCCCCGCCCCCGGCGCCATCGGCCCGGACGAGGCCACGATCCAGGTCATCTTCCCGCGCGGCCGCGCCTGGACCACCACCTTCCACGTCACGATCCAGTAGGGAGCGACAAGGGGAACGGGCCTCATGACGGAAAACCCACCCACGCTGAACGGCAGTTGCCTGTGCGGCGCCGTGACCTATCGCATCGACGGGGCGCCGCTGGATTTCGTGCTGTGCCATTGCGGCCGCTGCCGCAAGACGACGGGGTCGTCCTTCGCCGCCAACCTGATCGCCCGGCCCGCCGACCTGACCTGGACCTCCGGGCATTCGACCACGGGCGGGCACGCGACCACGGGGCAGCCGGACGGCGTCGCGCGCTGGGACCTGCCGACGGCCGCCAGCTTCGCCACCGCGACCTGCCGCGTCTGCGGCACGCCGGTCCCGCATGCGACCCGCAACGGACGGCTGATGATCGTTCCGGCCGGCACGCTGGATTGCGACCCGGGCCTGACGCCGCGCCGGCAGATCTTCACCGCATCCAAGGCCGGCTGGTGCATCGATGTCGAGGACCTACCCGCCGAATCGTGACCGGACGGGCCGCCCGGATCACCGGTCGCCGGCCTGTGCCGTGGCCTGCACCGGGGCCGAAGCCTGTTCGAACCCGTAGCCCAGGGCCAGCAGCGTGGCCTCGGACCACGCGGGACCGATGAAGGACAGTCCGACCGGCAGCCCCCGCACCTGCCCCATCGGCACGCTGAGGTGCGGATAGCCCGCGACCGCCGCCAGCGACCCGGCCCCCGTCCCATCCCCGGGGCGGTCGCCCAGCACCGGGTCGGTCATCCAGGCCGGCCCGATCGTGGGCGCGACCAGCGCGTCCAGATGATCATGCGCCAGCATCGCATCGATCCCCTGCGCCCCCGCCAGCCGCCGCGCCGTGTCGCGCGCGGTCGTATAGGCGGGGTCGGACAATGCCGGCGCGTCCTGCGCCCGTTCGAACAGATCCTGCCCGAACCAGGGCATTTCCCGATCGGCATGCGCGCGGTTGAACGCGATCAGCGCCGGCAGGTCACGCACCGTCACCGCCGCCGGGGTATGGGCCAGATAGGCGTTCAGCCCGGCGCGAAATTCGGACAGCAGGACGGTCAGTTCCGGCCCGTCGATCGCGGAGGAATCGAAGGCGGGAATATCGACCAGGATCGCGCCCCCGTCGCGCAGCCGCGCCAGCGCCGCCTCGAACAGCACCCGCACGTCCGGATTGCCGCCCTGGGCGAAGCGTATCACCCCGATGCGCCGGCCCCGCAGCGCGTCGGGCCGCAGGCCGGCCAGATAGTCCGCATGATGCCGGTCGGCCGCCGCCGTCGCCGGATCGTCCGGGTCCGATCCCGCGATGACGCCCAGCAGCAGGGCGGCGTCGCGCACCGTGCGCGTCAGCGGCCCCGCCGTGTCCTGGCTGGCGGAAATCGGCACGATCCCGCTGCGCGACACCAGCCCGACGGTGGGCTTCAGCCCCACGATCCCGTTGACCGAGGCCGGGCATGTGATGGACCCGTCGGTTTCCGTGCCGATCGCGGCAGGGGCCAGCCCGGCCGCCACCGCGACGGCGCTGCCCGCGCTGGACCCGCATGCGGTCCGCGCCCGGTCATGGGGATTGTGCGTCAGGCCCCCCACCGCACTCCATCCGCTGCTGGCGTGGGCCGAGCGGAAATTGGCCCATTCCGACAGATTGGCCTTGCCCAGCACGATCGCCCCCGCCGCGCGCAGCAGCGCAATCACCGGCGCATCGCGATGCGAGACATTGCCCGCCAGCGCCAGCGACCCCGCCGTGGTCGGCAGGTCGTCCCGCGTTTCGATATTGTCCTTCACCACGATCGGCAGGCCGTAAAGCGGCCCCGGCACCCGCCGCATCCGCGCCAGCGCGGCGGCCTGCTGCGCCGCATCGGGGTTCAACGCCAGGATCGCATGCAGCCCGCCGGGCCCCGCATCGACCTGCGCGATACGCGCGCTGTAGCGGCGCACCAGGTCATCGGGCGCCAGCCGCCCGGCATGCATGTCCGCCACCAGACCGGCGGCGCTGTCGGGCGCGGCCCGCGACAGGCCGGGCGCGCAGACCGCCAGCGTTGCGGCCAGCGCCGCGACAGGTCCCGTTTTTTTCGGAAGACGAAAACGCGAGAAGACTTCGGTACCCGACACAGCGCCCCTGGATGTCATTTCTGGAACTGCCCCAACCATGTCACCAGCAGGCCGGCCAGGGCAATCCGCGCATCGGAAAAGCTGTGGTCGGTATCCAGCGTCCGGGCTTCCAGATGTGTCGCACCATCCTGCCGCGCGGCCCGGGCGGCGGCGGCGGACATGAAGCCGATCCCGCGCGTCGTGCCGATCAGCGCCAGGGGCCGCCCGGACAGCGCCGGCATAGTCGCGACCAGATCCAGCGACGGACCGGCATGCGCCACCTCGGCCATGATCTGGTCCGCGCTGGTGCCCGTCAGCGGCGGCAGGTCCCCGCGCACTTCACCGACCAGGAACGCCTCGCGCTTTTTGGGGTCGGAAAAGCCGCGGCCGATCGCGGCAAAATCGGCCGGATCGATCAGGAAGGCGCCGATAACACGCGGATCGTCCGCAGCGGTCCGCGCGGCGACGATCCCGCCCAGACTGTGCCCGGCGACGGCTATCCGCGACGGGTCGATGGCGAATTGCGCGATCACCTGCGGCCGGCGCAGATACGCCAGCGCGCTGGCGGCATCCTGCACGCAATGGTCAAAGGAAAAGCGGCCGGGACTGTCCCAGGACCCCCGATAATGGAACGTCAGAACATTCCACCCCGCACGCCGCGCCGCCTGCGCCAGGTCCAGATTCTGCTCGTTGCCGGGAAAGCCATGGAGCAGCAGCAAGGTCGGATGCGACCGCGCACCGGCCGCGCTGTACATCACCGCATTCAGCGCGCCGTCCCCCGACGGGATGACGAAGGCGGTCATCGCCGCCGGATGCGCGTGATCGACGGGCGGATCGGTGGTCACCGCAGCGGGCGGCGGCGCCGCCAGCGCCATGACGGGCGCCACGAGCAGAAGCGAAAACAGCATCCGTCGCATCAGTACACTCCATCCCCAGGCATAAGCAGCCTGCCTCCGACCCGAGGCAGGCGATGATCGAGAAAAAAAACTGACGCCGAACGATTTTTTTTCATCGCGCGGTGCGGAAGCTTTTCTCCTGACAGCCCTTTCCCGCCGGGTATTCACCCTATACTGCGGTCGAGATGGAGTAAATACTTCGAAAGAATCGGTAGCGTGCAGGAAACGAGGTTCTCCCGCGCCCGCCCGCCAACCGGGAAAACGCGCCAGCCTGTCAGTTGGGCCTGGACATGCCGTTTTCATGCGACGGCGCCATCATCATGCCGTCATGGCTCATCGACTCTCCGGACATCGCATTCTTCTCCATGCCGTGGCGGGTCGTGTCCGCATGTTTCCGCATGGCGTCTTGGGACATGGCATTCGGTGCCATTTTGTCATGCGACATGGCATTCCTGGCCATGCCGTCATGCGCCATCGCATCGCGCGACATGCTGTCCTGCGCGACTGCCGTACCGACGACGGCGATATTGGACCATATTGCGGCGGCGACCATGAGATGACGAATGGACATGAAGCTTGCTCCCTGATTGAAAAAATCTGCATGGAGACGGACATTTCCGTCCCACTGTTTTGTTCTTCGCCCGTACGGGTCCGAAGGTTACAGAGAGCGAATTATTTTACGATCCGCCGAACCAGTCATACCCCTGATCCTCCCAGTAGCCGCCGGGAAAGCGGTTCGTGACAGTGATCGCCGCCAGATATTTCGGATTCTTGTAGCCCAGCTTGGTCGGGATCCGGACCTTCATGGGGGCGCCATAGGCCGCCGGCAGCGCGGCATCGTCGAAATCCAGTACCATGATGGTCTGTGGATGCAGGGCCGTCGCCATGTCGATGCTGGTCGAATAATCGTCGAAACAATGAAAATCGACGTATTTCGCCCGCAGATCGGCCCCGACATGCTGCAGGAACACCGAAAGCGGCACGCCGGACCAGCAGCCGATCGCGCTCCATCCCTCCACGCAGATATGACGCGTGATCTGACGCTTCTGCGGCAAGGCGCGGAACCGCGCGAGCGACCAGGGACGCGTGTCCGTGACCAGACCCGACACCTCCAGGCGCCATTGCGCCGGATCGACCGTACGCACCTCATCCTGCCCGTAATAGGCATTGAACGGGAAAGGACGCGTGATCCGCGAGGCATCGAACTCGCGCGCCAGGCGATGCCGGCTGAACAACAGCGCCTGCGCGCGATCGGTAAAGTTCATCACCCGCGCGAGCGCACGTTCGACCGCAGGTTCGTCATCCAGCACGCAGCCCGACAACATGGCAAGCCCCCCGAGCGACACCATGCCCTTCAGCATCAGTCGACGCTCCAGGCGGCGCAATTCCGGCGCGATGGCCGCGCGATCCAGGTCCGGCCGCTTCATCGGGCTGCCTCCGAATCATGCGGCACTGGTCTGCGGCCGAACACCATGCCGAACAGGGTCGACGGCACGATCAGGGCAAGCACCACGTGGACGATCAGGAACCCGACGATCAACGCCATCATCGTGAAGTGAACCCGGCGCGCGATGTCGTAGCCGCCGAACAGCCAGGTCAGCCATCCAAGCTGCACGGGCTTCCAGATCGAAAGGCCCGAGGCCACCGTCAGGGCGGCCACGATCAGCACGCCCGTATAGAGCAGCCGCTGTACCGCGTTGTACCGACCGGGCATGTGAGACAGCCGGAAGCGCAGCGCAAGACCCATGTCGCGGCCGATAGCGCGCACGCCCTGCGGTCGCAGGTCGCGCCGGAAATGGCCCGAGACGACGCCATACGCCACGTAGATGACACCTGCGCCCATCAGCGTCCACATCGCCGCGAAATGCCAGGCGATCCCGCCGGCAAGCCATCCCCCCAGGGTCATCCAGGGCGGAAAGGTGAACGGCAGGATGGGCGAGGCATTGTAGATCTGCCACCCGCTGCCGATCATGGCGAGCATCGACAGCGCGCCGATCCAGTGGGTGATCCTGATGACCAGCGCGGGCGTGCGGCGAGGTCGGGGCATCTGCGGGCCTCCTGGAACTGATGTCGGTCCGTTCGTCCCGCACCAGCAAACGGTTACAGGCTTGCGCAAAAAGATAGTCCGCCGCCGCTCGTAACCAATGGCCCCGGCACGCCGAAGAACCGGACATCCTGTCATCGTGAAGGAGCGGTTCCATGACCTCCCGCCGCCAGTTCTGCCTTGCCTCGGCCGCGTTCCTGCTGGCCGCGCGCCCCGGCCGCGCCGCGCCGCCCTATGCCGTCTCGCATTCGGATGCGGAATGGCGCCGCCTGCTGACGCCCGCGCAATACGACGTCCTGCGCCGGGCCGGCACGGAAATGCCGTGGTCCAGCCCCCTTCTGGGCGAGCATCGACCTGGCCGCTTCGCCTGCGCCGGGTGCGATACCGCCGCGTTCGACGCCGGCACCAAATTCGAAAGCGGCACCGGCTGGCCGAGTTTCTACCGCGCCCTGCCGCATGCCGTGCAGGAACGCGCCGACCATTCGCTCGGCATGGATCGGACCGAGGTGCTGTGCGCCACCTGCGGCGGCCATCTCGGCCATGTTTTCGACGACGGCCCGCCGCCTACGGGCCTGCGCTACTGCATGAACGGCGTCGCCCTGTCCTTCCACCCGGCCTGAGAGCCTGACCGAAAATGCGCGCTGGCGGCGATCCGACGCGCGTTTCCTGCGCTCCGGTGCTCACGGCCATCAAGGCCGCTCCGCTCCGGTGCTCGGGAACACACGCCGGGCGCGGCCTATCGGGCCGCTCTCGCTCACCAGCTCACATTTTCGGTCAGGCTCTGAGAGGACCAAAACCATGACACGGTCAGGACTACTCGGCATCTCGCTCATTGCCATGGGGGCGCTCGGCACGGCGTGCCATGCCGCGGACGCGCCGCTCGCCACGCGTCTGCCGCCGCCGGCAGCCGCCGAAGCGCCCGCGACGACCCATCGTGCCACCGCCGTCTTCGCCGGAGGATGTTTCTGGGGCGTCCAGAGTGTCTTCCAGCACATACGCGGCGTGACCGCGACGCGCGCGGGATATGACGGCGGAACGAAGGACACCGCCGAATACGAGACCGTCAGCGGCGGCGATACGGGGCACGCGGAATCGGTCGCGGTCGAATACGACCCGACGCAGGTCGGTTACGGCACGCTGATGCAGATCTTCTTCTCGGTCGCACTGGACCCTACGCAGGTGAACAGGCAATTTCCGGATGTCGGCAGCCAGTATCGCTCCGCCCTGTTCACCCGCACGCCGGAGCAGGCGACGGCGGCGCGCGCCTATATCCGGCAGCTGAATGCCGCGCATGTCTTCGCGCGCCCGATCGCAACGCAGATCGTTCCGGATCATGGCTTCTATCCGGCCGAGGAGTATCACCAGAATTTCGCGGCCCGCCATCCGGAAGATTCCTACATCGCAACGTATGACGCCCCTCGGATCGAGGCGCTGAAGATGGTATACGGCGCACAGTATCGCGATGACCCGATCCTGACGCTTGCCGCGCCCGGCGGACCGTAAGGGCGGGGGCGGCAGCAACAGGAGCAAGAGTGACGGAAGCCGAATGGAGTCACTGGATGGCGGCCGCCCAGCAGGGCGACGCCAATGCCTATCGGCTTGTCCTCGCCGAGGCCGCTGCGTGGCTGAGGCGTTTCTTCCTTCGCCGGCTGCCGCCCCCCATGATCGATTGTTTGGTCCCGGGATTTGGTGGTGCGGATTATGTATGAACCGTGATGGTTCTTTTTCCCACTGCTGACAAATGAATTCATATGGAGTGAGGCCGCGCAGGGTCTTGAGCCTGCGGGCGAAATTGTAGGCGGTAACGAAGTCGGCGAGGTGTTGACGCAACTGGTCATGTGTTTCGTAGTAGAAGCGCTTGACGGTGGCGTCCTTGATCGTGCGGTTCATCCTCTCGACCTGGCCATTCGTCCAGGGATGTCGCGGCTTTGTCAGTCGATGCTCGATATCGAGATCAGCACAGGCCAGTTCAAAAGAGTGGCACCGGAACAGGACACCATCCGCCCGCATGGCCTTGATGTCTTCGGGTGTCATCCATTGCCGGCCGGATCGGTAAAATGCGTGCCGTTATCGGTCAGCACGGTATGGATGCGGTAGGGAACCGCAGCGGCCAGAGCACGCAGGAAGTCACCGGCAACGCGACGTGTCGCTTTCTCGTGCAATTGGACAAAAGCGAATTTCGAGGTCCGGTCGATCGCCACCAGAAGATAAAGGCGCCCCATTTCAGTGCGGACTTCAGCAATGTCGATGTGAAAATAGCCGATCGGATAACTCTTGAACTTCGACCGTTTTGGTTTGTCGCCTTCGGTCTCGGGCAGGCGGCTGATCCCATGGCGCTGAAAACAACGGTGCAGGGAAGATCGCGTCAGATGCGGGATCGTCGCCTGAAGCGCATAAAGGCAATCATCAAGAGGCAGCAGGGTATGGCGACGGAAGGCCACAACGATCGCTTCTTCTTCGGTCGACAGGATGGTTGAGGATGCGACCTTCGGACCGGTGCGTCGATCCGACGTATCGGTCCGCCCCTTCCATTTGGCGACCGTCTTCGGGTTGATCCCGTAGCGTTTCGCCAGAACCCTCAGGCTCTCTTGACTATGTTGTATCGCTCGACGGACTGCCGCTGTCGTCGTGGCGCTTCCGTGGTGAACCTGGCCCATAGCGCATCCTTCCACTCATGTGAAAATAATGCACCACCAAATCCCGGGACCAAACACATAGGCGCTTTTCCATTTCGGGCGCATAGCGCTGCACCCATCGGTAGATCGTGGAATGATCCACGCTCACACCGCGCTCGGCCAGCATGGTTTCAAGGTCGCGATAGCTGATCCCGTAGCGGCAATACCACCGAACCGCCCACAGGATCACAGCTCCACCAAAATGCCGACCCTTGAAATCGTTCATCCACAACGCCCCGCCTCAAAACTGACCGCGGTTTCCAACAGGCACGCCAACTTTGCAACAGAGCCCTTTTGCCCGCTTTATGAATTCAGGCAGTTCGACAACGGTCTGCAGCTTTGACATTCACAACAAGTATACGTCAATGACTCATAGATCGGAAGATGGAAGGCTCGGAGAACGGCTCTGTTGTAACCGGTCGTAGGGGATCTCGCTCGTGCGCGCCGCCATCGGCTGGATACTCTTGCGATCGTCCAGTCCGATCAGACCCGCAATATAAGCCGGGCACATGCTGCGCTGAGCCTTGCGGCCCCGCCCCGCCCCGCCCCGCCAGAGAGGGCGCCAGCCATGCATCAAGATCAACCCGCCAATCGCCATCCATCGCCAGCTCCCGCCATAGCCGGTATCCTATGAATCAGCGATCGCTCTCGAAGGGAATCCTTCGTCCAAATTTTCTGCGAGAGTAGTAATAGGGTCATGATCCGATGTTGTCGAATGAGCGAGCACCGCGTCAATCATCTCTCCGGCACAGCCGAGATAGCGCGCCGGATCGGTCAGGTGGTCGATCTGCCGATGCGAAAGCTGCTCCGTGACGGCGTCGTCCGCCTTTAGCATCTCGGCTAGCGACCTGTTTTGTTCGAGCGCCGCGCGGCAGACTTTGTAGAGCATGTCGTGAGCCTGGCCCCGACCGATCTTCGGTGCCAGAGCCATCATGACAGCTTCCGACATGATGAGCCCTTTGGTGATACCGAGGTTCGCGGCCATTCGATCCCCGTTCACCTCAAGCCCCTCGATTACGAAAGCGGCTTGCGACAGTGCCCCGCTAGCGAGCGAAAATATACGCGGCAGTTCGATCCACTCGATCTCCCACGGCCCCGTCGCGCGCTCATGGTCAGCATCCATGCTGCCGAGAAGGGCTGCGGTCGACTGGCGCACACTCGCCGCACAGGCAGTGATGTAGCAGCACGAGATCGGATTGCGCTTCTGCGGCATGGTCGAGGAGGAGCCGCGATTAAGAACGAACGGCTCGGCTGCCTCGTTCACTTCCGTCATCATCATGGTCTTGAGATCGGTAGCGAACTTTGACAGCGTCCCGGTAACAAGGCCAAGGAAACATGCCGTTTCAGCAATCGAGTCGCGATCCGTGTGCCAGGTGATGGGCGGTCGGGCGAGGCCCAGCGTGTCGGCGAGGACTTTCTGGACATCGAGACCGCGATCGCCGAGAGAGGCGAGCGTCCCGCAGGCGCCGCCGAACTCCAGAACCTCAATACGCGGACGTAGCTCCGCCAACCGCTCGCGATGACGTAACAGGCAAGCGGCCAGTCTTGCCATCTTAAAGCCGAAGGTGATTGGCACCGCCTGCTGTAGGTTCGAGCGCCCCACCATCGGCAAATCGCGATGTGCACGGGCGAGGCCGGAGGCTGCGGCGATGCAGCGTTCGAGCAGATCGGCCACCACGTCGAGCGACGCCTTTATCTGCAGGACGGTAGCGGTATCGGTGATGTCTTGCGTAGTGGCACCCCAATGGCACCAGTCGCCCGCATCGCCGGCGAGCGACTGGATCTGGTGGACGAGCGGGAGGACCGGATAGCCGATCTCTGCCGTTTCATCCGCGAGCCGTACCATGTCGATCTTCTCGAGCAAGCAAACGGACGCAATTTTCTTCGCAGCGTCTGCGGGGATAATGCCGAGCCGCCCTTGAACCTCCGAGAGTGCTGCTTCAACGGCGAGGTACTGCTCGGTCCGTCCGGAGTCCGACCAGATCTTGCGAACACGCGGTTCGGTGAAGAGGTCCCGGAAAACGGGGCTGTCGATGACGCTGGTTGCCAAGATTCGGCCTTTCAGTGGTCGGTATCGGAGCTTTCGCCCGCGTTACCCATTGCTTGCGGGAGTGCAGAAGGCTGTGTCCCGAGGTGTGGTGTAGGAGCACCGTTCCTCGAAGGGTTCGAGGTTATCAGGCGGCCACGGCGGGCAGGCTGATTGTGGGATTATGGCTGATGGCGGCCAGTCCTTCCAGCGTCATGTAACGTCGGCAGACCGCCCACTCGTCGTTCTGTTCGAGCATCAGCGCGCCGACGAGGCGGATAATGGCGGCATCGTTGGGGAAAATGCCGATGACGTCAGCCCTGGTTGAGCTTCAGCAGACACCATCCGTCAGATTTAGTCGAGACTTCTACATTTGATGCGAAGCGGGGACGGCGCGGTCGGCCGCCGAAAGAACCGGACGATGAACCGCCACCAGACCGGCAGATCAACCTGACCGATCCGGACAGCAAGCTGATGCGCCGCTCCGACGCGCATGAATACCGGCAAGCCTACAATGCCCAGGCCGTGGTTTGTGCCGAGGGCAGCCAGTTGATCTTGGAAAATGGCGTCGTTGCGACGACGGCGGACGCGCCCAGCTTCGCCGCCACCATCCTGGGTATGGAGGAGAGGATCGGCCTGCCACGAACCGTCCTCGCCGACACGGGTTTCGCCAGCGGCAAAGCCGTCGAAACGTTGCAGGCCAGCGGCGTGGACCCGCTGGTCGCCATCGGACGCCCTGTGAATCGGCGCCCTTATGACTTCCGGCCAGAACCGCCACCCAGGGAGCCGCGCCGGATCACCGAGCCCTGGCGCCTGGAAATGAAGGCCAGGCTGCAACAGAACCCGGCAAAAGCCCTTTACGCCTTACGCAAGCAGACCGTCGAACCGGTCTTCGGTATCATCAAGAGCGCCATGGGCTTCACCCGTTTCCATCTCCGTGGCCTCCCCAACGTCGCAACAGAATGGACGCTCGTCGCCCTCGCATATAATTGCCGTAGGATCACGCGACTGACGGCCGCATAAACGCCGTCGTCGCCATCACTCATCACTACGGCAGCGCCCAATCCGACAGCCTGCTAGAGCGTGATGATTTCGGTCTGAATCGGAATATGGGTACCCAGATTGCCGAAAATCTGATTCAACATGCTGTCTGGATTGGAGGCCAGCATGGATGGCGCGTCCTTATTCGATGGATCTTCGCGACCGGGTTGTGGCAGCCGTGGAGACAGACGGCCTCTCCTGCCACGAGGCCGCGAAGCGCTACGGTGTAGCACCCAGCACCGCGATCCGGTGGATGCAGAGCTTTCGGCGGACCGGCAGCGTTTCCCCTGGCCAGATGGGCGGCCACAAGCCGAAACGGCTGACGGGTGCGCATCGGGAATGGCTGATCGAGCGTTGCAAGGCGGGGGGCTTTACCCTGCGGGGCTTGGTCGCAGAACTTGCCGGGCGCGGGCTCAGGGTCGATTATCGCTCTGTGTGGGTCTTCGTCCACGACGAGGGGCTCAGCTTCAAAAAAAACACTCGTCGCAGCCGAACAGGACCGTCCTGATGTCGCCCGACACCGGGCGCGATGGCAAAAATACCAACACCTCATAGATCCCGCCCGCCTGGTGTTCATCGATGAAACCTGGACCAAAACCAATATGGCGCCGCTACGCGGCTGGGCGCCGCGTGCGAACGGGCTCCGGGCCAAAGTGCCTTGGGGTCATTGGAACACCATGACCTTTATTGCCGCCCTGCGGGTCGATCGGATCGATGCGCCGTGGCTGCTCGATGGTCCGATCAACGGCGAAAGCTTCCGCATCTACGTCGAGAATGAACTCGTGCCGACGCTCAGGCCTGGTGACATCGTGATCGCTGACAACCTCGGCAGCCACAAAAACAAGGCAGCACGCGCAGCCATCCGACAGGTCGGCGCGCGCCTGATCCTCCTGCCAAAATACTCCCCAGACCTGAATCCCATTGAACAGGTCTTTGCCAAGCTCAAGCACCTGCTCCGCAAGGCCGCGGCTCGAAGCCGCGACGCAGTCAGTTCAACCATCGGCGAACTCCTGCGCAGCTACGCTCCCAGCGAATGCGCCAATTATTTCATAAACTCAGGATATGGACCAACCTAAAATCATCACGCTCTAGTTCTTGCGGCGGGTGGCGCGGGGGGTGATCTGCCGGGAATGGGCGGCGATGGTGTCGGCCAGCGCCTTGACGGGGCCTTCCAGCGCTTCGGTCTTGCCGATGACGATGAAATCGACATCGGCCGTTTCGGGCAGGTTTTCGGTGACGGGCAGCGACCGGTCGTACTGGCGCAGGAACGAGGATTGCGCGGTGACGCCGTAGCCGGCGCGGACGGCGGCCAGCAGGGCGGTCAGGTTTTCGGAGGTGAAGGCGACGTACCAGGGGATTTCCGCCGCGTTGAGGCATTCCAGCGCGAGCTGGCGGGTGATGGCCGGTTCGGGGAACACGACGAGGGGCAGGGCGGTGCCGGGTTCCCAGTTGCCGAACCAGGTCAGCGGTTCGCGCCAGATGGTGGTGCCGCGTGCGTCACCGATTCGGCGCTTGGTGCAGAGTAGGTCGACCGAGCCGGTATCGAGATCGTTCTGCAGCGAGCCGCTGAGGCCGACGCGCAGATGGACATCGACCTTGGGATATTTCTCGCGGAAGATGCCCAGGATTTCCGGCAGCCGGGTCATCGTCAGGTCTTCTGAGATGCCGAGGCGGATATAGCCGCGGATGACCGAGCGGTCGAACCAGGTCAGCGCCCGGTCCTGCGCCGAGAGGATGTCACGGGCCAGCGCGATCATCATGTGGCCGTCCTGCGTCAGGGTGACCTGCTTGGTGCTGCGGACCAGCAGGGTGCGGTTGACTGCCTGTTCCAGGCGGCTGACATGCTGGCTGACGGTGGACTGGACAATGCCGAGACGCCGGGCGGCGGAGGTGAAATGCAGCGTTTCCGCCACCGCCAGAAAGGAGCGGAGTTGCTGGGGGTCGAGGTCTCGGGCGTCTTCCATGATGGATTCCTGTTTCAGAATGAGGCCTTCATTTCAGGACGATGACGGACGAAGGTCCAGACCCCGGCTTTCCACCCGCCGAGGACGGGGCGCAGTTCGCGCACCGCCGTTGCCGGGTCCGGGGCGTCGATCAGGACGATATCGGCGGGGGCGCCTTCGGTGATCGCCGCGGGTACGCCCAGTGACGAGGCGGGGGACGTGGTCAGCATGTCCCAGATCAGGGCCAGGTCGGCATCGGTCGTGGCGCCCGTGATGTTGGCGAACAGGTTGCCCATGCGCAGCAGGTTGGCGTCGCCGAACGGGGTGAAGGGGTTGACGATGTTGTTGGTGGCCAGCGCGCAGCGCCCGCCCATGCGGGCATAGCGCATCAGCGGGGCCATGCTGCCGCGCATGAGAAACAGGTCGGTGGCGGGCAGGGCCGTCAGCATGATGTCGGCCGCCAGCAGGCCGTCCAGAATGGCGGTCTGCTCGTCGGTCGGCAGGATGGACAGCTTGGTGGCGTGGCCGATGACGACGCGGCCCCGATAGCCGGTTTCCAGGACGTGGCGGATCAGGAAGGGCAGGGCGCTGGCAGTGGGGTCGAGGTCGAAATCGATGTGGAAATCGGCGTCGCAGTCGTGCCGGGCGGCCAGGGCGAGGATACGGCGGATCTGTTCCTGCGGGTCCGGGTCGGTATAGGGGCAGCCGCCGATGCTGCGGGCGCCCAGGCGCAGGGCTTCCTCCAGCAGGGCTTCGCCGTCCGCATGCTGGGTCAGGCCGTCCTGGGCGAAGGCGCACAGGCGCAGGTCGATGGCGTGGCGGGCTTCCTCCGCCAGGGCCAGCAGGCCTTCCAGGCTGCGCAGACCGGCGGCGTGATCGACCTCGACGAAGCTCTGCATGACCGTGGTGCCGTGGGTGATGGCATCGCGTAGCACGCGGGCGCCGCGATCGTGCACGTCCTGCACCGTGAAGGTGGCCTTGAGTTCGGTGATCTTGCGGATGGCGGCGGCAAGGCTGGCGTCCTCGGTCCCGCAGCGATGCAGGGTGGCGGCCTTGTCGAGATGGATGTGGCTTTCGACGAAGCCGGGGAATGCCAGGCAGCCGCCGCCGTCATGCTCGACGGCGGCGGTGCGGGGGATGTCGGGGTGCAGGGCGGTGATGCGCCCCGCGGTGACGCCGATATCGAGCGGCGCGGCGTGGGGGGTAAGGCGGACGTTCCGGATAATCAGGTCCATGAGGTGCGATAGCCTGTTTTCATTCTTCTTTGTTTTGACCCGATTGCCCGGGCCAGGAGGGCGTTCTTGCGAGTGTCCTCCTAGAATTCGGTCGAAAGCTGGGCGGCGACGGTGAAGCCCGCGCCGATGATATAGGTCGGCGCACCGGCGGCGTCGATGATGGTGCCGTTGACGCCGCGTGTGGACCGCGCGTTGGGCAGGACGGAACCCAGGCCGGCCAGGTAGTGCGTATCCCATAGATTGACGAAATTGAGCTGGAATTTCGGATGCTTGATGTAACGGTAGGACGGTAGGTAGACGCCGATCGTCATGTCGCCATGGGTCTGGGCGGCCATTTTTTCATCGTTCATGAAAGTGGAGTATTGGGATGAGAGATATTTGAGGCCAAAATTTCCGAAAAACAGGGAATCGTCATAGGACAGACCGAAGGATGCCTGGAAGCGCGGGCTTTGCACGGCTGTCTTGCCCTTGGTTGGCAGGTAGTCGTTTCCGACCCTGAAATCGTTGTCGATCGTGGTGTGCAGATATTCGAACGAGGCGTAGGGGCTGAAATGCATGAAGGGAACCGTGCCGAGTTCGATATCGACGCCGCGCGAGGTCTGCCCGCCCTCGTTGATCGTGGTGGAGACGGGCAGGTTGCCGACATAGGTCTGCGTGGCGATCTGCCGGTTGGTGAAGTTATAGTTGAAGAAGGTGACGCTGCCGAGGACCTGGCGGCCCTGGTAGCGGTAGCCGATTTCCTCGGCGATGGAGTATTCGTCCTTCTGCTGCCCGGCGCCCAGCGATGTGACCTGCCCGGTGGCGGGACTGGTGCTGCCGAAGAAACTGGTGCCCAACGGCGCGCGGAAACCGGTGGTGACGTTGAAGAACAGCTGATGTTCGTGGTTGAAGTCGTAACGGACCATCAGGCGCGGCAGCGGCTGGAAACTGTTGTCGTGGATGCGGTATTCGGTGCCCGGAATGTGGTTGGTGCCGACGCGGTCGACCATGACGGCCTTTATGCCGCCGGTGATCTGCAGATGATCATGCAGCAGGCTGAGCCTGTCGTTGAGGAAGATGCCGTTGACCTGCGTCATGAGGTTGTAGTCGCCCGAGCGCAGCGGGCGGCCGTTGGCCATCATGACCGTGGGATCGGTGCCGCGCGGGCCCTGGGGCGCGCCGCTGGCCGTGACGGGCGTGTAGTCGATCCAGTTGGAGAAATCGTCATATTCGTACCAGTTTCCCAGCGTCAGGGTGTTTTTTCCCTGCGTCCAGTTGAGCTTTTCGACGAAGCCGGTCCGGTAAGGGGAGTTGAGGTATCGCTGGACGGCCGGAGCCTGGCCGCCGCTGGCGCCGGGAAGGGTGGAGCCCGGGGATTCGAACTGGTTGCCCCAGTAATAGCCGCCCGTGGGCAGGGTTGTGCCGCTGAGAGCGCCACCGGAGCCGTGAAAGAAATAGGGCTCGACATCCGCCGTGAGGTTTCTGGCCAGGCGGAAGGTCGAGGGAAGGCCGATATTGAAATCTTCCCACGGGTTCTGGTACATCCGCCAGTAGGCCGAGTTGGCGGCGGGGGATCCGCCCTGGATGTAGGTGGGGCTGTAATAGTTGGACCGTCCGGTGGCGTTCCACTGTGCGAGCGTGGGTTCGTAGTAATTGGAAATCGTCTGGTGCGCCCAGGTGAAGACGGCCGCGACGCGGTTTCCCTGCCCCCATTCCTTCAGGAATTTCGCGTCGATGTGCAGGCGGCGGTCGGTGCCCGGGCCGGTGAAGTGCTGGTCGTAGAAATCGGAAAAGGACATCCAGCCCCGGATGCCGGTATGGCCGATATCGCCGGTATTGATACGGATGAATTCTTTCTTGGCATCCCACGTGCCGAACATGGAGGATGCGTAGCCGCCGAACTGATGCGACGGGTCGATGGTCTTGAAGCTGACCTGACCGCCGAGATCGACATAGCTGGGGGTGTCGATGGGTGACGAGCCCTGGGTGATCGACGCGCTTTGCAGGTTTTCGGAATCGATGAGCTGCGACGGGTAGATGGTGCCGTTATTGGGATCGTTTTGCGGCGTTCCATCGACCATGAAGCCGATTTCCTGCTGGTTCAGGCCGCGCAGGGTCATGGTGACCTGATTGCTCATGCCGAAGGCGTCGGACGTTGCGACGTTGGCACCGGGCATGTTCTGCACCAGGTTCAGCGCGCCGGCGCTGGCCACCTGTTTGGTGATGTAGGCACGATCCACGGTACTGACCGAGGCTTCGGCATGGGTACGGACCATCTGGCCGGAGCCCGATGCCTGCCGCAGGGTACGGACGACCGATATGGATTCGGACGGGGCTGCCGCCGGATGGGCTGCCGGATGGGTCTTGGGCTGCGTCGCGGCGACGGCGGAAATCGGGATGATCGAGACTGCGCAAAGAAGAAGGGAAACCCTGAAGGAAATCGGCTTCATGCTTTTTTCATTCCTGTCTCGTATCATATTGGGCATCGCGCAGCGGCCCGTTTCCAGGCGCCATGGCGCAGCGGGAAGGATATGGACGGGCGTTTCAGGAGCCCGATCCAGCGTTGAATAATTTCAATACGAAATCATATGTCACCCACTTATCGCGATGTCAAACTAATTCCGGGGTGAGAATGTTCCTGATGGGGAATGTGCGATGGCGGGGCCGGACGGGCGACGGCGCGCATACGGTTTTGCGTTCGCGCGGGGATGGATGCCGGCAGGCTGGCTTCTGCATTGATCCGGTGCGTGCCGGCGGAAGGTAGCGCCTTTGGGGCGTGACGCGGAGCGCGGGACTTGCCAAGATCGGGGAATGAACGCCTATCCCGCCGATTTTCCGACCGTGCATCCCGCCGGTATTCTCGACACCCGCGAGGCGCGGCGCGCGCGCGGGTTGGCCTTGCGCAAGACGTTGCCGCGCGGGGGGCATGCCGACTGGTCGCCGCCGGCGGGGCGGGCGGATCCGGTTGCCGTTCTGGAGCGCCAGGGGGCCAGCCGCATCGCCAGCCTGCTGCCGGTGCGCTATGCGCGCATGGCGGCCTCGCCCTTTGCCTTCCTGCGCGGGGCGGCGGTGGTCATGGCGGCGGATCTGGCGCAGACCGCCTGGGCCGGGCCCCGGGTGCAGAGCTGCGGCGACTGCCATCTGGCGAATTTCGGCAGCTATGCCTCGCCCGAAGGGGTGCCGGTCTTCGACATCAACGATTTCGACGAAACCCTGCCGGCGCCCTTCGAATGGGACATCAAGCGGCTGGGGGCGTCGCTGGTGCTGGCGGGGCACGAAACCGGCCTGTCCGACGACGCGGCGCGCGGGCTGGCCGTGGCGGCCGCCCAGGCCTACGCGGGGGAAATGGCGCGGCTGGCCCCGCTGACGCCGCTGGAAATCTGGACCCACCGGATCGACCTGGGGGCGGCGATCGACGGGTTCGCCAGCAAGCGCGTGCGCCAGCGGGTCCAGGCCCTGCTGGCCGCGCGGCTGGACGCCGCCCGCCGCCATTTCGGCCTGGTGGCGGACGATAGCGGCGCGCCCACCCTGCAGGAAAAGCCGCCCCTGGTGATGCGCCTGCCGGAAAACGACGATGCGGTGCGCAGCGCCTTCGCCCGCTACGTCGCGACCCAGCCGCCGGAGCGCGGCATCCTGCTGACGCGCTACCGCCTGCGCGACGTGATCTTCAAGGTCGTGGGGGTGGGCAGCGTCGGCACGTTCTGCGCCATCGGCCTGTTCGCCACCGCCGACGGCGACAGCCTGCTGCTGCAGATCAAGGAAGCGCAGGATTCCGTCCTGGCGCCCTTCGCCGGGGCCTCGGCGTTCCGCAACCAGGGCCAGCGCGTGGTCACCGGCCAGCGCATCATGCAGGCGGCGCCGGATGCCTTCCTGGGCTGGACCCACACCGCCGGGCAGGACGAGGCCGAGGATACGGCCCATGCCCTGTCGGGTGCCGGGCGGCAGTTCTATGTCCGCCGCGTGAAGGATACGCGGCTGGCCGCCATCGGGACGAGATCGCGCAGGAGGGACTGCCGGATTACGCCCTGCTGTGCGGGCGCACGCTGGCCCGCGCCCACGCCCGCACCGGCGATGTGGGTGGCCCTGGCGGCCTATCTGGGGCGCGGACGATCCTTCGCCGACGCGATCGGCGGCTTTTCGGTGCTGTATGCCGAACAGACGCGCCGCGACTGGACCTTGTTCAAGGCGGCGATCGCGGCCGGGCGGTTGCCCTGCTGGTCCGGCACCGCACCCGGCGGGAATGGCGGCGGCGGTCGCGGCGCGGGGGGCGCCGGCACCGGCAGCGGGGCCTGACCATGGCGCGGCCAGGCATGATTCGGCCAGGCATGATCCGGACAGGCATGATCCGGGCCGGCATGGCGGCGTCGGTGCGGCGGGCGCGCACGGCCCCCCGCGCCCTGGTATCCGGCGTCTGCGCGCCGGGCGGGGCGCGCGACGTGGTGGCCGGCGTGACCCTGGCCTCGATGAACATTCCGCAGGTGCTGGGCTATGCCGGCATTGCCGCGATGCCGGCCGTGACCGGCCTGTATACCGTGCTGCTGCCGCTGGTGGCGTTCGCCCTGCTGGGGTCGTCGCGGCATCTGGTGGTGGCGGCCGATTCCGCCACCGCCGCCATCTTTTCCAGCGGCCTGGCCGGCATGGCGGCGGCGGGCAGCCCGAAATACGTGGCGCTGGTCGGCACGGTCACGTGGCTGGTGGCCGGTTTCCTGTTCGTGGGGCGACTGTTCCGGCTGGGATTCCTGGCGGATTTCTTTTCGCGCACCGTGCTGGTGGGGTTCCTGGCCGGGGTCGGGGTGCAGGTCGGCATCGCGATGTCGCGCGACATGCTGGGCGTGGCCGCGACCGCCCATAACCCGGTGCGGCAGTTGCTGCAGGTCGCGGACGGGCTGCCGCACGCCCATCCGCTGACGGTCGGGCTGTCGCTGCTGGTCGTGGCGGTCATCATGGGGGGGCGGCGGCTGGTGCCGCACGCGCCGCTGGCCATGGTCGCGGTGGTGGGCGGCATCCTGGCCAGCCGGGTGCTGGACCTAGCGGGGCGGGGGGTGGCCGTCATCGGTCCGATCGCGGGCGGCCTGCCGTCGCTGGGGCTGCCGGACGTATCGTGGAACGAGATGGTGGCCCTGCTGCCCGTCGCGACCTCGTGCGTGTTCGTCATCATCGCGCAGAGCGCCGCGACATCGCGGGCTTTCGCCCTGCGCGCTCATGAGGAGGTGGACGAAAACGCCGATATCCTGGGCCTGTGCGCCGCCAATGCCGCCGCCGCGCTGACGGGCGCCTTCGTCGTGAACGGCAGCCCCACCCAGACGGCCATGGCGGTGCGGGCGGGCGCGCGCAGCCAGCGGGCGCAGGTGGCATTCGCGCTGGTCACGCTGGTGGTGGTGCTGGTGCTGACCGGGCCGCTGCGCGACCTGCCGCGCTGCGTGCTGGCGTCCATCGTCTTCACCGTGGCGGTGGGGATGATCGACTGGCGGGCCATGTGGGCCATCCGGCGCGAAAGCCCGGGCGAATTCGGCCTGGCCATGGTCACAGCCGCCGCCGTGGTGGGGATCGGGGTGGAACAGGGCATCTTCCTGGCCATCGCGCTGTCGCTGTTCCGCCATGTCCGGCACAGCTATCGCCCGCACACCATGGTGCTGCGGCAGGACCCGGTGACCGGCGCGCTGGAGACCGAACCCGTCGCCCCCGGCAGGCAGACGGAACCGGGGCTGGTCGTCTATCGCTTCGGCGCCGACCTGTTCTACGCCAATTGCAGCCGCTTCACCGACGACGTGCACCTGCTGATCGATCATGCGCCGGCGCCGGTGCGCTGCTTGATCGTCGATGCCAGCGCGATCACGGACATCGATTTCTCCGCCGCCGGTGCGCTGCGCGACCTGCTGGCGGACTTGCGCAGGCGGGGCATCGTCGTGCTGTTCGGCCGGGTCAGTTCCTATCTGCGGGCCGACATGCAACGGCACCGCATCCTGTCGGCCGAAGACCCGAACGCCAACTTCGCCGCCCTGCATCCGGCGCTGGCGGCCGGACGGGCGATCGTGAAGGCAGCCGGGGCCTGACCTGTGTCCGTGACAGTGCGTTGCCGGGGGAATCACCTTTGCACGACGTCCTTGCGCCCCCGGCGCGCGATGAACACGTGCCCTGCACCATCATGGAAAAGGGCGCGTGTCATGCGTGTACGGGACATCATGACGGCGTCGGTCGTGGGCGTCGCCCCGACCGATCCGCTGGAAAAGGCGGTGGGGCTGATGCTGGAGCACGGGATCAGCGGCGTGCCGGTGCTGGGCGTGGGCGGCCACGTTGTGGGCGTGCTGACCGAGGGCGACCTGCTGCGCCGTAGCGAGCTGGATACCGAACCGGGCCGGTCCTGGCTGGGGGACTGGCTGCGCTCGCCCGGGCGGGCGGCGTCGGATTACGTGCGGACCCACAGCCATCGCGTCATCGACCTGATGTCGGACAGCCCGGTGACGATCGCGCCCGACGCCACGCTGCGCGAGGCCGTGGACATGATGCTGGCCCACCGGGTGAAGCGCCTGCCGGTGATACAGG
This sequence comes from Gluconacetobacter diazotrophicus PA1 5, assembly GCF_000067045.1. Classification (NCBI taxonomy): domain Bacteria; kingdom Pseudomonadati; phylum Pseudomonadota; class Alphaproteobacteria; order Acetobacterales; family Acetobacteraceae; genus Gluconacetobacter; species Gluconacetobacter diazotrophicus. Next base: position 3,717,682 of record NC_010125.1, read on the forward strand.
ATGGCCGGATGGTCGGCATCCTGTCGCGGGCCGACCTGCTGCGGGCGCTGATGCGCGCTGCCTCCGGCCCCACCGAAACCGTGTCCGACGTGCAGATCCAGAACGAGATTACCGAGGAATATCGTCGCCAGTCCAAATGGGCGGGCGAGGATTTCATCCATGTCGCCGTTCAGGACGGGGTGGTGGAACTGACGGGCACCATCCTGGACGAACGCCTGCGCGTGGCCGCCCGCGTGGCGGCGGAAAACACCCGTGGCGTGACCTCGGTCATCGATCACCTGGAGGTTGTCGAACCGATGACCGATGGCGCGATGCCGATGAGGATCTGACCCGTCAGGATTTCAGCGTCGGGCCCGCGGGGGCGGCGTTGAAGCCCAGGCGGCCCAGATACGCCAGGCGGGTGGCGGAGACGATGTCGCCGATGCGGCCGTCCACGATGCGGGCGTAACCCGACACGGCGGTATCCACCAGCGCCGAACCCACCGCGACCCCGGCGAAGAGGGTGCCGGTCTCGTCACGCAGATGCCAGACGTCGCCGCGGATGCACGCATCTTCATTGTAGCGAAAACCGGGGATGATATCACGAAGGATCGGGGCCAGCAGGTCGGTGACGTCCAGCGCGTTGCGCACGAAGGCCCCGCATTGCTCGTCGGGGATGAAATAGCCCACCAGGTCGCCCTGCAGCATCATCAGGCCGGGGCGGGCCCTCCGGCTGTCCGTCACGCTGCGTGTCCGCACGACGATCCGCTGCGCGTCGGACCCGTTTTCCGACGTCACCAGCAGGGTCCCGACCGGATTGGCCAGCAGGTCGGGCGTTACGCGCATGCGCGATAACGGGATGCTTGCCAGGGTCATCATAATTCTGGATCTCCTTGATCGAACAGGATCGCGCGGGCACGCGCTGTTACTTTTTGTTTCGAAATGACAATAATTCTGCGAAGCAGCGTGGACGGGATTGCGCGGAAGGGCATCGGGAGAAGCTGAAACGTTTATTCGATCTGTTTTTCCATGCAGCAGAAGGCATCGTGCCTCGTACGCCTGTGGAAGGTCGCGGCGGCATTCCGAACCGGCCGCCCCGCGTTCACGTCATGGCGAACGGCAGCCCTGTCCTGTCCGAAAGATGGGATGGCCGAGGAACGGCGGGGGCGGGGCAGCATGGCGCGGGCAGTCAGGCGCGTGCCGGAACCAGGGGCATGCGGCCGGCCATCCTCCCTGCGGCGTCTGTCGGTCGCGGCATCGCGCCGGGATATCGGGCGGGTCCTGGGGTGATGCCTGTCTCGGTCGCATTCATGTTCGTGGTCACTCGACGTCACTGCCGGGGGCGGCGCAGCCTAAACCGTTAACGCGCGCAATGGTTGCATTGCGCCGCAACGCTATATGATGGCGCGACCGCGTCCGCGTGGCGCCATAGCAGGAAACACACTTCATGACAGACCGCCTCCCTCTCGCCCCGGTGACGCTGGCCGGCGACCTGGTCCAGCTTGTTCCCCTGTCGCGGGACCACCATGACGGGCTGGTCGAGGCGGTGTCGGACGGCGCGCTGTGGACGCTGTGGTACACCAGCGTGCCGGACCCCGAGGGCATGCGGGCGGAAATCGACCGGCGGCTGCGCCTGCGCGACCAGGGATCGATGCTGCCCTTCACGGTGATCCGTCGCGCGGACGGGCGGATCGTGGGCATGACGACCTTCATGAACATCGACGCCGAAGGTCCGCGTGTCGAAATCGGTTCCACCTGGTACGCGCGCAGCGTCCAGCGGACCGGCCTGAATACCGAGGCCAAGCTGCTGCTGCTGGCCCATGCCTTCGACACGCTGGGCTGTCTGGCCGTGGAATTCCGCACCCATGTCCTGAACCGGCAGAGCCGCCAGGCCATCGAACGGCTGGGCGCGCGGCTGGACGGCATCCTGCGCTGGCATGTCCGGGCCAAGGACGGCACGGTGCGCGACAGTTGCGTGTACAGCATCACCGCGCCGGAATGGCCCGCCGTTCGCGCGCACCTGCGGTTTTCCCTCGCCGCGCGGGCGTAACCCGGGTAAGGCGTCCCCTCGACCGGGCAGGACGCGTGTCATATGCTCGTCTGGGACTTCATGGGGATGAAGCGGGCCACGAGATCGGCCCTTCGATCGGGGACGGGACGGGGACAGGTGCGGGGGCACACGCGGGATTTCAACGAGATCATGGCGCTGGCCGTTGCGGGCAGCGGCACCGGCATCTGGGACCGCGACGTCGTGACCGGCGAAATCCGCTATTCCGACGGCTGGGTCGAAATCCTGGGCTATCGCCCCGACGAGGTCAGCACACGGGTCGAGGAGAGCTACGACCGCGTGCATCCCGATGACCTGGCCTATGTCCAGGCGACGATGGACGCCCATTTCGAGGGCCGCACCGATTTCTACGAGGCCGAATACCGGCTGCGCTGCCGGGACGGCGGCTATAAATGGGTGCTCAGCCGTGGCCGCGTCGTCAGCCGCGATGCCCGGGGCAGGGCGCTGCGGATGGTGGGCACGACGACCGACATCAGCTCGATGCGTGCCCTGGCCGAGCGGCTGCAGCAGAGCATCGAGCTGATCACCAACCTGACCAACCAGGTTCCGGGCCTGGTGTTCCAGTGCCTGCGCGCGCCCGACGGCACGGCCCACATGCCCTATGCCAGCGCCAGGATCGACGAGATCTATGAACTGACGGCGGAACAGGTGGCGGTCAGCACCATCCCGGTCCATGAGCGTGTGCATCCCGACGACCTGGAGACCTATCGCGCGACGCTGGCCGCGGCTGCCGCGACGCTGACGCCCTGGCATTGCGTCTTTCGCGTGCTGCTGCCGGAGCAGGGCCTGCGCTGGCGGCAGATCGACGCCCATCCGACCGGCCTGCCCGACGGGGGCACGCTGTGGTACGGGCTGGTGGTGGACGTGACCGCGCGCAGGCGCATGGAACAGGAACTGCACGCCCTGGCGCGGGTCGATCACCTGACCGGCCTGCCGAACCGCCGCGCCTTCACCGAAGGAATGGAAAGGGCCTGGCAGATGCTGCGCGGTGGCGTCAGCCGGGGGGGCGCGGTGCTGATGATCGACATCGACCGGTTCAAGACCATCAACGACCGGTACGGCCATGCGGCGGGTGACGCGGTGCTGCGCCATGTCGCCACGGTGCTGATGGCCACGCTGCGCGCCACCGATTTTACCGGCCGCATGGGGGGCGAGGAATTCGCCGCCTGCCTGCCCGATACCGGCCTGGACGAGGCCGGCCGCATCGCCGAGCGTCTGCGCCAGGCGATTGCGGGCACGCCGGTCCCCTTCGAAAGCCACAGCATCGCGCTGACGGTCAGTATCGGGATTTCGAAGATGCGCCTGGCCGACGCCGGCGGCGACGATGCGCTGTCGCGGGCCGACATGGCCCTGTATTCGGCCAAGGAAAACGGCCGCGACCGCGTGGCTTTCGCGACCCTGGAAGTCGAACGGGGATAGGGTACGTTTTTTTCGTATCGGCGGTCTTTAACGGCGACGGAATCCGATTACATTCCCGTTCTGGCTTGAATATTTCCGAAAAAAGGAAAATTCCCAGATAAGGGGAGGCCGTTCATGAGACAGGTTGTCCGCCCGCGCCGTCCGGGAAAATGGGCTCGTGGCGGAGCGACGCCGCTGCTGGATCAGATCGGCATCGTGCTGCTGATTCTGTTCTCCGCCGCCTGGCTGGTCGTGCTGCTGATCCTGGGTTGATCAGGTGTGCAGGGGTGGCAGGCGTTGAAGCGCCCGGGCTGTGAATGATTCGGCCCGGGTGGGCGACACAAAGCTGTTACAAAATCAAGTGCGATTCCTCTCCGTCCGTTTCTTTTATGGCAACTGGCGGAAAACCGCCATTTCCCGGCCGGATCGGGCCGAAGGGTCGCCCGGCCTTATCCACAGATTCCGGGGGTACCTGTCTGGGTAACTCTGTGGATAGTTTCCGGCGCGGCTTGCGGCAGCACCGCCGCCGTCTCATTTCCCGGTTTGTTCCGGCAGGTCGTCCAGCGGGCGGTACATGATGTGGCAATCCACCCGCCCCAGCGTGGCGTGGCGATAGGCGCCCGGCACGGTGCCCACGATGATGAAGCCGTGTTTCCGCCATAGCCGTACCGCTACATGGTTGCTGGCCACCACCGCGTTGAACTGCATGGCGGCGAAGCCCATCCGGCGCGCCGCGGCCAGCGAATGCGCGCACAGCGCCCCCGCGACCCCCTGGCCCCGTGCCTCGGGGGCCACGATATAGCCGGCATTGCACACATGGTCGCCCGGCCCGCCGGCGTTGAGCTTGATGTAATAGCTGCCCAGGATGACCCCGTCACGTTCCGCGACATAGGTGGCGCGCGGCAGCGCCGCCCACAGGCGCCAGCCTTCCGCGCGGTCCATCTCCGGGTCCCAGGCATAGGTTTCGCGCGCCTGCACCACGCCGCGCAGGATGGGCCAGACTGCATCGAAATCGGACGCGGTCATCAGCCGGATCTGGAGGGGCACGGGCATTCTCGGTTCCTTGGTCGGTGGGCCGGCCCGATGGGCGGCGGCGAGTCGTACGCCGCAGGATAAGGCGGATCGGCTGCCGGCCGCATGGCTTCAGACATATTTTAATGCAAATCAATTGCAATTCGGATTGAAATCGCTATTGATAATAAATCGCATCAACGGTTTCCCACAAGGAATGTCATGTCGCAGCGGCCGGCCCCCCTGCTTCCCACTGCGTCACGTCGTGCCCGGGTTCCCTGGACGGCGCGTGCGATCGTCGCGGCGGGCTGCCTGGCGCTGGGCGCCTTTTCGGTCACGCGGGCGCATGCCGTCCCGCCGACGATCAATCTGGGCAACGCGGCCGAGGCCGAGGACGATGCGTCGTCGGGCGTCTTCGGCTTTCTGTCCAACTGGCGCCGCTCGGCGAATTTCCTGGGTAACATGTGGGGACTGCGCCCCGAACTGGGCAAATACGGCGCCGTCCTGGCCGTGCAGGAAACGTCGGAGGTCTTCGGCAACGCCACGGGCGGCAACCGTCGCGGGGTCGATTATGACGGCCTGACCCAAGCCGTGCTGCAGATCAACACCCAGCGTGCCTTCGGCTGGTACGGCGGCACGTTCAACGTCAGCATGGAACAGATCCACGGCCGCAGCCTCAGCCAGGACAATCTGCAGGCGCTCCAGACCATCAGCGGCATCGAGGCCGACCGGTCCACGCGGCTGTGGGAATTGTGGTTCGACCAGAAATTCCTCGACCAGCAGCAGCTCGACATCAAGATCGGCCAGCAGAGCCTCGACCAGGAATACATGATCAGCAGCAACGCGCTGATCTTCGCCAACACCATGTTCGGATGGCCCATGGTGCCGTCGGCCGACCTGCCGGGCGGCGGTCCGGCCTATCCGCTTTCGGCGCTGGGCGTGCGCGGGAAATACTGGCTGGCGACCCCGCTCTATGTGCTGGGCGGGGTCTATAGCGGTAGCCCCACCCGCGCGCTGTCGGGCGATCCGCAGCAGACGAACGCGTCCGGCACCAGTTTCCCGCTCGATCGCGGCGTCATGGCGATCGCGGAAATCCAGTATGTCTATCCCGCGCTGGGCGCCATGGTCTCGCCGGATGACGAGCAGCCGCTGTCGCATGTCTATCGCCTGGGCGGGTGGTACGATTCCGAACCGTTCGCCGACCAGTATTACGACAATACCGGAACGCCCCTCGCATCGCCGGCCAGCAACGGTACGCCTGTGAATCATCGCGGTGCCTTCAGCTTCTATGCGGTGATGGACCAGATGCTATGGCGCAGCCATGTGGACCCCAACCGCACGATCAACATGTTCGGCCGCGCCATGGGCACGCCGCAGGCCGATCGCGTGCCGGTCGATTTCAGCCTGAACTACGGCGTGACGATGAAGGACCCGTTTCCTTATCGAACCGACGACACGTTCGGGCTCGCCATGGGTTACACCCATGTCAGCAGCGCGCTGGCGCGCTATGACCGTGCGGTCCACCAGTATACGGGCGTCTATTCCCCGCCGCAGGGCGGCGAGACCTATGTCGAGGCGACATACCAGTACCAGTTCACCGGGTGGATGCAGTGGCAGCCGGATTTCCAATACATCTTCAATCCTGGCGGCGGCATCCCGAATCCTTCCCATCCCGACCACCATATCCATAACGAGCTGGTGCTCGGCTTTCGCACCAACATTGCGCTTTGAGTTTTGATCATGCAGCCATTCATCACACGCTTTCTCATGGGCGCGGCGTTCCTTGCCGCGCTGGCGCCGGCCGCGGCCCATGCCGGGCCGAAGGGGTTCCTGGAATCCCTTCATCGCCACACGATGCTGGCCTCGACCAGCCCCGGTAATGGCGATCTGAATCCCTACGCGGTCGTCGTGGTGCCGCAGGACATGGGGGTGCTGCACAAGGATGATGTGCTGGTCACCAATTTCAACAACATCAGCAACCTTCAGGGGACCGGGTCGACCATCGTCGTCTACTCCCCCGCCACGGGCAACGTGACGCAGTTCGCCAGCCTGCCGCCGCATCTGGCCGCCTGCCCCGGCGGCGTGGGGCTGACCACCGCGCTGACGGTGCTGAAATCGGGTTGGGTGATCGTCGGCAGCGCGCCCAGCAAGGACGGGTCCACCCTGACCAAGGGCGACGGCTGCCTGGCGGTGCTGGATGCGAACGGTCATCTGGCCGCGACCTGGAAGGGCCCGCTGATCAACGCGCCCTGGGGCGATATCGCCGCCATCGATCGCGGCGACACGGCCACGCTGTTCATCTCGATGTCGGGCTACGACCTGCCCGGGCCGAACGTCCTGGACCCTGCCACGCATTATCCGCCGATCCTGCACAAGGCCACGGTCCTGCGGCTGGATCTGCGCATCCCGCAGGGCCAGGCACCGGTCCTGGACAAACAGACCGTCGTCGCCAGCGGCTTTTCCGCCCGGGCGGATCGCGACAATTTCCTGTTCGGCCCGACGGGGCTGGCGCTGGATACGGACGGCACGCTCTATGTCACCGATGGGTATGACGACGAGGTCACGGCCATCGACAACGCCGTGACCCGCACCGACCCCGTCACCCGCACCGACGACGCGGTAGGCCGCGTCATCACCAAGGGCGGACTGCTGAACTGGCCCCTGGCCATGATGTGGGTGCCGGGCCACCATCTGCTGGTGTCCAACGGGCGCAACGGCCAGGTCGTGGAGATCGATCCGGTGGCGAAGAAGCAGATCTACGCCCAGTGGATCGACAGCGACCAGGCCCAGCAGCCCCCGGGCAACGGCGACCTGTTCGGCCTGGCAATGACCCCCGACGGCAAGAGCTTCTATTATGTCGAGGACGACATGAATACGCTGAATCTTAGCAGGCCATGAGGGGGCGGGACGACATGAACCCGTATTTCAGCCGCCGCGCTTTCCTGGAGGGCGCGCTTGGCGTGGCTGGCCTGAATGCCGTGGCCGGCCCGGCCCGGGCGGTTCGTCCGGTTTCGGCGCCCGTCCTGCACCAGCCGGGCATTACCACGCCGCAGCAATCGAGCATCTATTTCATGACGTTCGACATCACCGCCGAAAAGCGTGCGGACGTCGCCGCCCTGATGCGCCGCTGGACGCAGGCGGCGGACGCCATGATGGCGGGCCACGCCATTCCCGACTTCGTCGATTCCGGCGAGGCCGAGGGCCTGTCCCCGAAGGGCCTGACCCTGACATTCGGCTTCGGCCCCGGCCTGTTCACGCAGGATGGCAGGGACCGGTTCGGCCTGGCATCCCGCCGGCCTGCGGCGCTGGCCGACCTGCCGCGTTTCACGGGCGACCAGCTTGTGCCCGCGCGGACCGGGGGCGACCTGTCCATCCAGAGCTGCGCCAACGACCCGCAGACCGCCCTGCATGCGGCGCGGGTTCTGGCGCGCCTGGCCTATGGCATGGCCGAGCCCCGCTGGGCCCAGGCGGGTTTTCTGCCCGACTTCGGCAGGCACACGACGCCGCGCAACCTGATGGGGTTCAAGGACGGGACGATGAATCCCGATACGACCAGTCCCCGGGCCACGGACCGCTTCGTCTGGGCCGCGCCGGACGACGTCGCATGGATGCAGGGCGGCAGCTACCAGGTGGCCCGCATCATCCGCATCGCGCTGGAACACTGGGACCGCATGAAGGTGGGATTCCAGGAGGAAACGATGGGCCGCATGAAGGAAAGCGGCGCCCCGATCGGCGGTCATCGCGAATCGGACCCGCTGGACCTGAAGGCCCAGGACCATGACGGCAACCCTGTGATTGCCGAGAATGCCCATGCGCGCCTGGCGGCGCCTTCGGAGAATGGCGGCGCGCAGATCCTGCGCCGGGCCTATTCCTACGATAACGGGCTGAGCTTCACCGCCGAGCGCTGGCCGCCCTGGCATCAGGGGAACGAGCTCGACGCAGGACTTCTGTTCCTGTGCTACCAGCAGGACCCGCGTACCGGATTCACGAAAATCTTCGATCGCATGGCGAAGTTCGATATGATGAACCAGTTCACGACTCATATCGGAAGCGGCCTGTTCGCCTGCCCGGGCCGCAAGCCCGGAACCTGTATCGGCGCGGCGCTGCTGGACGCGTAGCAATGGCGCCGGCCGGCTCGGAGTACGCGGCGATGCGACGATCCTGCCTTGTCTGCCTTGTCCTGATCGCAGTGCTGGCCGGCTGTGCGTCGCACCCCTCGCCTCCGCCGGCGGCGCGAGGTCGCGACGCGTTCCATCAGTTCGACCCGCCCGCGCCCGGTGTCGCCAACAGGCCGGCGATCGGGCTGGGCGGGGCGTATTGAACAGGGACGCTCTTAATATTCCGGCTTCTCGCCCTTGACCGGGACCGAGGTCGGCGTGCCGGGCACGCCGGCATAGGTGATCAGCAGCACGGTCCGCGTATCGCCGGACACGCCGTGATGGACGTCGTTGACCGTTTCGGCGAAGCATTCGCCGGTATGGAAGGTCCGGGACTTGCCGGTTTCGCGGTCGGTGATGGTCAATTGCCCTTCCAGCACGTATCCGGCGTTCGGCACCGGGTGGGTGTGCCACGGCAGGGCGGTGTGCGGTTTTATGGTCAGGCGGATGATCGTCAGTTGCGGCGTGCCGGCGGGATAGTGGTCATAGGGCGTGCCGTTCCAGGCCCGGTCGGCCTGCAGCAGGATGTCCCGATGGCCGGTGGCCACCGTCGGAGCCGGCGCCGCCCGAGCCGCCGTCTGGGCCGCCGTCTGGGCCGCCGTCTGGGCCGCCGCCGTTCGCGGCGCGACCATCGGGGCCGCCGCCAGGCAGGCGGCAACCAGGGGAACGGCCGCCCGGGCCAGTCGCGCGGAAATGCTGTATCGTGCTGTCATGCCGTGCTTTCTCCTTCGCGGCGGCATGATGCCCGATACGGCCCGGGCTCCGTATCACAATTCGGTCATGCGCCTTGACCAATTTCCATATATCGTCTTACGTCGATATATGGAAATTGGATCACCCTGCCAGGACCCGGTGGACCCGTCGGATCGGGAGGTCGCGGGCGCGCTGGACGTTCTGGCGGCCCTGGCGCAGCCCAGCCGCCTGGCCGCGTTCCGGCTGCTGGTGCGCCACGAGCCCGAGGGGCTGCCGGCCGGCGGAATCGCCCATCGGCTGGGGGTGCCGCAGAACACGCTGTCGACGCATCTGGCGATCCTGGCGCGATCCGGCCTGGTCCGCGCGACACGGCGCAGCCGGTCCATCATCTACCGGGCCGACCTTTCGGTGCTGCGGGGCCTGGTCCTCTTCCTGGTCAGGGATTGCTGCGGCGGGGCGCCGGATGTGTGTGCGCCGCTGCTGGCCGACCTGGCCGCCTGCCGTCCGGCTTCGGAGACCTGATCCATGTGCGTAACCATCTACCATAACCCGGCCTGCGGCACGTCGCGGACCGTGCTGGGCCTGATCCGCGATGCGGGCATCGCGCCCACCATCATCGAATATCTGAAGACGCCGCCATCGCGTGACGAACTGGCCGGGCTGATCGCGCGCATGGGGGTGCCGGTGCGCGACGTGCTGCGCCGCCGGGGAACGCCCCATGACGAACTGGGGCTGGATGACGCGGGGCTGAGCGACGACCGGCTGCTCGACGCCATAATGGCGCATCCGATCCTGATCAACCGGCCGATCGTCGTGACGCCGCTGGGGGTCAGGCTGTGCCGCCCGGCCGAGCGCGTCCTGGACATCCTGCCGCCGCGCCAGGGCGCGTGATGCTGGCGCTTGCGATCTTTCTGGTCACGCTGATCCTCGTCATCTGGCAGCCCCGGCTTCCCGGGCAGCCGAGGGGGCTGGGCATCGGGTGGAGCGCGCTGGGCGGGGCGGGGGTGGCGTGGGCGGCGGGCGTCATCCACGCGCGGGACATTCCGGTGGTCTGGCATATCGTCTGGAATGCGACCTTCACCTTCATCGCGCTGATCGTCATCTCGCTGCTGCTGGACCGGGCCGGGTTCTTCCAGTGGGCGGCGCTTCATATCGCGCGCTGGGGCGGCGGGCGGGGGCGGGTGCTGTTCCCGCTGGTCGTGGGGCTGGGGGCGGCGACGGCCGCGATCTTCGCCAATGACGGGGCGGCGCTGCTGCTGACGCCCATCGTCATCGCCATCCTGGCGTCGCTGCGGCTGTCGCACGCGGCATCGCTGGCCTTCGTGATCGCGACCGGCTTCGTCGCGGACACGACCAGCCTGCCGCTGGTGATTTCCAATCTGGTCAACATCGTCAGCGCCGGCTTCTTCGCCGTGCCGTTCGACCGCTATGCCGCCGTCATGGTGCCGGTGGACATGGTGTCGCTGGCCGCGACGTTCGGCGTGCTGTGGCTGTATTTTCGCCGGGACATACCGCGACACTATGCCGTCGCGACCCTGCCGGAACCGGCGGGCGCCATTCGCGATCCGATGGTGTTCCGGGCCGCGTTTCCGCTGCTGGCGGCGCTGCTGGTCGCCTACTTCGTCACCGCGCCGTTTCATATCCCGGTCTGCGTGGTGGCTGGGCTGGCGGCGCTGGTGCTGCTGGCCCTGGCGGCGGGCGGTCGGGTCATTCCGGTGCGCGCGGTGCTGTGGGGGGCGCCGTGGCAGATCGTGCTGTTCAGCCTGGGCATGTATCTGGTGGTCTATGGGCTGCGGAATGCCGGCCTGACGGCCCATGTGGCGGACGCGCTGGTGTGGCTGGGGCACCGGGGCACGATCGTCGCCACCCTCGGGACCGGGGTCCTGGCCGCGCTGCTGTCGTCGGGACTGAACAACATGCCCAGCGTGCTGGTCGGTGCGCTGGCGATCCAGCAGGCGCAGGACATCGCGCCGCAGACGCGCGAACTGATGGTCTACGCCAATATCGTCGGCTGCGACCTGGGGCCGAAATTCACCCCGATCGGCAGCCTGGCGACCCTGTTATGGCTGCATGTGCTGGCCGGAAAGGGGCTGCGCATCGGCTGGGGGCAGTATATGCGCGTCGGCCTGGCGATCACCCCGCCGGTCCTGCTGGCCGCGCTGCTGGCGCTGGCGGTGTGGCTGCCCGTGCTGTGAATGCGGGCCTTGCGTCCCGCCCCCTCCGCGCCGTATCGGCATGGGATGGGTTTGCGAAGGGGGCGGGCATGGACGGCATGGGTGCGATCGATCCGGGGGGACTGAACGCCGCGCCCGTGCGCTACAGTGTCGAGACACGGTGGCTGCACTGGGGATGCGCGGTGCTGATCCTGGCGCAGTTCGTGCTGGGCGAGCTGATGCACCGGGTGCCCCGGTCGCTGCATGGCACGCTGGTTTCGTTCCATCTGTCGCTGGGGGTGTTGCTGGCGGCGCTGTTCGTGACCCGGATCGCGTGGCGGGTCACGGGCGGGCGGGCGATCCGCTTTGCCGCGCGGGGGACGGCCGACCGGGCGGCGCACGCGGTGCATGGCGTGCTGTACGTGGCCGTGGGGGCGGAAATCGCGCTGGGCTATCTGGCCCGCTGGTCCACCGGCAGGCCGGTGGTGGCGTTCGGCGTGCCGATCGCGTCCCCCTTCGGCGCGTTTTCGCAGGCGTCGCACCGTCTGTTCGGCACGCTGCACGACTGGCTGGCCTGGGGGATCATCATCTTGGCGGCCGGCCACGCGGCGGCGGCCGTGTATCACGCGCGGGTCTTGCGAGACGACGTCATGCGCCGCATGTGCTGAAGATCGGAAAAGGATAGACGGGGATATGGACGAAAACGGAACCGACCGGACGCGCGCGGTTGCGGTCCGCGCGCTGCGGGTGCTGCCGCTGGCCGGGCTGCTGCTTCTGGCGGCGTGCGGACCCGATTACGGCGATAGAGGCACGCGGCAGTTCCGTGGCGACGGCTATGGCGATGTCGGCGTCAATACCAAGGGCAGCTATGGGTATGACGGCGGCGGGTACTAGGTAACCGTCCCCGCCATCGGGTGGGGATCAGGCCGCCTGCCGCTGGTCCATCAGGGTTTCCAGCAACGGGGGAAATTCCGACAGGTGGGCGATGCGGAACAGGCCCGGCCATTCCGGCGCCGGCTTGTCGAGCGGCCGCAGCAGGACGCAGGCCATTCCCGCCCGGCGCGCGGCTTCGACGCCGGCATCGGAATCTTCCAGCACGATGCATTCCTCGGGCGCCACGCCTTCGGCCTGCGCGGCGTGCAGGTAGATGTCCGGGCGCGGCTTGGGCATGTCCAGGTCACGGCCGGAATGGATACGTTCCTTTTCCAGCACTTCGTCCAGGCCGGTGTTCTGGAACTTGGCGTCCATTTCGGCGCCCGACGAGTTGGAGCCCACGCGGATGGGCAGGCCGAGCTGGATGACGGATTCCAGCATGGCTTCGGCGCCGTCCACGGTTTCGGCTTCGGTTTTCATCATGTCGACGATGCGGTTCTGCATCATCATATCCCAGTCGGCAGGGATCTCGCGGCCGGTCTTCTGGCCGATCAGTTCGCCGATCTTGGTCAGTTCGCCGCCGGTGAAAATGCGGTGGGCCTGGCTGTCGGACAGGTTCCAGCCGTAGCGCCGGGCCTCCTGCGCCATCAGGCTGGTCGACTGGCGCTCGCCATCAATAAGTACGCCGTCACAGTCAAATATAACCAGGCTGATCTTTCCGTCCGAGCAGGGGGTGCGGGTAGAATGCGGGGCTGTAAGGGTCTCGGGAGTCAATGCTACTCTCCTATAATCAAAGGCATTTGGAGGCGAATTCATAATATATTTTATTGATCAAAAGATATTTTGTGGGGGTGGTCATTTCAAGTCTTGAATTGTGGCTAATTTGTCGCTATGAAGGGAACATCGCCCTAATTTCAGATGATCAGGTCCGGACCAGTCCCGGCAGGGGCGGGACATCGGCGCTGTCGGGGAAGATGCGGGGCAGGGTCGAGGAGGGCAGGCCCAGATGGTCGCGCAGCACGCCCTTGGCCACCGCGCGCAGGTCGGTGGTGGGGGCGAGGTCGCGGTTTTCGAACAATTGCCCGGCGGCCAGGCCGGGCCAGGTGCCGGCGACGCGCCCGCCCGCGACGGCGCCGCCGGCCAGCAGGGCCACCGTGGCGGTACCATGGTCGGTGCCGCCGGTGCCGTTGACGCGCACCGTGCGGCCGAATTCCGTCATCACCAGCACGACGCTGCGGGGCCAGGCCGTGCCCAGCCCGTCGCGCAGCGCGCCCAGCCCGGCGTCCAGCCGCGCCAGCGGGCCGGCCAGCCGCCCGACCTGCGCGGCATGGGTGTCCCATCCCCCGAGCTCCAGCGCCGCGACGCGGGGGCCGTCCGGGGCGGGCAGCAGGGTGCCGGCGGTGCGGCACAGGGTAACGAACGCATCCGGGCGGCGGGGGGCCGCCGGGGCGGGAGATGGGCCGGTATTCATCTCCATTCCACGAGTTTTCAGTTCATGGGCCGAATAGGCGTCCGCCCGCAGGCCGGCGCGCAGGGCCGGCCCCAGCAGCGGGTCGGGGGCGTTCAGCGCCGCGATCCGGGCCAGCAGGTCGGGGTCGGGGCCGGCGCCCCCGTGCGGGTTGTAGCTGCCGATCGGGGCCGGCCCGCGCAGCAGCAGCGGGGCGGACAGGCCGACCGACAGGCCGGCGCCGTCGGGGCCGTGCGGGGCGGGGGCCATCGCGCCCACCGCCCGGTTCAGCCATCCGCTGGTCAGCCGGGTGTCGGCGCCGCTTTCCATGTAGTCCTGGGCTTCGAAATGCGACCGGCTGCGGTAATGGCCGGCCACGGCGTGGATCGGCAGCAGCGCGCCCTGGGCATAGAGCGCGTGCAGCGTCGCCAGGGCCGGATGCAGGCCGTAGAAGCCGCCCAGGTCCAGCAGGCCGCCCGGCCGTCCGGGCTCGGGCGGCAGCAGGCGCGCGCGCCAGGCCGCCAGGGCGGCGTCGCCGTACGGGACGACGGCCGCCATGCCGTCCAGCGCCCCGCGCAGGATGACGACGACCAGCCGCCCGTCGCGGCGGGCCGGAATTACGGGGCGGGCCAGCGCCAGGGACGACGATTCCAGCATCCAGCTGCTCGCGAGGCCCAGCAGGGCGGTCCGGCGCGGAATCAGCATGTCAGAGCCTCTGGAATTCTGGGGCGGTGAACAGCAGCGTCAGGGCGTCGCGGCGCGAGGCCGCGTGCGACAGCGCCGCCAGCGTGGCCGGGCGCAGGACCGGGCCCAGGCTGGCATGCGCGATATCCAGCGGGTCGGCCCCCGCCGCGATGTCCCGCCCCGCCAAGCCATAGGCCCAGTCGGCGCGGGCGATCATGTCGGACGGGGCCGACCAGTCCGCCGCGCGGTCGGACCAGCCGTTGGGCAGCGGGGCGTTCCAGAGCGGCTGGCCCAGTTGCGCCATCGCGCCCATCAGCAGCCGCGCGGGGGAGCGGTGCGGGTCGTCGGTGGGGGGTGGGTCGAGCGCGCGCAGCGCCGCCAGCGCGTATTGCCACGGCATGCGCAGTTTGGTGCCGGCGTGCCCGGCCCCGGTGCGCCAGGATTCGGTATGCCACGCTTCGGGCCGGGCGACGACCGCCACTGCGGCAGCGCCCAGGTCGCCGCCGCTGTCGCGCAGGGCGGCGGCGATGGCCTGGATGGCGGCGGGCGGGGGTGTGTCGGCGATGAAATGGGTCGCCAGCCGCACGGCCAGGTGGCGGTGCGTTGCGGGGTGGTCCGCCAGCCAGCGCAGGGCCTGGATGCCGCCTTCCTCGCCCGGGGGGAAGATCCGGCCCATCACCTGCTTGTCACCCGGCTGGTGGGCTGCGGCGCGGAAGGCGAAGCCGGGCGGGTCGGCGCGCAAATCCACCGTCCAGCCGGTCAGGATGGCGGCGAAGGCGGTGACGTCCTGCTGGGTGTAGCCGGCGGCGGGCGACAGGGTGTGCAGTTCCAGGCATTCGCGGGCCAGGTTCTCGTTCAGGCCGCGCGCCTGGCCGTGGCGGCGGGCGGCCTGGGCGGCCGGGCTGTCGGGGCCGATCGAGGAG
Organism: Gluconacetobacter diazotrophicus PA1 5; assembly: GCF_000067045.1. Classification (NCBI taxonomy): domain Bacteria; kingdom Pseudomonadati; phylum Pseudomonadota; class Alphaproteobacteria; order Acetobacterales; family Acetobacteraceae; genus Gluconacetobacter; species Gluconacetobacter diazotrophicus. Next base: position 3,733,068 of record NC_010125.1, read on the forward strand.
GCGTTGTCCAGATACATGAGCATGGCCGGGTGGCGCATCACCGCCAGCAGCATGTCGGAAAACCGGCCGGTGACGTGGGGGCGGATGGCCTCGCGCACATAGGGGCCGATGGTGGCGCGGGTGCCGCCCTGGCGCAGGCTGACGGTGAAATGGTTGGCCCAGAACCAGACCAGGCGCTCGCGGAACGGCTGGTCGCTGGCCAGTGCCTGGGCCATCTGGGCCATGGCGTCGGCTTGGAACAGCGGGCCGACCAGCGGGTCGCCCTGCAGTTTCATCCGCCGCTGGTCGCGCAGGCGGCGCAGGCCCTCGGCGCTGTCGGGCAGGTCCGGGGGAAAGCGCGTTTTTTTTTCGGCCGTGTTTTGTGCCCGCAACCAGACCTCGGGGACCAACAAAATGGGGGCCTGTGTGGGCGGGCCCAGCCCGAAGCGGATCGTGGCCTGCATTGCCCGTGTCTGCATCGTCGTTCCCCGTCGATGTGCGGATAGTCGATGTCGCGGGTATGGGAGCGGTTTTTCGGCCGGACGTCACGTGACGATTGCGGTGTGTCGACGTGCCGACACGACCCTGGCAGCCATTCAGTCGTCGAAGCGGCCGCTGCGGCCCCGTTTGATGCCGGCGCGGTGGGCCTTGCCGTCCAGGCGGCGCTGGCGGGCGGCGCGGCCGGGGCGGGTGGCGACGCGGAAGGCGGGGCGGTGGGCGGCTTGGCGGATCAGGTCGGCCAGGCGCTCGATCGCGTCCTCGCGGTTGCGCTGCTGGGTGCGGAAGCGGCGGGCGGTGATGACGATCACGCCCTCGCGCGTCGCGCGGCTGCCGGCCAGGTCCAGCAGCCGCGCGCGGATGCGGTCGGGCAGCGAGGGCGAGCGCGCGGCGTCGAACCGCAGTTGCGCCGCCGTCGCGACCTTGTTGACGTTCTGCCCGCCCGGACCGGAGGCCAGGATATAGCTGACCTCCAGTTCCGATTCAGGAAGCGAGAGGGTGGGCAGGATCAGGATCGGCATCGTTCCGTGCGGTCGTGCTCAGGATGGATCGACGGTTCAGCGGTGATAGTCGCCGCGCCAGCCGCCGCGCTCGTCATACCATCCGTAATGGCCGCCGTAATAGCCGCGGTGCCAGCCCCGATAGGGCGGGCGGTCGTAGAAGCAGCCGGCGAGGGCCAGCATCGCCAGCAGCGCGCAGGTGGATCGGATCGTCGTGGTCATGGTTGGCATCCTTATCGGTTTCCTATCGGGCCACGCGGGCCCGCACGGTGTCACGTCGCGTACGATCGTGGCCGGCGTGTGGCCGGGCCGGTCACTTCCAGACCCACTTGCCCACCACACGCCCATTGATATGGACCTCGTCCAGCGCGCGGGTATAGGTCGGATAGCCGGGATTGATGCTCATGATCTGCACGCTGACCGGGTCTTCGGACCCGTAGACGATTTCCAGCCGTTTCAGCACCAGACCGAACCCGTCCCACAGCACGTAGACCCCGGGGGGCGAAGGGGTGCGGTGCGCGGTATCGACCAGCACGCGCTCGCCGGCCTGGTAGTCGGGTTCCATGCTGTCACCCGCGACGCGCAGCACCACCAGGGCCTCGGGACTGTCGGTGAAGGCGCCCAGGAAGCGGCGGGGCAGGAACCAGTGATCGACCGGCTGGGGCCCGTCCTCGACCGCCATGTTCGAGGGCAGGGCGCCGGGGCCGCCGCGTTCCCCGGCGAAGGAATGGCGACCCTGGCGCGCGGGCTCGAGCGCGGACGGCCGGGGCCTCTGCCTCCTCGGGCGCGGGGGGAAGGGTGGGGGGTCCAGCGGTTCCCAGTTCGGGTCCATGTCGTCGCGGAAGACGTTCGGGCTGACCGCGAAGCGGCGGGCCAGGGCGTCGCGTACGTCCTCGGGCAGCTTCTGGGGCGTACCCTTGTGGATATATTGCTGCAGGTAGGCGTGATTGCGGCCGAGGGCCAGGGATTCCGCCTTCAGGTTGCTCTGGGCCCCGGCGATCAGCCTGAGCAGGGCGTAGCGGGAGGGGGTCAGAATGGACATGACCCTATTATGCCGAGCGGAATAGGGAATTCCCAATAGGTTTTTGCCTCTTGATCGGCAGGAATCTTCCTATTATTGTCCTATCCATGCGGACCTATCTTGTTTCCTATCGGTGTGACCCCCTGCTGCGCGCCATCGAGGCGTTCCTGGGGGAGAGCGGCCTGTCGGCCACGTCCTTCGGCATGCGGGCGATGAACGACCCCCGCTTCGTCCATGAAATGCGGGCGGGGCGGGAGGTGCGGCGGGCCACGCGGGCGCGGGTGGCGGCCTATATCCGCGCCGCCCGGACCGGGGAGAGCGGGGCCCCGGAAGGACGGGCCACGGAAGGACGGGCCGGTCCGCCCAACAGGGTGATCGGGGGGCGGTCATGAGGCCATCGAAATATGACTGGAAGCGGCTGGACCCGCGGGTGGACGCCATGCTGGCGGAGGGGATGCGGGTGACGCAGGTGGCGCAGGCGCTGGAGATGCGGGTGCAGACCGTCCGCGACCGGCTGAGCTATCGTCGCCGCCGGCCGCCGCAGGATGCGCCGAAGCCGGCCCCGCCGCCGCTGATCGACCGGTCGTGCCTGAATTGCGGCGCCGGGTTCAGCGTGCGCTCGCCGTTCCTGCGGCTGTGTCCGACATGTCGTGCGGAATGTTGAGGCGATGATTCCCTTCGACGCGATCAATGACGCGGCGCTGGCGCAGTGGCCGGTGCTGGTGGCGCGCTGGCTGCCGGCGGGGCGGCGGCGCGGCGACGAATGGGTGGTCGGCGGGCTGGACAACGCGCCGGGGCGGTCGCTGTCGATCAACCTGCGCACCGGGCGGTGGGCCGATTTCGCCGGCGGGCCGCGCGGCGGCGACCCGATCAGCCTGTATGCCGCGCTGCATGCGCGCGACGACCGGGTGCGGGCGGCGCGGGACCTGGGGCGGATGCTGGGGGTGACCGGCGGGATGGAGGCGGCCGAGCCGGTTTCCGACCCCTTGCCCGACTGGGTGCCCGGGGTGCCGCCGGCTGGCGCGCCGATGCCCGACCTGCGCGGGTGGGACCATGTCTATGCCTATCGCGACGTGTCGGGGCGGGTGGTGCGCTATGTGCTGCGGCGCGATGCCACCGCGCAGGAGCGCAAGCGGATCATGCCGCTGACCTGGGGCATGCTGCGCGAGGGCGGGGAGGCCCGCGCCGGCTGGCATCCGCGCCACGCGGGGGCGCCCCGGTCGCTGTACGGGCTGGAGCGCGTGGTGCGGGCGCGGACCGTGCTGGTCTGCGAGGGCGAGAAGGCGGCGGATGCCGCGCAGTGCCTGTTCCCGCGCATGGCCTGCGTGACCTGGACGGCGGGCACCGGCAATGTGGACAAGGCCGACTGGGGCCCCCTGGCCGGGCGGCACGTCATCATCTGGCCCGACCATGACGCGCCGGGCGAGAAGGCGGCGGCGGAGATCGCCGCCCTTCTGGCGCCCATCGCCGCGACCGTGCGCGTCATCGACGTCAGCGACATGGAGCCGGGCGAGGACGCCGCCGACCTGTGCGTGGTCGAGCCGCGGAACTGGCTGCGCGAGCGGGTGGGGCCGGTGCTGTGCGGCACCAGCGTCAAGCGCGCGGGCGGCGAGGCCGGGCGGCCGATGGAACGCCGCGTCGCGGCGCTGGAGCCCATCGCGGTACGGGGCGGCGAGATCGACCTGGTGGCCAGCGCGGGCGAGCGCGCGCTGATGGCCGCGAACGCCCCCATCTACCAGCGCGGCACCAGCCTGGCCCGGCCCGGCCGGCGCGAGGTCGCGGCGGCCGACGGGCGGCTGACCCAGGCGGCGTGCCTGGTCGAGGTGGGGGTGCATGCCCTGACCGACCTGCTGTGCCAGGCGGTGGAATGGCGCCGTTTCGACCGGCGCAGCCAGGCGTGGAAGGCGATCGACCCGCCGGCGGCGGCGGCGCAGGTGATTTTGAGCCGGGCCGGTACATGGCCGTTTCCCGTCATTGCCGGGGTGATCACCACCCCCACGCTGCGCCCCGACGGGTCGGTGCTGATGGCGCCGGGATACGACCCGGCGACGCGGCTGTACCATGTGGACGACCCGACGCTGGAACTGTGCCTGCCCGAGCCCACGCGCGAGGCCGCCATGCGGGCTCTGGCGCGGCTGGAGGCGCTGCTGGCGGAATTTCCGTTCGTGGCCGAGGCCGACCGGTCGGTGGCGCTGGCCGGCATCCTGACCGCCGTGGTGCGGGGGATGATGCCGGTCAGCCCGCTGTTCGCCTTCCGCGCCAACGCGCCCGGGTCGGGCAAGAGCTTCCTGGTGGACCTGGCCAGCGTGATCGCGACCGGGCGCGTCTGCCCCGTGACCAGCGCGGGCGAGGACGTGGCGGAGATGGAAAAGCGCCTGACCGGGTTGCTGCTGGCGGGGTATCCGATCCTGTCGCTGGACAATGTGAACGAGGAACTGGGCGGCGACCTGCTGTGCCAGGCGACGGAACGCCCGATCGTGCGGCTGCGCGAGCTGGGGACGTCGTCCAGCGTCGAGATCGAGAACCGGGCGGTGATCTTCGCCACCGGCAACGCGCTGCGCGTGCGCGGCGACATGACGCGGCGCACGCTGGTCGCGACCCTGGATGCGGGGATCGAACAGCCGGAACTGCGGCGCTTCGCCCGCGATCCGGTCGCCGACATCATGGCCGACCGGGGTGGGTATGTCGCGGCCTGCCTGACGATCCTGCGGGCCTGGATGGGCAGCGGGGCGGCGCTGGACCTGCCGCCGCTGGCGTCGTTCGAGGGATGGAGCCGCACGGTGCGGGCCGCCCTGGTCTGGCTGGGCCGGGCCGATCCGTGCCTGAGCATGCAGGCCGCGCGCGAGGACGACCCCGAGCGCGGCGAACTGCGCGAGATCCTGGGCCTGCTGGCCCAGGCCGCCGGCACCGGCCGGCATTGCGGCCGCACGGTGCGCGAGATCGAGGAGCTGTCGGCGCTGGAAAGCACGGACGCCGCCGGCTACCGCACCGGGCTGCGCCACCCGGAGCTGCGCGACGCGCTGGTGCGGATTGCCGGCACCCCGGCCGGCCGGATCAATTCCCGTCGGTTGGCCCGCTGGTTCCTGGCCCGCCGGGGGCGGGTGATCGAGGGCCTGCGCATCGCGGAATGCGGGATGGCCCATGGCGGGGTGAAGAAGTGGGCGGTGGAACGGGTCGTATCCTGAAGAGATCCGGGGTGGGGAAAGGTGGGGACGGTGGGGCGGCGGCGGCCGGTACGGGGGAAGTGGCGCGGCCAGTCGGCCCGTACCGGGGGGATGAGACCCACCGGTCCCACCCCAGCCACCGGGCCGGAAGGAGGAGGATGAGGGGGAGAAGGAGAGGCCCCGGATCGTGCCGCCTTTGCACCGGTTGGAACGCGGCGTCCCGGTTATGGCGGGTGTCCGTGGGGCGCAAGATCGGCTATCGGACGGACATGCCGCCGATCGTGGCCGAATTATTGTGTGGATGTTGTTTTTTATGTCACGGATCCTGGCCTGGGTCATTCTGAAGCATGGTGTGATCGGTGTCGCAGCGGCGGTGATGCTGTGTGTATCGAGCAGCTATGTGGCGATGATGCTGCTGCGCCGGCTGCGGCGCACGGCGGGACGTGGCCGGGTGATCTGGGCGGCGGCGGCGGGCGTTGCCGGGGGATTTGGCGTCTGGGCGACGCATTTCCTCGGCATGCTGGCGTTTGGGTCCGACGTGGTGGCGGCCTATCGGCTGCGCCCCGTGGTGCTGTCGCTGGGCGTGTCCATGCTGGCGAGCGGCGCCGCCGTTCTGCTGGCCGGCTGCGTGGCGCCCGTCGCCGCCGGGGCGTTGGCCGGCGGGGACGCGGATGGCGATGCGGATGCCGGGGCGGATCGGGCGGCCCGGACGCGGCGGACTCGCATGCGGGAAATCCTGGTGGGCGTCGGCGCGGGTATCCTGTTCATCCTGGGCGTGGCGGCCATGCATGTGATGGGCCTGCAGGCGGCGCGCATGCACGGGCTGACATGGAACGAGCCGATGTCCGCCCTGGCGCTGCTGGTCGGCGGTGGATTTTCCATCGCGGCGTTCCTGACCGCCCGGTGGGGCAGCAGCGCGCCGTTCCGCTGCCTGGTGCCCGCGTGGCTGATGACGCTGGCGATCATGAGCCTGCATTTCATCGCCATGGCCGATACGGACGTGGTGGCGGCGTCGAGCCCGCCGGACCTGGCGCGTCACCTGCTGTCCCCGATGCTGATGGTCGTGATTATCGGCGTGATGGCGTGCGCGCTGCTGCCGATCGGGCTGGCGGCCTCGATCATTACCTATCTGTTTGGTCCCGGGATTTGGTGGTGCATTATTTTCACATGAGTGGAAGGATGCGCTATGGGCCAGGTTCACCACGGAAGCGCCACGACGACAGCGGCAGTCCGTCGAGCGATACAACATAGTCAAGAGAGCCTGAGGGTTCTGGCGAAACGCTACGGGATCAACCCGAAGACGGTCGCCAAATGGAAGGGGCGGACCGATACGTCGGATCGACGCACCGGTCCGAAGGTCGCATCCTCAACCATCCTGTCGACCGAAGAAGAAGCGATCGTTGTGGCCTTCCGTCGCCATACCCTGCTGCCTCTTGATGATTGCCTTTATGCGCTTCAGGCGACGATCCCGCATCTGACGCGATCTTCCCTGCACCGTTGTTTTCAGCGCCATGGGATCAGCCGCCTGCCCGAGACCGAAGGCGACAAACCAAAACGGTCGAAGTTCAAGAGTTATCCGATCGGCTATTTTCACATCGACATTGCTGAAGTCCGCACTGAAATGGGGCGCCTTTATCTTCTGGTGGCGATCGACCGGACCTCGAAATTCGCTTTTGTCCAATTGCACGAGAAAGCGACACGTCGCGTTGCCGGTGACTTCCTGCGTGCTCTGGCCGCTGCGGTTCCCTACCGCATCCATACCGTGCTGACCGATAACGGCACGCATTTTACCGATCCGGCCGGCAATGGATGGACACCCGAAGACATCAAGGCCATGCGGGCGGATGGTGTCCTGTTCCGGTGCCACTCTTTTGAACTGGCCTGTGCTGATCTCGATATCGAGCATCGACTGACAAAGCCGCGACATCCCTGGACGAATGGCCAGGTCGAGAGGATGAACCGCACGATCAAGGACGCCACCGTCAAGCGCTTCTACTACGAAACACATGACCAGTTGCGTCAACACCTCGCCGACTTCGTTACCGCCTACAATTTCGCCCGCAGGCTCAAGACCCTGCGCGGCCTCACTCCATATGAATTCATTTGTCAGCAGTGGGAAAAAGAACCATCACGGTTCATACATAATCCGCACCACCAAATCCCGGGACAAAACACCTATCGCGCCTGACTGGCGGCCTGGCGGAACGAGCTGGGCTTTCGCCTGCTGGTGGACGAGGCGCGGGATTATGCGGTGTACATGCTGGACGACGCGGGGCGGGTCACCACCTGGAACGTCGGCGCGCAGCGGCTGACGGGATATTCCGCGCGCGAGGTGCTGGGGCGGGTGGGCGGCCGCCTGTATTCCGAGGCCGAGCGGCGCGACGGCGTGCCGCAGCGGCTGCTGGCCGAGGCGCGCGAGGGCACGGTGGCGCGCGAGGGATGGCGCTATCGCAAGGACGGAAGCCCGTTCTGGGCGTCGGTCACGATCAACCCGGTCCGGGACGAGGCCGGGGCCCAGGTCGGCTTTGCCGTGAGCGTGCGCGACGACACCAAGCGCAAGACCGATGCCGACCGGATCGCGCAGATGACGCGCAATCTGGACATCGCGCTGCAGAACATGTCGCACGGGCTGTGCCTGTTCGGTGCCGATGCGCGGCTGATCCTGGCCAACGGGCGCTATGCCGAGATCTTCGGCCTGCCCGAGGGCGCGGCGAAGCCGGGCATGACCTACCGGGCGCTGCTGACGCTGGTCTATACCCGCCGGGGCCTGTCGGCCGAGGCCGTGCGGCGGCGGGTCGACGGCACGTTCGAGCGCCAGATGGCCCTGGTCCGCAGGCGGCGGGGCGGGACCTCGGTCCTGCATCCCCGGCCCGACATGGCGGTGCAGGTGCAGTACAGAATCATGGCCGACGGCGGATGGGTGGCGACCTACGAGGACATTACCGAACGGCTGAGGGCGGAAGCGCGCATCACCTATCTGGCGCATCATGATTCGCTGACCGGGCTGGCCAACCGCGCCTGGTTCACCGAGGCGCTGGACCGCGCCCTGACGCTGGCGGCCAGCGGCACGCAGCGGGTGGCGGTGATCGGCATCGACCTGGACAAGTTCAAGGAGATCAACGACCAGCACGGCCATGCGGTGGGCGACCAGGTGCTGGTGACCCTGGCCGCGCGCATCCGTGACGTCCTGGAGGACGACGAACTGGTCGCCCGGCTGGGCGGCGACGAATTCGCCGCGGCCAAGCGGTTCGACGACATGGCCGAACTGAACGCCTTCATCGGCCGGCTGGAGGAGTGCCTGTCGCAGCCCATCGGGGTGGACGGGTTCGAACTGCGGCCCAATGCCAGCATCGGCGTATCGCTGTACCCCCGCGACGCGGAAACGGTCGAGGCGCTGATGGGCGACGCGGACCTGGCGATGTATCGCGCCAAGGGGGCGTTGCGCGAGCATGTGTGCTTCTACGAGGCGGAGATGGACGAGGCGGCGCGCGACCGCCGCAGCCTGGTCGCGGCGTTGTGGGAGGCGGTGGACCACCATCAGTTCCATCTGCATTTCCAGGTGCAGAAACGCGTGGCCACCGGCGAGATCACCGGCTTCGAGGTGCTGCTGCGCTGGCACCACCCGGAACGCGGCTGGGTGGCGCCGATGGATTTCATTCCCCTGGCCGAGGAATGCGGCGCCATCCTGCCGATCGGCGAGTGGGTGCTGCGCCAGGCCTGCCGCGAGGCCGCCCGCTGGTCCCGCCCCTACCGGATCGCGGTCAACCTGTCGGCCGTGCAGCTGGGCGAGGACGGGCTGGCCGACATGGTGCGCGCGATCCTGGAGGAAACCGGCCTGGCCCCGTCGCGGCTGGAACTGGAGATTACCGAGACCGCGATCATCGTGGACAAGCAGCAGTCGCTGCGCACGCTGCAGCGGATCAAGGCGCTGGGGGTGTCGATTTCGATCGACGATTTCGGCGTGGGCTATTCGTCGCTGGAAACGCTGCGGACCTTCCCCTTCGACAAGATCAAGATGGACCGCAGCTTCATGACCGAGATCGAGCGGTCGCCGGAATCGAAGGCGATCCTGCGCGCGATCCTGGCGCTGGGCCGCAGCCTGACCATTCCGGTCCTGGCCGAGGGCGTGGAGACGCAGGTCCAGCTCGACATCCTGCATGCCGAGGGCTGCATCGAGGCCCAGGGATATCTGCTGGGCCGGCCGAAGCCGATGGAAATCGACGCCGAGCCGTACCGGCCGCTGGACGAGGACGGCTGGAGCGATTTGTCATTTGAGAAAATCACATGAATTTCTCCAGTCTTTTGCTTTTCTGGTATCTTCACGTGACTAGCGTCAGGACAGCGTGCCGGCGCGCATGATCGGCATGGATGTCTGACCTTCCGGGTGGCGGGATGGGGCCATCCGGTCCCATCCCTGTTCGTCCATAGCCCGCCGGGGCGGAGGCAGCGGACTACGCGGGAGAGCTTTCCGCTGTCAGCCTGTCCATGTATTGGGCGATCGAGACCGTTTCGATCCGGCGAATCCTGGCATGGGACCCCCACGGCCAGACACCCGACATGTCAACGGTGCACGTGCCCGTCTTCCATTCGAGGATCGGCGATGGCACCTTGAAGACGAAATCGGAACCCGCTGCGAAATCGACCTTGATCTCGAGATTCGTGGCATCAAGCGGAATACCGGAAATGGTGTGCTGCTGGCCCCCGGGAACCGTGGTGGATTTTTCGCCGGGTCCTTCCGAGGCGCTGTTATATTTCACCTTGCATCGACCAATATACGTACCGCCATGCTGGTTGTCGAAATTGACCGAGAAGGAATGAATGGGCTTGATCCATGTCGGCATGATGGTCCGGCCGTCGAACGAGGCGAACTGGAAAGACAGCGGGATCAGTGTTTTCGCGGCGGTGTTGTCCTGGGCCGGCCATAAATGGCTTTCGAAAGCCTTGGTTTCCTGAAACTCCTTGTAGGACCCTTTCAGGTTGCCCTGGACCGTTCCACCGCCGGTCATGGCCCGGATGCCATCGACCGATCCCGTCAGTGAAAAGGTGCTGGACTGGTTCAACGAGGCGATATTCGCGCCGCCGATCGCCTCGTGGGTGTGCGTCACGACACCGAAGCCCTGCTGGATTCCCTTTCCGTCGGGCGTCGCGTAATTGATCGATTTCGCGATATCCAGTAGCTTGGCAAATCGATCGCGCAGGACGATCCCGAAATCATCGACCGAACGGCGCGAGACGAGCGTGGCGTTGGAGGAAATGCTGCCCTCCTTGGCGAATTCCCAACTGACCTTCAGCCCGGTATTGACTTTCATGCTGGTTGTCGGGTCCTGGTAGCCACCCGCAAAATCGACGTCCGTCTGCTGGCGCCGTACGGACGAATCGTTGACCGCCCAGTTCTCGGAGGCCGGCAGGTCGGTAATCTTGAGGTCCGACAGCGTGGTGACCTGGCTGAAGATCCCGGTGTCCGGATCGATGGTTCCGACGGCCCCCGGCTGGACACCGGGATTCAGGGACCAGTTTCCCCACGCATACAGGTTGGTCCGGCGAATGATGTTCGTCAGGACGATATTCCAGTTTTTCGTATCCATGTTTCCACTCTGATTCAGACGCATCCACCCGCTGAACGGGGTGAATAAAAGACAGGTGCGGAGCGTGCCGTGACAGCGTTCCGGGGCGAAGACTTGGTCCCGATATGTTTATTTTTTATTAAAATAATCGGAATGACCGGAATGGATCGATCCGGTTACGGCATGCATATTTTCGATATCGCATTGAATGGCGGGATTGACTTGCACGCCGTGCGAACGACCTGATCGTGCCGGGTCTCGTTCCTGCCGATTTGTGCGGCCAGGAATAAAAAACACACCATCCCCACCCGCGTGCCCTTGCGGCTGGAATAAGGATATCCGCGTGGCCGGGCCGCGCGATATGGTCCCCCAGGACACGGAGGTTCGGGGGAGGGGATGGTGCCGGATACGGGGGACGATGCGCATGCCGGCGACGCGGGGGACGATGCCGCGGCCATGCCGAAGCTGACGCCGAGGCAGGAACGGTTCGTTACGGAATATCTGGTCGACCTGAACGGGAAGCAGGCGGCGCTGCGTACCGGCTATGGGCCCGTCGGCGCGCAGCAGCACGCGGCGCGGATGCTGGCGATGCCGCAGGTGAGGGCGGCGGTGGACCGGGGGAAGGCGGCGCGGCGCGAGCGGACGAAAGTCACGCAGGATCAGGTGATTTCCGAACTGATGCGCATGGCGTTCTATGACGTGGGCGCGATCGCGGGGCATCGGCTGGAGGGGCCGGAGGACATCGCGACCCTGCCGGATGCGGTGCGCGGCGCCATTGCCGGCTGGTCGTGGGACAAGGCGGGACATTTCGTCGTGCGCCTGGTGCCGCGCACGCCCAGCCTGGATCTGCTGGCGCGGCACCTAGGCCTGCTGAAGGACGTGCGCCAGCATCTGGGCCGCGACGGACAGCCGGTCGATCCGCCGGCGCTGTATACGGTTCTGGTCCGCTAACAGGCCGATCACAAAACGGGTTTTCTGAAACTGTTCCGGTCGGGCGTGGGCCCGTCCGGGCGTGGGGGGAGTGTGTACGCATGCGACAGCACAAAGTGATGGCGGAAACCGGGCGCGTGCCGGGCGAGGACGACGAATTCGGCGTGGCGCCGCTGGCCGAGGTGAATGGCGGCGCGGCGCATCCCGACCGCACTGCGCCCGCGCGGGTCCTGAAGGACGATGAGCGTGCGGCGCCCGCCACGGGGCGGCCGCGCGGCGGGCGCATGCCGGCGTCGGCCAAGCCCGATCACGGGCCGCATCGCTAGGCCGGTCTTTCCCGGGGGGGGCGGCATGGCCGCGCTGCATTACAACCGCGAGTCCGTGCCGACGATCCGGCGGTTCATGGAATCCGACGCCTTCATCCGGGGGCTGATGGGGCCGTTCGGGTCGGGGAAGAGTTCGGGCTGCGTCTGGGACATCGTGGTGCGGGGGCTGCGGCAGGCGCCGGGCCCCGACGGGGTGCGGCGGTCGCGCTGGGCGGTGATCCGCAATTCGTACCGCCAATTGGAGGATACGACGATCCGCACCGTCCACCAATGGTTTCCGCCCGCGCGGTTCGGCCGGTGGAAGCCGACGGACCATTCCTATGTCATCAACCGGATGGTGGCGGAGGGGGACGAGAAGCCGGCGGAGATCGAACTGCTGTTCCGTGCGCTGGACCGGCCGGACCAGGTGGGCAACCTGCTGTCGCTGGAACTGACGGGTGCCTGGGTGAACGAGGCGCGTGAGGTGCCGTGGGCGATCGTCGAGGCCGTGCAGGGGCGCGTGGGCCGCTATCCCGCCCGGCGGGACGGGGGCGCCACCTGGTCGGGCGTGCTGATGGACACCAACCCGCCGGATGCGGAATCGGACTGGTACCGGTTCTTCGAGGAAAAGGACCACTCGGCGGCGGTGGACGCCATGGCGGCGATCGTGCCCGGGATGACGGTGGACCGCTTCGCGCGGATCTTCAGGCAGCCCGGCGGGCGGGCGGAGGCGGCCGAGAATTTGGACAACCTGCCGCCGGCCTATTACCAGCGGCTGGCGGTCGGGAAAAGCGACGAGTGGATCAAGGTCTATATCGACGGCGATTACGGATTCGTCATGGAGGGGCGGCCGGTCTTCGGGGAATATAGCGACGGGTTCCATTGCCGCGACTGCCGCACGGTGCCGGCGCTGCCGGTCTATCGCGGGTGGGATTTCGGGCTGACCCCGGCCTGCGTGTTCAGCCAGATGCTGCCGTCCGGCCAGTGGATCGTGGTGGACGAGCTGGTGTCCAGCGCCATGGGGATCGAACGCTTCGCGGACGTGGTGGCGCGGCATTCGGCGCAGCATTTTCCGAAGACCCGCTTCGTCGATGTCGGCGATCCGGCGGGGATGCAGCGGGCGCAGACCGACGAGCGGACCTGTTTCGAGATCCTGCACGCCAGGGGGATCGCCATCGAGCCGGGGATGCAGACGCTGGCGATCCGGCTGGAGAGCGTGCGCCGGCCGCTGCGCACGCTGCTGGACGGGGCGGAGCCGGGATTCGTGCTGCATCCGCGCTGCGCCACGCTGCGCCGGGCGCTGATGGGCGGATACCAGTACCGGCGCATGCAGGTCAGCGGCGAACGCTATGCCGACCGGCCGGAAAAGAACCGGTGGTCGCATGTGATGGATGCGCTGCAATACGCGGCGACGCGCCTGTTCGGCGCCGAGCTGCGTGGGGCCGGGGCGGGGATCGACGACGGCGCCGGCGGCGAAATGGACGGGTTCCAGATGCATTCGGACGACGACCGGACGCGATCGAACATTACGGGGTATTGAAATGCCAGGACTGGTGATTCCCGCGCATGTCGCCGCGACGCGGCGGACGTGCCGCCTCTGCCGCCATCATGGCGTCGAGGGGCATGACGTCGTCTGCCGGCGCTATCCGCCGCAGGTGACGGTGGTGCTGGTGCCGCAGGCCGCGCCGCGCGTGGGGCAACTGGCGCCGCAGCCCTTCGCCACCTTTCCCCCGGTGGTGCCCGAGCATGTGTGCGGCGAATTCGCGCCCGGCGGGGTGGCGCCATGAGCGCGGCCGAGGCAGAGGGCCCCGATAGCGGCCCCGACGCGGCGCTGGTGGAGCGGCTGCGCCGCTGGATCGACAGTCCGAACATCGCGGAGGAACTGGACGATGCCGTGCGCGGGCGGGTGGCGGACCGGGTGGCGCGGGACTGGCGCGCCGACGATGCCAGCCGGGCCGAGTGGAAGGAGCAGTACCGCCGCTGGCTGGACGTGGCGCAGCAGGTGAGCGAGCCCAAGACCTATCCGTGGCCGGGGGCGTCGAACGTCATCTATCCGCTGCTGACCATCGCGGCCGTGCAGTTCGCGGCCCGGGCCTATCCGGGCATCGTGCGCGATCGCGACGTGGTGCGCGGCACGGTGGTGGGCGATGATTCCGGGGTGCCGGCGCCCCCTCTGGCGGTGGCGGCCGGCGGGCCGGCCTGGCTGGTGCCGCCGGGGGCCAAGCGGACCCGGGCGAATGCGATCGGCCGGCACATGAGCTGGCAGTTGCTGAACGAGATGGAGGACTGGGAGGAGCAGACCGACAAGCTGCTGCTGAAACTGTCCATTGTCGGCACGATGTTCCGCAAGACCTATTTCGACCCCGGCCTGCAGCGCAATGTCAGCGAGACGGTGGACCCGCTGCGGCTGTGCATCGACTACAACGCCAAATCCTTCGCCGCCGCGCCGCGCATCACCGAGGAGATCGACCTGTATCCGTGGGAGGTCGAGGAGAAGATCCGTGCCGGCCTGTTTCTGGACGACGAGTACGGGTGCAACCACGATGCGGGCGACGACGAGGATGCGCCGGTCACGTTCCTGGAGCAGCATCGCCGCTACGATCTGGATGGCGACGGCTATGCCGAGCCGTACATCGTGACCATCGCGCGGGATTCCGGCCGGCTGGCGCGCATCGTCGCGGGGTTCGAGTCCGAGGGCGTGATCTTCGGCGCCGCCGACCACCGCATTCGCCGGATCGACGCGGTGGCGTACTACACCAAGTTTCCCTTCATCCCGTCGCCGGACTCCGCGATCTACGATATCGGGTTCGGCACGCTGCTGCATCCGCTGAACGCGGCGGTGAACACCAGCCTGAACCAGATGTTCGACGCGGCGCACCTGGCCAATGCGGGGGGCGGGTTCATCGGGTCCGGCATGTCGCTGAACAGCGGGTCGGTGCGCTTCCAGATCGGCGAATACAAGGTGGTGAACACGCCCGGCGCGACGCTGCGCGAAAACCTGGTGCCGATGCAGTTTTCCGGGCCGAATCCGGTGCTGTTCCAGCTTCTGGGCTTCCTGGTCGATGCGGGGCGGGAGATCGCCTCGGTCAAGGATATCCTGTCCGGCGCCATGCCGGGGGGCAACGTGCCGGGCGTGCTGGGGCTGGCGGTGATCCAGCAGGGGCTGAAGGTGTTCAGCGCCATCTTCAAGCGCATCCATCGCAGCCTGGGCATGGAATTTCGCAAGCTGTACCGGCTGAACCGGATCTATCTGCCCGACGAGGCGGGGTTTCGCGCCGGGGCGGAGTATTTCCGCGTCACCCGTGCCGATTACGAGCAGGGCAGCGGGGTGGAGCCGGTGTCGGACCCGGAAGTCGTCACCGACATGCAGCAACTGGCGCGGGCCAATTTCCTGCTGTCGTTCAAGGACGACCCGTGGTGCGACGGGCATGAGATCCGCCGTCGCGCGTTCGAGGCCGCGGCGATCGGCGACATCGACCAGGTGCTGCGCGCCCAGCCGGCCCCGGACCTGGCAGCGATCGGCCAGGCCGCCGAGGTGCAGCGCCGCGCCCGGCGCGACGCGCGGGAGATGGAGATCCGCGCCGACCAGCAGAAGGTGCAGCAGGTGTCCACGCTGGCCGATGCGATCCTGCACCTGGCGCAGGCCCGCCGCGTGGAGGGCGAGACGGGAGGAAACGGGGCGGGAGGAAACGGGGAGGGAGATGGCGAACTGGCGTGGCTGGAACGCCAGGGTTTCGGAACTGGATGGGGAGGGAGAGCATGGACCACGAGACGGAGTGCGGCGCTGGAGGCGGCGCGGGCGCGGCGGCTGGAAGTGCTGGGGGATTTGGGCGAGGACTCGTTCCGGGCGTGGCGCCACCATCCGGTGAGCCGGGCGGTGCTGCGGTTCCTGGAGGATTACCGCGATAGCGTGGAGCAGCGGATGCTGGGGCAGTGGCGGGCCGGGACCGCCAACCCTGGCGCAGGAGCACGAGGCGCGCGGCCGCGCCGCCGTCGCGGGCGAGATCGCGGCGCTGCAATGGGCCGAGATGGCGGCATTCTATGGTGGGGGAGGCGCGTGATGCGCGAGGGGCGGATCCTGAAATTCGACCAGCAGGAATACGTGATGTCCGACTGGGACGGCGTGAACCGGGCGGGGTACGTGCCGCTGGACGACAAGATCCTGGTGCTGGCGGACGTGCATGCGGACATGACCAGCGGCGCGGTGCAACTGCCGGCGGAGTATGTCGAACGGCAGACGCTGGCCGCCGAGCACGGCACGGTGATCGCGGTCGGCCCGGCGGCGTTCCGCTGGAACGATGACGGCACGCGGCAATGGGTGGGGCAGGTGCCCGCGCCGGGGGACCGCGTTTATTTCGAGCGCTATGCCGGCCAGTTGCTGAAGGGCGAGGACGGGCTGCTGTACCGGCTGATGTCGCAGCGCTGCATTGCGGCGATCGGTACGGCGGCGGACGGGAAAGGAGAAGGGGCATGATGGAACGGGACGAGGACATGCGGGAAGGGGATGTGACGGAGGCCGGCGCCCCCCATGCGGAGAGCGCGGGGCGGGAGGCGGCGGGGCAGGACGGGGACGAGCCGTCCGCCGCCCCGGAGGGCGCGGGCGACGAGACCGAGGCGCAGGCGCGGCGGATGGGCTGGGTGCCGCGCGGGGAATTTCGCGGCGATGCGGAAAAATGGCGGCCGGCGCGGGAATTCCTGGACCGGGGGATGACGCTGCTGCCGGTGCTGCAGCAGCAATATCGCGCGCTGGACGGGCGGTATTCCGCCATGCAGGCGCAGTTGCGCGACAGCCAGCAGGCGCTGGCCGACCTGACGGAGCGCACGCGGCGCGCGGACGAGCGGGCCTATCAGCGCGCGACGCGCGAGATCGAGGCCCGGCGGCAGGCCGCCGTGGCCAGCGGCGACACCACGGCCTTCGCCGCCGCCGACCGCGAATTGCAGGACCTGCGCGACCAGGCGCCCCCGCCCGAGCGCGCGCGGGAGGTGCCCCGGCGGGAGGCGGGCCGCGCCCGCCGCACCCGCCACGGGGGCGGGCGGACCCGTGGCGCCGGCGCCGGAAATCGTGGCCTTCGTGCAGGCCAATCCGTGGTTTGCCAGCAACGAGGAGGCCCGGCAGGACGCGATTGCGATCCAGTCGGCGGTGGACCGCCAGCATGCCGGCCTGCCGCTGGCGGAGCGGCTGGAGATCACGCGGCGCAAGGTGCGGCAGTTGCATCCGGCGCTGTTCGAGAACCGGCGGCGCGAGGCCCCGGCCCAGGTCAGCGCGTCGCGCGGCGAGGGCGCGCGCGGGGCGAACCCGCGCGGGTTCGAGGCGCTGCCCGCCGAGGTGCGGCGGGAATACGACCGCTATGCCCGCGCGCTGTCGGGCAAGGGCAAGCCGCTGACCAAGGACGAATGGGCCGGATATTACTGGGAGAACGAAGCATGAGCGACGATGCACGCCATCGCGCGCCGCAGGCCGATGCGCCCCGCGGCCGCCGCGCGCCGTCGCGCCGCCCCTTCGGGCTGCGCGAGCAGAAACTGGCCTATCCCGAGCGCGAGGGCTACCACCGGCACTGGTTCAACGACGAACCCGGCCGCGTTGCCCGCGCGCAGGACGCGGGATACGCGCAGGTGATGGACGAATCCGGAAAACCCGTTAGCAGGACTGTGGGTGTCGCGCGCGGGGGTGGGCCGCAGATTGCGTACTTGATGGAAATACCGGCCGAATGGTATCGGGAGGACATGGCGGCGCAGGAAGCGGGCCATCGGGAGCTGATGGCCCAGATCAGGGAAGGCCGGGTTCCCGGCGGCCCGACCGGCGCGGACCGCAACGCGCAATATGTTCCCAACGGCGTGGGCATCACGATCCGCGAGGAACGGCGCTGAGGCGAGACGGCCCGATACGGCCCGAAACGGGACGGACGGATACGAGACGGGGCGTCCAGGCACGGCGCCCCCCCCAAGGCAGACCAGCAGGCAATGACAGTTCGGCGGCGCGTGTGCGGCCGTCGTGATTTCAACCGTGCAGAGGCTCTGCCAGATGAATTCCAATACTCCCTTCGGCCTGCGGCCGATGGCCTATGCGTCCGGGGCGCCGTATGGCGGCGGCGTGCAGGTCTATTACGTGCCGCCGTCCAATGCCACGCCGCTGTTCCTGGGCGACCCGCTGGTGGTGCTGGCCGGCGTGGCCGACGCCAACGGCGTGCCGGGCGTGGGCATCGCCACCGCCGGGGCGTCGGGCATGATCACCGGGTCGATGCAGGGCATTGCCAGCAATGCCGGCGAGCTGGTGCTGCCGCTGCTGCAGAACCAGACGCCGTACCTGCCGGCGGGGCAGGCGGCCTATGTCTACGTTGCCGACGATCCGAACCTGGTCTTCGCGGTGCAGGAGGATTCGGTGGGCGGCGCGCTGGCGGCGGGGGCGGCGTCGAGCAACATCGACCTGGTGGCCGGGGCGGGATCGGTGACGTCCAGCCTGTCCGGCTGGCAGGCGCAGTCCAGTAGCCTGGGCACGTTGGCCACCGGGCAGTTGCGTATCCTGCGCGCGTACCAGTCGATCGACAATGCGATCGGCGTCAACGCGAAGTGGCTGTGCCGCATCAACCTGCATTCCATCACCGGCACGACCGGCATTTAAGGAGCATTCCCGATGGCCGTAATTACGACGGGCGCCCACCCCAAGGCCCTGTGGCCCGGCATCAAGGCGTGGTGGGGGCGCAGCTATGACGAACATCACGTGGAATATCTGGACCTGTTCGACAGGCAGACCTCGGACAAGGCGTACGAGGAGGAGGTCGAGATCACCGGCTTCGGCCTGGCGCCGGTGAAGCCGCAGGGGCAGCAGATCTATTACGACGTGGAATCGCAGGGGTCGGTCAGCCGCTTCACGCACGTGGCGTACGCGCTGGGCTATATCGTGACGTACGAGGAGCTGCGCGACAACCTGTACGAGACCGTGTCCAAGAGGCGGGCGGCGCAGCTGGCGTTTTCCATGCGCCAGACCAAGGAAAACGTGCTGGCCGGCATCTATAACATGGCGTTTTCGGCCAGCGCGCCGGGCGGCGACGGGGCGGCGCTGATTTCCGGCGCGCATCCCACGCTGTCGGGCATGCAGTCCAACCTGCTGGCGACGGCGGCGGACCTGTCCGAAGCCGCGATCGAGGACCTGACGGTCCAGATCATGCAGTGCCAGAACAATCGCGGCATGCGGATTTCTGCCCTGCCGCGCACGCTGAACGTGCCGTCCGCCCTGTGGTTCGAGGCCAACCGGGTGTGCAATTCGGTGCTGCAGAACGACACGGCGAACAACGCCATCAACGTGCTGCGCGCGACCAACGCGTTCCCGGAAGGGATCAAGCTGAACCATTACTTCACCAGCCAGACGGCGTGGTTCATCCGCACCAACGTGCCCAATTCGCTGACCTATTTCGAGCGCGATCCGATCGCTTTCGACCAGGACAACGATTTCGACACCAAGAACGCGAAGGCCGCCTGCTACGAGCGCTATTCCGGCTACTGGGCCGACTGGCGCGGATTGTACGGTACGCCGGGCGTCTGAGATCCTGTCCGGACATGCGCGCTGGTGGCGATCCGACGCGCGGCACTCTCGTTCACCAGCCCACATGTCCCTCCAGGATCACAGGATTTTCAAACTGAAGGACGGAATTATGACCGAACGCAAGACGGGTACCAAGGCTGCATCCACCACCGCCCGGGGTGGGGCGGAGATGCATGTGCATCATCATCACCATTATCACGGCGGGGCAAAGCCCGCCGCCGTGGCCGATGTCGCGGCGCGGGGCGTGCGGCGCAGGCCCGCGCCCGCGCGCAAGGCGACGCGCCGGGTCTGAGGGCCGGGTCCGAGGAAAGGGGGCCCTGCCGGTCGGGCGGGGCCCCGTCATCACGGGGGAAACGATGGCCGACATGACGACGACGCAGGTGATCGCCAATGGTCCCCGCAACCTGATCATCAAGCTGACCGATGTCAGCGACGGCACCGGCCTGTCGGGGTTCAAGGTGGTGGATGCGCAGTCCGCCGCCTATGCCGCCGGGGGGCAGGTGCCCGGGGTGCACCTGAAGGTGCGGCGCATCGTCTATGACGTGCACGGCATGGTGGTGCGGCTGCAATGGGAGGCCAAGGCGCCGGTGGACCTGGCGACGCTGTCGGGGTTCGGGCACCTGGATTTCCGGCGGTGCCAGGGGTTGTCCAATCCCGGCGTCACGGCGGCGCCGGGGGCGACGGGGTCGATCCTGCTGACGACCATCGGGGCGGCGGCGGGCGGGGCGTTCACGATCCATCTCGAGATGATCAAGGGTGTTCCGCAATTCTGAGGGGCGCGGCATGACCGAGGCGTGGTACTACAATCCCGGCGACCATTACGTGCTGGACGACATGTCGGGCTTCAAGGTCCGGCGGTCGCGGACGCGCACCATCCCCGGCGGGCAGACCGGGCAGGCGGTGGTCGATCGCAGGCGGTGGGAGCCGCAGCAGCCGCAGGATTTCGTGCGCGGGGTGCCGGACGACCAGAGCGTGTATGTCGCGCGGCCCCGGCAGGACGACCGGTTCATGATGGTGGGGACGCTCGTGACGCGACCGCCCCCGGCCGGCGCGGTGCCAATCATGGTGGCGTCCGTCGCCGGCATGGGCGTGGGCAACACGGTGCAGGTCATGCTGGATAGCGGCGTGAACTTCGTCACGCAGGTGCGGGGGATCGCGGGCGGCACGATTACGCTGGCCGCGCCGCTGCCGGCGTCGGTCGGGGCGGGCGATCCGGCGGGGAACATGGTGCTGGACCTGAGCGCGGCGGGGCCGGCATGACGACCAGCGGCACCGCGACCTGGAACCCGGGCGCGTCCTCGATCATCAACGGCGCGCTGCGGCTGATCGGGGCCATTGCCAGCGGCGAGACGCCGCCCGCCAGCGAATATGCCGACGCGCTGATGGCGCTGAACGGGCTGATCAAGTCCTGGCAGGTGTCGGGCGTGCATGTGTGGGCGCAGGCCGAGGGCACGCTGGTCCTGCAGCCGGGGCAGGCGCAGTACGCGATCGGCGTGAACAGCGCGGATCATGCGACGGGGGCCGCCGGCATCACGGCATCGACCGTCCTGGCGGCGGCGGGGGCGGTGCAGGTCGCGCTGGCTTCCGGTGCCGGTATCGCGGTGGGGAGCCAGGTCGGCATCGTGCTGGATGCCGGGCCGGTGTTCTGGTCTTCGGTCGTCTCGGTGTCCGGTTCGACGGTTTATCT
Source organism: Gluconacetobacter diazotrophicus PA1 5 (assembly GCF_000067045.1). Taxonomy (NCBI): domain Bacteria; kingdom Pseudomonadati; phylum Pseudomonadota; class Alphaproteobacteria; order Acetobacterales; family Acetobacteraceae; genus Gluconacetobacter; species Gluconacetobacter diazotrophicus. The sequence goes on from NC_010125.1 coordinate 3,754,256, forward strand.
GGCTTCGGCGCTGCCGTCGCAGGCGTCGGCCGGCGCGGCGGTGGTGGCCTGTGGTGCGCCGTTCGCGCGTCCGCTGAAGGTCAGCGGCGCGCGGGTTGTCGATCCGGCGACCGGCGTGGAGACGCCGCTGATCCCGATGTCGCGGCTGGATTACGCCAATCTGTCGGGCAAGACCGCGCCGGCGGGCGTGCCGGCGCAGTATTTCTACGATCCGCAGCTCGGGTCGGGGGTTTTCAGCGTGTTTCCGGCTCCGGCGGCCGGCCTGACGGTGGTGCGGTTCACCTGCCAGCGGCCCTTGCAGGATTTCAGCAGCCAGGCCGATACGGCGGATGTGCCGCAGGAATGGTCGTCGGCCCTGCGCTTCGCCCTGGCGGTGGAACTGGGGCCGGAATATGACTGCCCGCAGGCGCGCATGACGATGCTGAAGGGCATGGCGGACGAGAAGTTCGCTGTTGTTTCCAAGTGGGATATCGAGCCCGAGGGGACCGCCACCTCTCCCTTCGGCCAGCCGGTCTATCAGATGATCGCGGGGGCGCTGCGGCTGTGCGGGGCCGTCGGCCCGCAGGATGTGCCGCGGCTGGGGCTGGTGGACAACGCGTTCACGGCGCTGAACGCCATGGTACAGTCCTGGCAGGCCTCGGGCATCCATGTCTGGGCCGAGGAGGATTGCACGCTGTTCCTGCAGCCGGGGCAGGTGCGCTACCTGCTGGGCGCCGGGTCGCCCGACGCCGCCACCCTGAGCAGCCAGTGGGTCGAGGGCGCGCTGGCGGTGAGCGGGGCGGCGGGGGCGGTGCAGGTGTCGGCCGCCCTGGCCGGGGTGGCGGCGGGCGACAGGGTCGGGGTGTGGCTGGATGCCGGGTGCACCTTCTGGACGACCGCTGCCTCGGTCGGCGGCGGGACGGTGACGCTGGCCGCGGCGCTGCCGTCGCAGGCGTCGGCCGGGGCGCGGGTGGTGTCCTATGCCACGCCGCTGATCCGCCCGCTGCGGGTGCCGGCGGCGCGGCGCTGCCGTCTGGCGCCGCCGGGCGGGCAGGCGATCGAGATCCCGGTCGTGCCGATGTCGCGGCTGGATTATGCCGCCGTGCCGAACAAGGCCACGCCGGGGACGGTGACGCAGTTCTTCTACGATCCGCAGCTTGGGGCGGGGGTCCTGCATGTCTGGCCGGCGCCGTGCGACGATGGGAGCGCGCTGAAATTCACCGCGCAGCGGCCGCTGACGACATTCGCGACCCTGGCCTCGGTGCCGGATTTTCCGGATGAGTGGCTGGCGGCGCTGCGCTGGAACCTGGCGGTGGAACTCTGGCCCGAATATAACGGCGCCCGTGGCAATCCGGCGCAGTACGCCCTGCTGAAGGAGGAAGCGCGCGGCAAGCTGATGGTGGCCCAGGGCTGGGATCGCGAGCCGCAATCGGTGCTGTTCGGCGCGGGCGTCGGCCCGGCCGGGCGGTCGGGGTAGGGCGCCATGGCGGTGCAGGCCATACCGTTCGCGGTGCAGTCCTACCGGGCGCGATCCGTCGCGCTGGACGCGCAGCGCTGCGTCAATTTCTATGCCGAATCCGAACCGAAGGATGCGAAATCGCCCGTAGGGGTCTGGGGATGTCCGGGGATGGTGCCCTTCGCGCAGTGCGGGGCGGGGCCGGTCCAGGGCATGTGCATGATGGGCGGCGTGCTGTATGTCGTCTCGGGCCAGGCGCTGTACCGGGTCGATGCGGACGGGTCGTCGGTCGAACTGGGGGCGACCTGGGTGACGGGCCCGGTTTCGATGGACACCAACGGCACCGAGCTGGTCTGGGTCGATGGGGAATCCGGCTGGCATTATTCAGTGGCCGGCGGGGTGCAGCGGATCACGGACGAAAACTTCTACCCGGCCGACAATGTCGTGTATTTCGATACCTATTTCGTGTTCAACCGGTCGGGGACGCAGCAGTTCTTCCTGTCGCCGGAGGGGGGGCTGCTGCCGTTCGACGGCACGCAGTTCGCGTCCAAGGAGGCGACGGCGGACCCGCTGCTGGCCGTCGTGAACACGCACGAGCAACTGCTGCTGTTCGGCGCGTCGCGGACCGAGGTGTGGTACGACGCGGGCAATGCGCCGCCGGCCTTTCCGTTCCAGCGGTTCGACGGGGCCTTCATCCAGCGCGGGATTGCCGGACCGCATGCCCATTGCCTGGAGGACAACACGACGTTCTTCCTGGGCGATGACGGGATGTTCTACCGGCTGAGCGGGTTCCAGCCGCAGCGCGTGTCCACCCATGCGACCGAGGGGGCATGGCAGGCTTATCCGACGATGCGCGATGCGCGTTGCTTCAGCTACACGCTGGAGGGGCATAAATTCGTCAACCTGCTGTTTCCCTCGGCCCCGGCAAGCTGGGTCTTCGACGTGGCGACCGGCCTGTGGCACGAGCGGGAATCCTGGGCCGGCGCCAGCGCGGACAGTTCCATCGGGCGCTGGCGCGGCAACGCTGCGATCATGGCCTATGGGCGGGTGCTGGTCGGCGACTGCCTGGGCGGGACGGTCGGGCAGGTCAGTTTCCAGGTCTATACCGAACTGGGGGCGACGATGCGCGGCATGATCGTCTCGCCGCCCATTCACGACACGCGCCGCCGGGTGTTCATGCAGCGGTTCGAGCTGGACGTGGAAACCGGGGTCGGGCTGCCGGGGGCGGCCACGACGCGGAGCGTGGCCTATGCGCCCATGGGGGTGGTGCTGTCGTCGCCCGCGCGGTTGGCGCACGCGGGCGCGCCGTCCGGTTCGCCGGCATCCATCGCCAACCTGCTGGCCAGCATGTGGGTCTGCCTGCCGGATGATGGCGGCGTGCCCGGCGGGCTGCTGGTCGGCAATGCCCCCACGCTGGATGGCGGGCCGGGCTTTGCCGTGCTGCTGGCCGACGACCCGGCCGGCGGCGGGGCGCAGGTCGTGATCCGGGCGTGGGATGCGGGCGGCAACCCGATCGTGGCGGCCAGCTATGGCTATGCCGGGTGGTCGGGGTGGGTGAACGTGCAGGTTTCGCTGTCTCCGGCATTACAGCAGGTGCAGGTCTATGCGAACGATGTGGCGCTGGTGCCGGCCGGCGTGACCTGGTCGTCGGCGCTGCCGGTGGCCAATCCCGGGGCGCAATCCTGGATCGTGGCGCCTTCGGACGGGACCGGCAACCCGCCCGGGGTGCTGGCCGACCCGGCCTTCGGCGGCCATACGGCGGGGGAGGGAACGCATTGGGTGAACACGTCGCCCATGCCCGACCAGTTCGGCAACATGATCTCGCGGGACCCGGTGGGGAACGTGAATGCTGTTTCGCAGGCGGGCGCGATCGCGTGGTCGCTGCCTTACGCGACGATCCAGGCCGATGTGGTGTCGCAGATCGGCGCCGTCACGAACTGGTTTTCATCGGGCGCGACGCCCAGCGTGCTGATGCAGGGCCAGTATCTGGCCATCGCGACCGGGTTCGGTTCGTGGTATGTCGGGCTGTCGGTCTACCGGTTGAATGACGGGGCCGCGCCGGCTTTCCTGGGCTTTGTCCGCTACTGGACGAGCGCCCTGGGCGTGGATGACGGAGACGGGCGGTGCTTCCTGGCCGGCGCCCAGACGATCGACGATCCGATCCTGATGGTGCAGGACGGATGGCCGGGTACCGTGAAGAATGTGTGCGTCTTTCCGTCGATTTCGCAGATCGTCTCGGGCGCCGCGAGGACTGGCGGACTCGGCGGGCTGTATCCGTCGCTGGGCAATACGGCGACGTGGGCGGCGTGCCAGGTGCCGCAGATCAATTACGCGTATCCGGCGGCACTGGGGACGAATCTGCTGACCCAGTGGGCGTATAATGGGAACGTGGGGTTCTTCCTGCCGGACGGCGAGGGAGGCACCAATCATTATCTGTATTTCAGCCGGGGCGACATGGCGGCGAATGCCGTTGCCGGTGGGAACGCCAACAGCGAAATCGCGAACGTCATCGGGCCGGCCTGTCCGGACGGCGCGATGGTCAGGATCGCCATGGGCGCGGTCAGCTATGACGCCCTGATCGAGGCGAACTTCGCGAAAAACGGCGCCACGTCCTTCACTGCGACCTTGCCGATGTACAGCATCGACAATGCGAACTGGGTGAACGGGGCCGGGGCGGCGCAGATTCCGTTTTCCGACGAATATGCCTACATCACCACCGGACAGCCGGGCGGAACGGATGTCTATGGCGGCCAGCCTGGCCTGATGCCGATTCCCGGAACGTCGCACTGGCTGGTCACGTTCCTCAAGGTCGGGCGGTCCGACAGCCAGGCCAACCTGTCCGGGGCCAGCGTGTGGGATACGGTGCGCACGTTCGTCTATGCCGGCGGGAAAGCCGTGCAACTCGGGGGCGCCGTCTCGGGCGAGGCGTATGCCGGGGCGGCGGACTGGTCCGGATACACGCTGCCGGGATCGACGGGCGTGTGGGGCGACTGGAACGCCGTCGCCTATGTGCGGGACGATACGGTTCTGGTCTTCGGCAATATGTACGGCACGGCGGCCGGGGCCTATCCGGCCCCCGAAGGCGCGCAATATTGCACCCGGTTCGGCACGCTGGCCCTGGCGGTGGCGCAGCTTGCCGACCTGTTCATCGCGACCCCGCCGGCGCCCGTGGATCTGTCGGTGGTCGCGAACCGGCGCCTGTTCCGCAGCGCGGCCGGGGGGGCGCGGTATCCGGGGGCGGACGGATCGGTGCCGCTGGGTGTCGCGCCGCCGGTGTTCCTGACCGTAGCGCCGGGGACGCAGGTGGACACCTTCGCGAATAACGGCGGCAGCGGTGGTCCGTTTGCCCTTTCGGGCACCCTTGATGCAGCAGAATCCAACCCGCCCGGCAGCACCTATCAGGAGGTCATGGACCAGGCCGCCAACACGCCCGTGGGGGCCGACCCGCAGATCATGCTGGACTGGTCCGACGACGGGGCGCGGACATGGAGCGCGCTGCGGCTGTGCCGGTCCATGGGCCGCCAGGGCGAATACCTGACGCGCCTGCGCTGGATGAAGCTGGGGCAGGCGCGGCAGCGGGTGCTGCGCCTGCAGGTGACGGACCCGGTGCGGCGCAACCTAATCGGGTTCTATCTGGATATCGAAGCGGGGATGGACTGATGCCGGAGCCATCGCGCCAGACCCTTCCGGTCGGGGATCGTCCGTTCGTCGACGGCACCGGGGTGCTGACCCTGTCGGCCTATCAGTTCCTGGCGCGGCTGCAGGCTGGTGCCTCCGCGACGATCCGCAACGTCCAGGTGATCGCGGCGGCGCTGGGCGTGCCGGTGGCGTCCATCCCGGCCGACGGATCGGCGCCCGTCACGCTGCCGGCGTCCTATCCGCCGGTGCCGGACGTTTCCGCCGGCCTGCGCGATGCCGTGGCCGATGCGCGGCTGCTGGCGATGCTGTCCGGCGCGTCCCGCCCCGACGTGTCCCGCCCCGTGGCGGCCCGGGATGCGGGCCCGCCGCCTGCCGCGCCGCCGCCGGGTGTCGTGGTGCTGCATAACGGTGCGCGGGTGCTGGACGGGTTCGGCGTGCCGGCCGGCCGGGTCGCGGGGTGGATCGGGGACCTGTACCTGCAGCGGGACGGCGGTGCCGCCGGCGCGCTGTGGTCGAAGCGGCGGGGGGCCGGCACCGAAACGGGCTGGGCGCCCGCCGGCGGCGCGGCGGGCGTGCTGCCGCTGGTCAATGGCGACACGGGTCCGGTCGGCATCCTGTCCGACCCGGCGGGGCAGACAATCGGGGTGCCGATCTGATGGGCAACAGTACGCTGATCACCGACTATCTCGGCTATGGCCCCGCGGCCGGCCGGCCGGCGGCGCCGGCGGTTCCGGCCGGGTGCCTGGGGCTCTATTACGCGGCCGATATCGGGCAGGTCTATGTCTGGGACGGGGCGTGGCAGGCCTGGGCGCCGCCCGGGCAGTCCTTCGCCGGGTCGCTGGCCGGGGCGGGAACCTCGCAGGGGACGGCCGCCGTGCTGGCGGCGGACGTCAACCTGTTCACCACCGTGGCGGCCGGGAGCGGGGCGGTGCTGAGCGCCGGCGCGGCCGGCACGTGGCAGAAGGTGCTGAACCGGGGGGCGGCATCGCTGCTGGTCTATCCGCCGCCGGGTGGGGCGATCGACGCGGGGGCGGCGGATGCGCCGGCCACCATCCTGGCCGGCGGGGGCGCGACCTTCTGGCAGAACAGTGCAACGCAATGGTATTCGGAATGAAGACACTGCTGATCCTGGCCGGCGCGCTGGCGCTGGCCGCCCCGGCCCGCGCGCAGGTCGTGGGGCCGGTTTCGCATCGCGACGTGCCGGCCTGCCCCGACAGCGGGGGGAATCACCTGAATTACCAGCCGCTGACGGGGGTGTTTTCCTGCGGGACGACGGGGAACGTGCCCGCGATCGGCAATGATACGGTGCTGGGCAATGTCAGCGGCGGCAGCGCGGCGGCCGGGGCGCTGACGCAGGGGCAACTGACGGCGCTGGTCCAGCCGTTCACCGCCGGCCTGTCGGGCGCGGTGCCGGCCAGCGGCGGCGGGACGACCAATTTCCTGCGTGCCGACGGGACATGGGCGGCGCCACCAGGAGGGGGCGCCGCCACGCCGCGGATCGTCCAGAGCCAGGTGGTGGCCTATCCGTCCTCGGCGCTGTCGGTGGCGCTTCCGGCCGTGCCCCAGCCGGGAAACATGCTGCTGTTCGTCGGCACGAAATGGAGTACCAGTCCCTCGATGGTTCCGGGCTGGACGCAGCTCTACTGGGCCGGGTCCGAGTCCAACGACGGGCTGATGGTCGTCTATCGGTATGCGATGCCCGGGGATACCGGCAGCATCACGCTTTCGACCCAGGCGACGGGGTGGTCGGGGTGTCTGTTCGAACTCTCCGGGGTGGCGGCGGGCAATATCGTTTCCGTCCAGGAGGGCGACAATTATTCGGGCGGCGGTACCTCGGTCAGCGCGGGGTCGGGGCTGCCCGACGACGACAGCATCCTGGTCGGCATCGTCTTTTCCGAAGGGGCCGCCACCCAGCCCACCGTGACGCTGACCGGCGCGACGCAGGGACAATCGACATGGGCGACCGGGTCATCCAATGGTGGAAACCGGTTCGTCGCATCGTTTTCGACCGGCCCGCTGCCCAGGGGCGGGGCCACGATCGGCGCGGCGTTTTCGAGTGTCGCGACCGGGGCCAACATCATGGGGGCGGTCGCGATCAGTCCGGTGCGATAGGACGGTGCGACAGGACGGGGCGACAGGACGGGGCCGGGCACAGGATTGCCCTTGCCTGCCTGATCTATATTGTAGCCCATACGCTTCCCCAGACCTGCGGAAAACCATGAGTAACGGTGACATATTAAAGAGACCCCAGCGTACGAGTGCTGTCATTTTCCTTGTCGTGACTCTGGTCTATTTTTATTCCGCGGTGCGGTATGCGCGTCATGCCCCGCTGTGGATGGATGAAGTCCTGACTTATTACACCATTCGACAGGCGGACCTGTCCCACGTCTTGAGGGCTGTCTGGAGCGGGACCGATTTTTCGCCGTTTTTCATGCATGCCGTGCTTCATGTCATACCGCCTGTCGACCAGGGCGACCTGTTGTCTCCACGCATTCTTTCAATTTTTTCCGCTTATGGTGCCGCGCTGTGCCTGTTGCGGCTTGCGCGGAAATATTTTGAATTGCCGGTGGCGGTTCTGTCTTTCAGCCTGCTGCTGGCGTCCTATTTTTTCTTCTTTGCCGTGCAGGCGCGCGAGTATGCGCTGATCGTTTTCCTGTTTTCCGCTTCCCTGCTGGTGTGGAGCAATGTGTGTGACGGGAATAACGACAGAAAGAACCTGTTCCTTCTGTGGGTTTTCCTGTCACTGACACTCTGCACGCATTTTTATGGTGTCGTGTCGATCATCGTGATGGCGTTGTGCGAAACGGTCTGGGACCTGCGGACAAGGCGTATCCGCTGGCCGGTATGGATCACGCTTGCGGCGACCTGCCCGGTCGGCATGGCCTGGATCCCGTGGGCGCGTCATCTGCAGATGCTGAATGCCGGCGATCAGAATGGTCCTTTTTATTATGCTTATCCCACGTTCGAAAAATTATGGTCCTATACGGTTCTCTTCATGGGGGGGAACTATGTTTTTCCGATCATTGCGGTGTCGTGTCTCGCGGCTTCCTTCCTGTTCCCCGGTTCCGGGGACGTCCCGCCGGAGAATGCGCAAGCGGGACGCCGCGTCCTGGGATGCATCGTGCTGTCCGTCGGCTGCGTTCCCCTGATCGTGTTTTGCCTGGCGCGTTTTCTGACCGGTTCCTTCAGTGCGCGCTATATGGCTGATTTCCTGACCTTCGATGCTGTCGCCATCCCGTTCGCGATAGGGTGGACGCGACGCGCGACGCTGTTTTCGATGTTGATGTGCCCGGCCCTGGCCTGCATGATCGTGCTGTATTCGGCCGATGACACGATGGACCTGAGTTCGGTCAGAAGTCTGCAGGCCATTCCTTCCGGCCTTCCTGTGGTGATTGGCGAGGGGCTGCTCTTTATCGAATTGCAGCAGAAAATTTATCGGCCGTTTTCGAGGCATGCCGTCTATCTTTATGGATTGGAAAACGTTCCGAACGTCGACCGCACGAATGAACATGCGATACGGTACCTCCATAAGGTTGTGCCGTGGATGCGGGTCAGTCAGTTCGACGATTTCTTGAGGGACAATCATCATTTTTATGTCCTTTCCCGAAATCCGGCTACGGAAGACTATGTCTCGCCGGCGCTCAGGCAACGCGGAGTCCTGTGCCGAACGGCGTTCAGGGACGCGGATGTGACGGTGTTCGAGGCCGGGACGGACTGCAAAAGGATGGTGCCCGCCGTATCGGGACACTGAAACCTCGGTCCCTGGAAGCGGGCGGGATCGGCGTCCGCTCTTGTGCTTGCGCGGGCATGCCGATCCGCGATACAAACCACGCATCGGGCACAGGCACCGCCCATCATCCGAACGTCCCCCGCCGGGGGATGTGTACGCGAATGCAGGTGCCATGTCCGTCCAGCCCCTTTCCCTGATTCCCGCGCAGGCCGTGCCGTCCGCGACCGCCGTGCTGTATACGTCGCCCGTGGGCGTGATCTCGCGCATCGACAGTCTGAGCGTGTGCAATGTCGGGGCCGTTCCAGCGCAGGTCACGATCAATCTGGTGCCGTCTGGGGCGGCGGCCGGGTCCGGCAACGTCACGACGTCCGGCCAGACCATCCTGCCCGGCCAGACCTGGAACAGTCCGAACGAGATCGGCAAGGTGCTGGGCGCGGGCGATGCCATCGCCGTCCTGTCCTCGGTTGCGAATGCGTTGACGATCGCGGCCGGCGGCCTGCAGGTGACCGCGTCGTGACCGCGTATCGGGTCGAGCCCTGGGCACGGGTCCTGCCGGAGTTGCAGGCGTTGTGGGAGGGCCATTGGCGCGAGGTCGGGCGCGACCATGATGCGATGCCGCTCTCGCCCGATCTGGCGAAATACGCGGCGATCGATGCGCAGGACTGCCTGCATGTGGTGACGATGCGGTGTGACGGCCGGCTGGTCGGTTATGTCGTTGCCATCATCCAGACCCACCTGCATTACCAGACGGTCCTGCATGCGGTGCTGGACCTGTATTACGTCGTGCCCGAGGCCCGGCGCTGGATGGCGGGGCCGGCGCTGCTGCGCGCGGCCGAACGGACGCTGGCCGCGCGGGGCGTGCGGCGCGTGGTCGCCGGCACGAAACTGCATCATGCGCCCGACGGGCGGCCGCTGGATAACGGCGCGATCCTGCGGCGGCTGGGCTGGGCGCCGTTCGAGACGCTTTATGAAAGGTGGATCGCACCATGACATCGATCATCGGCGGGGTCGCCGGGGGCGTGGGATCGCTGGTCAGCGGGCTCATGGGGTCCGGCGCCGAGAAGAAGGCCGCGGAACAGGAGACCCAGGTCGAACAGAATGCCCTGAATTACGACCAGGGCATCTATAATACGGCGACCACGAACCTCAGCCCGTATGTCTCGACCGGTACCAACGCGCTGTACAGCCTTGCGGACCTGATGGGGCTGGGCGGCGGGTCGAACGGGCAGGGGGCGGGCGCGCTGGCGGCCTATAACCAATATACCCAGACGCCCTATTACACTTTCCCGCTGCAGCAGGGCGAGCAGGCGCTGAACCAGGCGGCGGCGGCGAAGGGGCTGTCGCTTTCAGGCGGGCAGCTTTCGGCGCTGGGCAATTATGCCCAGAATTACGCCAGCCAGAATTTCGGGAATTACATGACCGCCCTGCAGCAGTTGGCGGGGCAGGGATCGAGTGCCGCCGGGACGCTGGCGTCGGCCGGGGCCAATGCGGCCTCGACCGACGGTTCGATCGCGTCGCGCCTGGCCAGCGCGCTGGCCGGCGGCACGATCGGATCGACCAGCGCGCTGGCCAACGGCATTGCCGGCCTGCTGGGTGGACTGGGCAGCAGTACGAACCTGAGTGCCCTTCTGTCGTCCGTCGGGGGCGGGACGTCGTATTCGGACCCGTTCGGGGGGGGCGGCACGACGGCGACGGGATTCTGATGCCCGGCGCGTGCCGCCGCCTCGGCGGGCGGCGGCACGCGTGGTTCGTTATTTGGCCGGAGCGGCCGGCGCGGCCGGAGCAGCGGCGGGGGCCTTCGTGTCCTTGGTGCGCGGGGCGAAGACCATGTCGTCCGCGATGAAGCGCAGCGCGTCCTGCGCGTCGGCCAGGGCGGTGTCGGCGCCGTGCGGGTCGGTGTTCACCAGGTTGGAGGCGCGGTAGACATCCGCCGTCACGGGCTGGAGCGGGGCGACGGCGATGATGAAATCGACGTCGATATCGGCGTTGGCCAGCGCGTGGCTGGTGGACGCGGTATCACCCTTCTTCAGGCTGCTGTTCGCGGCCTGGACGGCCTGGGCCTTGGCCGGCGTGGCCTCCGGGTCGCGGCTGACGACATATTCGCCGTCCACCGGAATCCAGGTCACGTCCTGCGTGGGGGCGGTGGGCGCGGGCAGGTGGCCGGGCTTGCCGGCGGGGGCCTTCGGGGCCGGGGTCAGGGCCGCTTCCGCGCGGACGAAGCGGTGGTCGTCGCCCTGGGCCCGGTCCAGGGCCTGGTTCGCGTCGGCCAGCAGCTTGGTCGCGCCGGCCTTGTCGCCCTGGGCCAGGGCCTGGCGGGCCATGTCGATATCGGCATAGGCGCGCAGCCCGTCATGCGACAGGCGGCGGAAATCGTGCTCGACCGCGTGACGGTTCGGCCTGGCGGCGTGGGCCTGCGGGGTGGCCACGCCGGAAATCGTCAATCCCGCGGTGGCGAGTCCGGTACCGAGTGCGAACGCGGAGAGGCGGCGGCGAAGAGGCATCTGGAATTCTCCTGTTGACCCCCGAGGATCGCGCCGATGCCGCGCGGGGCATAGGCCCGCAGGCGCAAGGCGGAGTCCCCCGTGGCGCATGGCGATGGCGTGTGGCCGTGGCGCGTGGCGGCGCGCCGGCCGTGATGGGGCCTGTCGAAATATCGTGATCCGGGATCAGGATTTTTCATGCGCGTGCCTGCGTCATTGCCAGCATGGGCCGCCGTCGGCTAGGATGACGCATCAGGGCACAGGCACCGCCCGTCAACGACACGCGCCCCCCGTGCGGGGCGTGGGTGGGAGTGGTGCATGTCCGGTTCAGCCGCCCGTTTCGTCTGGCCCAACAGTTTCAGCGTGGACGCGGCCGGCGTGCCGCGCGCGGGCGCGCGACTGTTCTTCTACCAGACCGGGACGACGACGCCGCAGGCGACCTATGCCGATGCGGGGCTGACGGTTCCCAATGCGAACCCCGTCATTGCCGATGAAAACGGCCAGTTCGGCAGCATCTTCCTGCTGGGCGCCCCGTCCTATGCCGTGGCGCTGGAGGATGGGGAGGGCAATCCGGTCTGGACGATGGACCCGGTCGGCGCGGCGGGCGGGGGCGTTGGGGCGGTGCCGGTCGGGACCGTTGCGGATTACGCGGGCGCCACGGCCCCCGCCGGGTGAATGCTGTGCTGCGGCCAGGCGGTCAGCCGCGCGACCTATGCCGCGCTGTTCGCCGTCATCGGCACCACGTTCGGGGCCGGGGACGGGGCGACCACGTTCGGGCTTCCGGACCTGCGCGGCCGGGTGGCGACGGGCGTCGACAGCATGGGCGGCACGGCGGCCAACCTGCTGACGATGGCGGGGTCCGGCATCAACGGCGTGCAACTGGGGGCCGCGGGCGGCAGCCAGATGGCGCCGTCGCATACCCACGCCGTGACCGACCCCGGCCATGCGCACGCGGTGACGGACCCGGGCCATGCGCACGGGCCGGGCAGCGGCACCGGCTTCGTCGTCCCGCAGGGAACGGGCGGCGAGATCGTGACCTTCGATGGCGGAAGCCTGACGCCGGAACATGCGACCGCGCAGACGACGGCCGATACCACCGGTGTCACGGTGGATACGGCGACGACGGGCATCACCCTGGCCGCCGCCGGGACGGGCGCCAGCCAGAACGTGCAGCCCACGCTGATGCTGAACAAGATCATCTACACCGGGGTGGGGGGATGATCGGCGCGGGAGCGCACATTTCGGACTATCCGAAAGAAAGCGGGAAAACCATGGTGGATGAAAACCTGGTTCTGGACCCTGCCGAGACGTCGGAAACGCTGCGCCGGCACGGTGCGCGGATCGGGCGGCTGGAGGCCGGGCAGCAGGACATGATGATGAAGCTGGTCGAGATTTCGGCCGAAGGGCGCGCGCGCGGCGCGCATCAGGACCGGCGGGCCGATCGCGACCTGGAGCAGACGCGCCAGGCGATCGTGGATTTACGCCGCGAAATGCGCGAGGCGATTGCCGAGACCACCGCGCCGCTGGCGGAATCGCAGCGGACGCTGATCCGGATGAACGCGGAAATCGCAGGTGGCGTCAAGATGATCCGCAATGCGGGATTCGCGCTGGGGGGTGTGGTGTCGGCGCTGCTGGGCTATCAGCCCTTTACCGCGTGGCTGGGCCGAATCATCCAGGGCGGGGGGTCGTGATGGGCGGCATCGATCCCGGCGATCTGAAATGGCGGATCGTGGCGCCGGCGCTGGACCGGCTGGGCCTGGGCGGGCCGGCGGCCGTCAACCTGCTGACCGGCACCGCGCTGGTGGAATCGCGCGCCGCGCGGCTGGTGCAGGGCGGTGGCGGGCCGGCCCTGGGCCTGTGGCAGATGGAACCCGCGACGCATGACGCCCTGTGGCGGATGATGGGCGGCGATTCGGCCCATGCCGACCTGGAAACCCGTGTGCGGCGCATGACCTGTTCGGACATTCCGCGCGTGCGGCAGATGATCGGCAACCTGCGCTATGGCTGCGCGATGGCGCGGGTGAAGTACCGCTTCGACCCAGAGGCGCTTCCGGATGAGAAAAACCCGGACGCACTCTGCGCCTATTGGAAGCGTGTCTATAACACGGCACTGGGCGCCGGGGCGGTCGACGCGGTGCATGTGGCGGCCTTCGCGACTGCGATCGCGGCCTGAAAAGCGTGCCTGGAGAGGCGCGCTGGAGGCGATCCGACGTGCGTCTGCTGCGCGCCGGTGCTCACGGCCACCAGGCCGCTGCGCTCCGGTGCTCGCAGACACACGCCGGGCGCTTCACTTCGTTCCGCTCTCGCTCACCAGCACGCCTCTCCAGGCGCGCTTCGGAGTGATGGGCGCGGGCTTTTTCACAATTACTCGAAACGATGGAATTCGGAGAGTCTCATGGACCCGACGACGGTTTTTCGTACGCTTCTGGCGGGCTGTGCCGGGGCGGTATCTGGTCGATGTCGCGGCATTGTGCGGGGTCTGCGCGGCGGTGATGCCGTGGCTGCCGGTGCCGGGGCGCGCGGGTTCGGCCTATGGCCGGCTGTATGTCGTCCTGAATGTCGTGGCGCAGAATTTTCGCAATGTCACGAACATGGTCCAGCCCGGCCAGGTGTCGTCCATGCGGCCCGGGTCGGCGCCCGGGGCGGAAGGCGGGCGGCGCCTGCCTCCGCTGGGGCTGGCGCTGCTGCTGGGGGGCGGGATGGCGCTTTCGGGCTGTACCGCCGGTACGGGCGGCGTGACGATCGATACGGCCGAACTGAATGCCGATGCCGGGGCCATCGCCTTCGCGGCGCAGGCGATCGAATCCGTCCCCGCGCTGTCGAGCCACCTCAGTGCCGACCAGGTGGCGGAGGTCAACGCGGCGCTGACGCGGATCAAGGAGATCACCGCGCAGATCAACGCCGCGTCCGGCGGCACGATCGATATCCAGACCGGGAAGGACTGGGCGTCGTCCCTGGCGTCCGAATTCCAGACGATCCTGACCATCGCCGCGCCGGTCGTGTCCGCCTTCGCGCCCGGGGTGGGCACCTACATCCAGACCGCCGAGCAGATCATTCCCCTGATCGAGGCCGCCGTGGGTCTGGCGCCGGCCAGCATGGCGGGGGTCGGCGGGGCGAGGCCGGGCGGGGGCGATGCGCCGGCCCTGCGGGCGGCGCTGTATCGGGGCGTCGCGTAGGGGCACGTAAAAAAGGCGGCGCCTGCGCAGCGCCGCCTGTCCCGTCGATAATAACCTGGCTGAAAAATAAACCGTGCGTCTGAAAACGATCTGTAATGAAGGGACCATGGCATGACCTGCATGGGTTGTGGAAATAACATCATTGTCATGTGCCTGATGCATGGGGGGAGGGCGTGATGGCGCGGCGGCTGGGCTGCCTGCCGGCGCGGGCGCGCCCCGGGCAGCCGCGCCTGTCGTCGCTGCGGATGATGGCGCGCACGGCGCCGCCCACGCTGCGGCGCGAGTCCATCGACCCGGCCCCGCTGATGCTGGGCAACGACGTGCTGGGCGACTGCACGTCGGCGGGGATCGGCAATCATCTGCGGGCTACCGCCGCGCTGGCGGGATTCCAGGTTGCGGTGGAAACGGCGGATGCCGAGGCGTTCTATGCGGCCTCGACCGGCTATGTTCCGGGGGATCCGTCCACCGACCGGGGCGGGGTGGAGGTCGATGTCCTGACCGTGGCGGGGCGCGACGGCTATGCGCTGGCGGATGCGACCTTCTATCCGCTGTGGGGGTCGGCGGCGCCGGACGACCTGAACGGGCTGCGCAACATCATGGCCGGGCTGGGCGCGGCCTATCTGGGGGTGCAACTGGCACTGGCGGACCAGCCGGAGGACGGGGTGTGGGATACGACCACGCCGGGCGACCAGACGCCCGGGTCGTGGGGCGGGCATTGCCTGCTGGCCTGGGCCTATGACGGGACCGCCGACGATTCGCGGGTGTCGCTGCTGACCTGGGGCGGTATGCGGCACGCGACCTGGCGCTGGGTGCGGTCGCGGATCATGGAGTGCCACGGCCTGGCCTGGCGGCAATTGATGCCGGCCGGCGGCCTGGCGCCGGACGGCGAGGACTGGGATGCGCTGGTGGCGGCCAACGCGGCGTATCTGGCGGGGGAACCGGCGCCCCTTACTCGCCGGCCCCCAGCGCCAGGGCGAGCAGGGCCAGGCCCGACAGCAGCAGCAGGCTGAAGAAGGCCGAGGTGACGAACAGGATGGCCATGCGCGCCAGCGTGGGCAGCGGGCCCAGGCCGTAGAAGCCGCGCAGGTGCCGGTACAGATGCACCGGCGGCCCCAGCAGCAGCAGGTTTCCCGCATCGCCCACCAGGCGGGTGGCGATCGTCGAGGCGGTGAAGACCACGAAGGCGAAGCTGAGCGAATGGACCGAGAAGATGACGTGGTCGTACAGCGGGCGGCGCGTCGGCCAGTAGTACAGCACCCACAGGATGGCCGCCGAGATCGGGAGCAGCAGCAGGATGAAGCGTTCCGACCACTCGCCCATCACGTTCAGCACCTCGCCCGGATTGTCCGCCGCGTTCAGGGCGTGGGTGCGGACCCATGCGGTGGCCCGCGCGTGGCCGGCCCAGGACCATGTGTTCATCCCGGCGGCCAGTTCCGCGCGGGAGGCAGGGTCCAGGCCGGAATGGTGCCGGGCCGGTGACACCAGCGAATGGATGGTGAACATCATCAGCAGCACGACGAAGAACATGCGGATCGGCGGGATTTCCGACGCCCGGCGGCCCGCGATGTAATCCTGCGTCAGCCCGGCGGGGGCGAGGACCAGCCGGTGGATGGTGCGGCCGAACTTGCCGTCGGCGTGGGTCAGCATCTCCATGAACTCGGCGCACAGTTCCCACACCGAACGGTGGGGCGGCCCGCCCTCCTGCCCGCAATGGTGGCACCATTCCCCGACCAGGACGGTGCCGCAGTTCAGGCAGGCGGTGCCGGCCGGGGAAGGGGCGTCGTGCGTCATGGCGAAAGGGGTCTCCGGCTGGTGGGGGGCCAGTCTAGGATAAACCTTCCAGTTTCGAACAGATGCGGCCCGCGCGCGGCGTGCCGGGCGTTGCGATTGAGAATGAATAAGTTTATCGTATTGATATTGAATGGTTTTTTCGATTTACAGGCGGGGCTGGCCGCGCTAGGGATAGAATCGAGACGATTCCACCCATTGACGAGGTCGAACCATGCCGATCAAGGACCCGAAGGTCATCGAGCACCTGAACACCCAGCTGACGAACGAGCTGACGGCGATCAACCAGTATTTCCTGCACGCCCGCACCCTGCGCCACTGGGGCGTCACCCTGCTGGGCAAGAAGGAATATGAGGAATCGATCGAGGAGATGCGCCACGCCGACTGGCTGATCGAGCGCATTCTGTTTCTGGGTGGCCTGCCGAACGTGCAGCGGCTGAACACCATCCTGATCGGCCAGGACGTGAAGGAGATCCTGGAGTGCGACCTGAAGCTCGAGGAAAAGGCGATCAACGACCTGCGTGAAGGCATCGCGTATTGCGAGAGCGTGCGCGACTACGTCTCGCGCGACCTTCTGCTGAAGATCCTCGAGAACGAGGAAGAGCACGAGGACTTCCTCGACCGCCAGTTCGACCTGATCAAGCAGGTCGGGATCGAGCGGTACATCCACCTGAACGCCGCCCCGGCGCCCGAGCAGGACTGAGCGGGACCAGGGCGTCCCCCGACGGGGATGCCCTGAAACCGGACCATTTCATTCTACCGGGCCGCGCCCATGTCTTCCGGGCGGGGCCACATGATCTGGGTCATGCCCATGTCCAGGTCGTGCCAGCGCGCCATGGCTGTCAGACAGCCGGGGCCGATCAGGTCCACGGTGCGCCGGCCATCAGTCCCGCAATCCTGAATCCTGCCGCCCCGGTTCCTCTCGCCCGGATCGCCCTCCCTCCGGCGGGCGAGGGCGGGCGGGCCGTTTTCGGCCAAGTCTTCCGCCGATATATCGTCCGCCGGGGTGCGGCGTGGCAGCCAGTGGCCGGCGCCGGCCAGGCACGCGCCCAGCAGCGTGACCGCCGCCGCGAAGGGGGCCAGCACGTGGCGATGCGGGATGACCCGGCGCAGCATGCCGCGCACGCGGGCGTCCTCGCCGGCCTGGGCCGCCGAAATCGCATCGAGGAAGCGGCTTTCGGTCGTGCTGAGGGTCTGCGCGGCGGGCAGGCCGAGATCCAGCGCCTGCATCTTCAGCACCGCCAGCCGGTTCAGCGCCGTGCGGAAGGCCGCCGTCACGTCGTCGAAATCCCGGCGGAAGCACGGCATGAACAGGCCGGCCGGCGCGCGGCCCGTCCGCTGGCCCCCGGCCGGGTGCGGCGGGCCGGCCAGGCGGCGGAGCGTCCACACCGCCAGCCTTTCGCTGCATGAGAGATCATTCAGGATCGTCAGGCCTGCTGTCATGGCACCATCCGAATCCGTGGACTCGGTCCTCTGATGTGATGACCCACTCTAATTGCGATCGCCTCGCAATTGCAATGTGTAAATGCGCACGCCCGGCTGTCGTCGAAAGGTGGTTGCAATTGATAGTCGATCGCAATACGGTCGGGTTCTCACGGCGTTGCCCGACCGAGTGTCGATTTCCCAACCCTGTCGCCGTGACAACTCACGCGGCATCGTTCCCCGTGCGGGGACGATGCCGCCTTTCCCTTTCCTGCATGGAGGCCGATCCGACCATGAGCGAAACCACGGGGTGTACGGCCGACTGGCATCTGGCGCATTCCCGCCCGGGCCTGTTCCTGGAGTATTTCGATCCGCGCCGCCCCTTTGCCCTGCGGATCAACACGCTGGTGGGGCGCTTCGGCGATGTGCAGCGCCTATGCGACGGCGGCGAGGCGCGGCCCGAGTTCGTGCGGCTGCGTAATGAGCTGGCGTTCCACCTGGTGAAGATGTCGCGCTGGTGGGCTTCGATTTCTGTCCGCGCGGGGTGACGGGCGTGCGCAACCCGCTGTTCATGGCCTGCGTCAAGGCGCATGTTGAACGATCGGCCGATGACGAGGCGCTGTTCGACCTGTTCACGATGCAGCGCCACATGCATGCCGGGGACCCGGGCCATATCCTGGTCCTGGGGCGCGACCCCGGCGCCGATCCGGCGATCTGCGTCCTGTACGGCGTCGACGGGCAGCGGCATTTCCGCTTCGCCATCGGATCACCCGGGCGGGAGCCGACCTGGAACCGGCAGGACTATCCCGATTTCGCCAGCGCCTGGCTGGCGGCGTGGGCCGTCCATGCCCTGATCCGCGACGACGAGGCGGGCCGGCGGGAGTTCGAGACCGCGCAGCGCGAGCACGATGCCGCGCGGGCCTGGCACCAGCGGCATTTCCACCGCTGCGACGCACGCCCGGCCATCCCGCTCTATGCCGACGCCCACGCGCATCTGTCGGGCTGCCGGTCCGAATTCGGGCGGAGCGAATTCCGCGCCATCGTCAACAAGCTGGCATTCGACATCGCCCGGATGGCGGTGCAACGGCACATGGCGCTGGCGGACGCGATGAAGGAGGGCGACGGGCGGGACATCCATCCCTGCATGGCCAATACGGTCAGGCGGCGCGCCCGGGCCTATGTCGCCACCTGCCTCGATCCCCTCGTCAGGGCCGAGATGGATGCGCTGCTGGACGGCGTGCTGTACCACCGGCCCAGGCGGTGCGTTTGAGAGCCTGGTTGAAAATGCTGGCCGGGTCGGGTGCCCGGGACCCTTCGTGACCCGTCCGCCAGCCTGATCAGGCTTCCTCTCAAGCCGTCCGGGCTGCTGCTGCCCGCGCGGCGTTCTTTTCTTCCTCGGTCCAGACCTTGCGCTCGCGCTTCTTCTGCGGCTTGACTTCCTTGGGCGGCGCGCCGCCCAGCACGGGGGGGCGCATGGTCGAGTTCCGCGCCGCTTCGGAATGCCACGGGTGATCGTCCTGAACGATCAGGGCGCGACCGATTTCCCGCTCCACATCACGCAGCCAGGCGCGCTGCTCGGCATCGCAGAGCGTGATGGCGAAGCCGTTGCGGCCCGCGCGGCCGGTGCGGCCGATGCGGTGGACGTAGCTTTCCGGCAGGCTCGGCAGGTCATGGTTGAAAACATGCGTCACCGTATCGACGTCGATGCCGCGCGCCGCGATATCCGTCGCCACCAGCACCTGCGCGGTTCCGGCGCGGAAGGCGTCCAGCGCGCGCTCCCGCTGGCCCTGCGACTTGTTGCCGTGCAGGGCTTCGGCCGTGATGCCGGCCTCGGTGATGAAGGCGCAGACTTCGTTGGCGATGTTCTTCTGCAGGGTGAAGACCACGGCCTGGCCGATTCCCGGCGTCCGCAGCATGGACAGGAGCGCCGCCTTCTTGTCGGCGGCATCGACGAACATCACCGACTGCTCGATCCGGTCGACGGTGGTCGAGGGCGGGGCGATCTCGACCTTCGCCGGATCGCGCAGCAGGCTTTCGGCCAGCGCGGCGATGGATTTCGGCATCGTTGCCGAAAACAGCACTGTGTGCCGATCCTTCGGCAGCGTCGCGACGATGCGCTCGATCGGCCTGGCGAAGCCCATGTCGAGCATCTGGTCGGCCTCGTCCAGCACCAGTGCCTCGAGTTGCGACAGGTCGCAGAGGCCCTGGTCGATCAGATCCAGCAACCGCCCCGGCGCGGCCACGATGATGTCGACGCCGGCCTTGAGCGCGTTGACCTGATGGAACTGACTGACGCCGCCGAAAATCGTCGTCACGCTGGGCGGCTGATGGCGACCGAAGCTTGTGAAGCCGTCGGCGATCTGGGAGACCAGTTCGCGCGTGGGCGCGAGGACCAGGACGCGGGCGCCGCCCTTGGGCGCCGGGCGGGGGGCCATGGCAAGGCGATGCAGCAGCGGCAGCGCGAAAGCGGCGGTCTTGCCTGTGCCGGTCTGGGCCATGCCCAGCAGGTCGCGGCCTTCCAGCAGCATCGGGATCGACTGGGCCTGGATCGGGGTCGGGTTGGCATACCCTTCCTCGGCCAGTGCGCGCAGCAGGGTCGGCGCCAGGGAGAGGTCGGCAAATGTCATGGACATGGTCAAGCGGCGCCTCCGGCGCTGAGTAAGGCTGCGCCTGGTCGGGCTTCGCTGGTTCGGAACGCGGACCTTTTACGGGTGATGCCGCACCGCGTCAACGCGGAGGGGAGGGGGGGGGGTGGTTTTTCCCTCTGCTAGCGCCCGTCGCAGACCTTGCCCGCTGAACCGCCGGGCCCAGCGTCGGAGCGGGCTGTCATATTCCACGACTGCCTTCGCTCGACACTATTTGTTTGGTCCCGGGATTTGGTGGTGCGGATTATGTATGAACCGTGATGGTTCTTTTTCCCACTGCTGACAAATGAATTCATATGGAGTGAGGCCGCGCAGGGTCTTGAGCCTGCGGGCGAAATTGTAGGCGGTAACGAAGTCGGCGAGGTGTTGACGCAACTGGTCATGTGTTTCGTAGTAGAAGCGCTTGACGGTGGCGTCCTTGATCGTGCGGTTCATCCTCTCGACCTGGCCATTCGTCCAGGGATGTCGCGGCTTTGTCAGTCGATGCTCGATATCGAGATCAGCACAGGCCAGTTCAAAAGAGTGGCACCGGAACAGGACACCATCCGCCCGCATGGCCTTGATGTCTTCGGGTGTCCATCCATTGCCGGCCGGATCGGTAAAATGCGTGCCGTTATCGGTCAGCACGGTATGGATGCGGTAGGGAACCGCAGCGGCCAGAGCACGCAGGAAGTCACCGGCAACGCGACGTGTCGCTTTCTCGTGCAATTGGACAAAAGCGAATTTCGAGGTCCGGTCGATCGCCACCAGAAGATAAAGGCGCCCCATTTCAGTGCGGACTTCAGCAATGTCGATGTGAAAATAGCCGATCGGATAACTCTTGAACTTCGACCGTTTTGGTTTGTCGCCTTCGGTCTCGGGCAGGCGGCTGATCCCATGGCGCTGAAAACAACGGTGCAGGGAAGATCGCGTCAGATGCGGGATCGTCGCCTGAAGCGCATAAAGGCAATCATCAAGAGGCAGCAGGGTATGGCGACGGAAGGCCACAACGATCGCTTCTTCTTCGGTCGACAGGATGGTTGAGGATGCGACCTTCGGACCGGTGCGTCGATCCGACGTATCGGTCCGCCCCTTCCATTTGGCGACCGTCTTCGGGTTGATCCCGTAGCGTTTCGCCAGAACCCTCAGGCTCTCTTGACTATGTTGTATCGCTCGACGGACTGCCGCTGTCGTCGTGGCGCTTCCGTGGTGAACCTGGCCCATAGCGCATCCTTCCACTCATGTGAAAATAATGCACCACCAAATCCCGGGACCAAACATCTAGCCGGTGACTCTGGATTGGTGACCGCCTAATCCCTCGCGTGTTCGATCTCGAAGCTAGCTTTGAGTAAGTCGTGAAAGAAGTCCGGCATACCCCTACGTACATCATCAAGGTTCATCAACGCCGCTCGGTTCTTGATGTGGTAGAATGGAGCAGGTCGGCCTGATGCTTGAATGTCAGTTCGCTCCACCAAAAGGTCGTATTTCGTCATGAAATTCTTCAGAATCGGCCAATTCTCATCGTCGAGGATACGACGAGCCCCCTTTTCATCGCTATCTTTGATCCAGAAAGGTTTGTAACGAGCGACTCTCGCCAGAAGGTCGAAAAGGCCAAAATTGCTGAGTAGATCATTTAGACTATTTCCAGATTGTATGCGCGAAGTATTGTACTTATGGCGCAGCCAATCGAGGATCTCTACAGGATCATAAGTCGTTCTTGTCGGAAGCGACACCACAGTTGGCGGCGGAAAGCTTCGATTGGGAATTGTGCCTTCATCGGAAATGAGCGAGACAATTGCGCAATGTTCATCGAAATTGAGCGCGCGCATGTCCGCGCCGACGGCTGTCAGTTGATTGATCACTACGCCCTCAAGTTGCATGTGAGCCACAGTTTCCGCGAGGAAGACTTCGTCGATCGATAGATCCTGGAGAACTGGGACGCCGGAGGGTGTGTAAACGCAGCATGCGCTCATGACGAGCGATCCGAGATTTTGCCTGGCTCGGTCCTGCTCGCCGAGAATTTTAAGATTCTCCAATGCCCGTTGAACAAACTGGTCAGCCTGCTCGTTATTGATCAGACGAAACGCGTCGGCGAAGGCCTCGAGAAAGTCGGTACCCAGAATATTTCGACGGATAAATTTTGGGACTTCACCTCGGGCGACAGATCGGATCGTTACGCGTGACAGAAAGTAGTTGTATACCTGTTCATGAACGAAATTCTTATAGCCGCGCCGATCGTCATCTTTAAGGAAAGCGAGCACGCCTGATCGATTCCTCAAGATACCGCTGAGACTGATTGGCACAATATCTTCCGCTGACATTTCAGCCAGCCAAGCGACAGTTTCTGAGGGGATGGCGCTTGACTGATTCTCTGCTAGGTCGCGCGCGATCTCCTCCATAACTTGCGTGATGAATTCAGCCCGACTTTCTGTCGTCGTGACTGCCTCAACATCTCGGCCGAACTTCGTCGCCTCTCGTTTTGTCATCGCTAAAATCAGGAAGGACAGGAGATCGCCAATGTCACCATCCTGGATCTGCTGCGCCACCCCATCGCGAGCTAGCTCGGAAAGGAAGAATGGACGAAGGGCGTAGGAATCAGGCTCGAACAACGGATTGACCGCTTCCGAATAGAGTAATTCGTCTGACCAACCCTTGCCAGCCAGCCAAGACCGGGCGGTGTTGGGCCCGATGGGACGCAGCGTATAGGCTTCAAGCTGATCAACCGTTTCGTCGAGTGCAGTAAGAGCCTGTTTGGAAAGTCATGGATGAGCGTTTCTTCGGGTGAGATTGGCGCCCATGGCGACGAAGATCATGGCCTGTGAGACATCGATGCGACGCTCGTAATCGCGCACGAGGCGTCGCCATCGGGTCATCCATCCGAAGGTTCGCTCCACGACCCAGCGCCGGGGGAGAACCTCAAAGCCTTTCGCTCCGTCCCTGCGACGGATCACCTCGACGACGAAGTCCAGGTAGGCAGCCTTGTCCATCAACTGGAGCCGGTCATAGGCACCGTCCGCGAATAGATGCTTGACCCACGGCCAGCGCTTGCGGATCGCGTCCAGGATCATCTGCGCTCCGGCGCTGTCGGAGATGTCCGCCGGCGTCAGGTTGACCATCAGCAGGCGTCCGTCCGTATCCACGGCGATATGCCGCTTGCGCCCGACAATCTTCTTTCCAGCGTCGTAACCTCTTGTTTTCGCGTGCGGCGCCTTGATGCTCTGGCTGTCGATCACTCCGGCCGAAGGGCTGGCTTCACGGCCCGAGCGCTCCCGGTCAAGCATCAGTTCCACATCATGAATGGTCTGGAACAGGAACCGCCGGGCCAATTCCCTGAACCAACCATAGACCGTACGCCAATGCCCGAAATGGATCGGCAGCATTCGCCAGCCGCAGCCGGATCGAACCAGGTAACGAACCGCGTTGATCACCTCGCGGAATTCGATCTCGCGCGGACGCCCCGTGCGTCCCGGCTCGGGCATCAGTGGCGCGATGCGCGCCCATTCCTCCTCCGTCATATCAGACGGATAACGCTTCGTCTTGCGGGTAATCCTGGCCATGCGGCCTCTCTGCTCTGGCGTCCACATCCAGAGCTTGAATCACACTTCAGCGACTTTCCAAACAGGCTCTAAGAGCCTTCTTCATACGTTCACGCCCGATGAACGTTTCCCGCCCTGCGAGAATGACCCGTCCTTGGCCGCGCGCTTCAACGACGAGCTCGTTTACCTGTGCCCACGCCAGATCATAGCCATTCGGGTCGCCCAGCTCGTCAAATCCATCGATCGCAAGGGTGATGAGACCATGCCGGACGAGGATTGGCACTTGGTCGTAGGTTACAGAAAGCCGCAACGTCTGAAGACTGAAAGCCATCAGATCGGTAATGTTTTGCAGCATCCTTCCACGACTTTCCACATGAAGAATAAGTGGACGCTGATCGCGGCGGAAGTTGACTGCTCGATTGTAGGAGAGTGAGCGGATCAGGCTTGTCTTGCCAATGCCCGCTGGTCCGTCAATCAGCAGGACAAGAGTGCGGGGCTCAGTTCCGTCGTCGCTACCCGACGCGAGGGTATCGTCAATGAGGGCAACGCCGCCTTCTTCCTGGCTCTGCGCCAGCATCCCCGCAATCGGAATCGTATCCCCTGCGATACGTTCCTGGAGAAGGGTGCGCTGACTGTCGGCCCATTTTCCAAGGTTGGCCCAGCCCGACGAGGCCAGAAGTGCACGAAAGTTTGCGTGACGACGCTCGTTGGCCTCTATGTTCTCACGGACGCGCCCATCGGCTGCTACGGTAAGTGTTATAGGCTGACCGTCCCGAACAAGCCGGACCACAAGCGAGTCATCGACCTCGACCAACTGCGGCGGAGAGGTACCAAGATCCGCGAACATTGAGAGGTCATTCAATAGGGCTTCGGGCGTCATGATGGCGTATACCTCAATTGATCAAGTTTGAGGAACGGGGTATCGTTTCGGCTCCGAACAAGGATTACTTTTCCTCCTCGTCCTCCACGAATACCTTCGGCGACATACGTTGGCGGGACGAGGTCGTCATCCTCACCGACGAGCATAAGCCAACGATCCGGCTCACGATGGGCAAGATCGACGAATTCGCTCGCAATCGCCGTATCGACCATCTTCTCCTCAATCTCATCTTTGTTGTTGATGTCTTTGCGCACAGTATTAGGGATATGACATCCTAGCCTAGGAAAATAACGAGCTGCAGTCGCCGATGACAATGCGTCACCGAAGTTCAGCACAGAACGGATTACTACATTTGCCTGGCTCGAGAGGGATACAAAGTCTGCCGCCGCGAAAACTTCAGTCATTGCCTTTCGTCGGGGCGTTGCCTCGAAGCCCCGATACCATCCATGATAAAGTCTCAAAGTTACATCGAAGCGTGCGGTATTGTCGACGCCAGTAAGGACTCGGCCAATTGTGCGTCCAACATAACGAAGCGTATGGTAACCGAGGGCCACCGGCGACGCACCGGGGGCAGCACGCGCAGCGTGGATCTGCGAGTTCCAATCTATAAAAGCGGTGACGGTGGTGATCCGCAGGGACTGACTCATAGGGAGAATTTAGCTCGGTTTTGGACCCATGGCTAGGTGTTTGGTCCCGGGATTTGGTGGTGCATTATTTTCACATGAGTGGAAGGATGCGCTATGGGCCAGGTTCACCACGGAAGCGCCACGACGACAGCGGCAGTCCGTCGAGCGATACAACATAGTCAAGAGAGCCTGAGGGTTCTGGCGAAACGCTACGGGATCAACCCGAAGACGGTCGCCAAATGGAAGGGGCGGACCGATACGTCGGATCGACGCACCGGTCCGAAGGTCGCATCCTCAACCATCCTGTCGACCGAAGAAGAAGCGATCGTTGTGGCCTTCCGTCGCCATACCCTGCTGCCTCTTGATGATTGCCTTTATGCGCTTCAGGCGACGATCCCGCATCTGACGCGATCTTCCCTGCACCGTTGTTTTCAGCGCCATGGGATCAGCCGCCTGCCCGAGACCGAAGGCGACAAACCAAGACGGTCGAAGTTCAAGAGTTATCCGATCGGCTATTTTCACATCGACATTGCTGAAGTCCGCACTGAAATGGGGCGCCTTTATCTTCTGGTGGCGATCGACCGGACCTCGAAATTCGCTTTTGTCCAATTGCACGAGAAAGCGACACGTCGCGTTGCCGGTGACTTCCTGCGTGCTCTGGCCGCTGCGGTTCCCTACCGCATCCATACCGTGCTGACCGATAACGGCACGCATTTTACCGATCCGGCCGGCAATGGATGGACACCCGAAGACATCAAGGCCATGCGGGCGGATGGTGTCCTGTTCCGGTGCCACTCTTTTGAACTGGCCTGTGCTGATCTCGATATCGAGCATCGACTGACAAAGCCGCGACATCCCTGGACGAATGGCCAGGTCGAGAGGATGAACCGCACGATCAAGGACGCCACCGTCAAGCGCTTCTACTACGAAACACATGACCAGTTGCGTCAACACCTCGCCGACTTCGTTACCGCCTACAATTTCGCCCGCAGGCTCAAGACCCTGCGCGGCCTCACTCCATATGAATTCATTTGTCAGCAGTGGGAAAAAGAACCATCACGGTTCATACATAATCCGCACCACCAAATCCCGGGACAAAACAGCTAGGGAGGCGGTCGGGAACGGTTAACTGCTGAAGGCCCGTTACAGAAAGTGAAAATGCTCCCTATAATGCTCGTGACCGGCAGCTTTTCTGCTTCAATTCTCGACAGCGACCAAGCTGGTATCGACCTCAAGCTGAAAAGCGGATGTACAGCTGATGTACAGCTTATGTCGGCTTTCGGGCGACCGGTGCATGGGCCTGAATGGCCGACATGAGGCGAAAGCGGCCCGGTTGACCAATGCGGAAAAACTGATCGACAGTCCGGGGTTGAGGAATGGACTTTTCGGCATCAGGCATCAGGCATCAGTAAAATGATTACTCCGAGCGCAGGGAAAAACGGGTGATTTCGGAGGGCTTTCCTAGCCGGAGTGCGAAGCCGGGCCATAGGCCGGTGCCGTTGCTGACGTAGAGGGTCATGGTGCCGAGGGTGTAGCGGCCGGAGACGAAGCCGTTGTTGCCGCGTGCGACGAGGCGGTCGAGGCCCGGGATCATGCCGCCGTGCGTGTGGCCCGACAGTTGAAGGGCGATGCCGCGTTCGGCGGTGGATCGCGCGTGGCGGGGTTGATGATCGAGCAGCACGACCGGGGCGCCCGGGGGGCTGCCTTCGAGCGCCGCGTCGAGGTTCGGGCCGGCATGGCCGTGTCCGGGGGCGGACAGGTCGGTCACGCCGGCGACGACCAGGTGTGTGGTTTCACGTGTGACAACGGCGTGGGTGTTTGCCAGCATGCGCAGGCCCAGATCCGACAGATGGCGCATCCAGTCGGCATAGTCGAAAAAATATTCATGATTGCCGGGGACCGCGAACACGCCGTCCGGGGCGTGCAATCCTTGCAGCGGCGCGATGTCGGTGCGGCGCATGGCCACCGAGCCGTCGATGAAATCGCCCGTCACCACGATCAGGTCCGCCGCGGCGGCGTTGGCCCGTGTCACCACCGCCTGGCTCCAGGCCGTGGGGAAAAGTTTGCTGACATGCAGGTCGCTCAACTGGAGCAGTCGATAGCCTTCGAATGATGGCGGCAGGCCCGCGATCGTGACCGTCACGTCCCTGATCGGGGGGACGCGTACCGCATTGGCGACGCCGATTGCGGCGAGCAGGCCGGCCAGGCCGCCGGCCGCTTCGCGCGCCGCATCGGGAATAGGGACCAGTCGCCATCGCGCCAGCGCCGTGGCCAGGGCGCCGAGATCGAGCGCGATCTGGAACAGGGCCAGGAACAGGATGGCCCCGAAGGCCCAGTTGAACGCGATGACGAGGGGACGGGGGAATTCGGGCGCGAACACGGAGCCCGAGGAAAGCCGGGACCAGAAATGATATTGGGACGCCACGAGCAGCAGAATGGCCGCCGGCACTTTCAGCCATAGCGGAAGCGTCAGCGGCAACAGCCAGTTCAGGATGACGATCAGGCAGGGGAGAGCGAAGATAAGGCGCACCGTCGTCAGGCTCCTTAAAAGGCTGTTTCAAAAATCCTGATGCTGCGCGAGAGCGGCCCTGCCTTTCCTGATACGCGGTATTCCGGCCGCTGTCAGGCGCGGCCGCCTCTGTCGCCCTGGGCGTTGGTCACGCGGTCCGCCAGCCATTCCCGCAGGTCCCGCGCCGTTTCCTCGGTCACGGGGCCGGCGGACAGGATGCTGTACCATCGCACGGCATCGCGGTCGTCCCGGCCGCGCCCTTCCAGCCACCGCGTCAGCGGCCCGTCCTTCAGGTGGAACCCTTCCGCTGGCGGATGGCCGCGCGTGGCCGCCCACAGATAGGCCAGCGCGCCGAGGTCGCTGTGAATCCTGCCGTCTTCCTCCTTCCGATCCTGGTCCGAACGGGTGCGGTACCAGTCCAGGAAATCATCCGCCGGCATCGGCCGGGCGATGCCGAATCCCTGCCCGTAGCGGCAGCCCAGATGGCGCATGGCCTCGATCATGTCGGCGTCTTCCAGGCCTTCCATCACCACCTGGCTGCGCAGGTCGTGGCCCATTTCCCGCAGCGAGCGGATGACGCTGAAGATCTGCAGGGGCACGTCGCGGATATGGCGCAGCAGGCCGCGATCCACCTTGATGCAGTCGAAAGGCGTCGCGGACAGCCGCAGCAGGTTGCTGTGGCCCGCCCCGAGATCGTCGATGGCCATCTGCACGCCCATCGCACGGAAATCCCGCAGCACCGTCCCCTGCCTGTCGGAATCGAGGGCCTGGTTTTCCAGGACTTCCAGCGTCAGCCGGCTGGGCGCGATGTTGTAGCGGTCCAGCATGTCGCCGACCATGCGCAGGATGTTGGCGTTCGACAGGCAGGAGGGCGGCATGTTGACCGACAGTTCGGTGGACATGCCCCTTCCGTCCCACGACTGCAGCCATGCCAGGCCCTGTTCGAGCCCGATCTGGAACAGCCGGTCCAGTTCGTCATGCCCCAGCAGCGTCAGGAAGGTCGCCGGAGGAAGGATCGTGCCGTCGGCGTCCTTCAGCCTGGCCAGCGCCTCGACCTTCAGCAGCCGGCCCGTGCGCAGGTCGATGACGGGCTGCATGAACATATGCAGGCCCCCCGAGAACAGGCGTTCGCGCAGGTGGGACGACCGCTCGGCGGACATGCCCTGCCCGTCCCGCCACAGTCTTTCCCATTTTTCCTGCAATCCAATGGCGAACTTCCGCATCTCGGTCGATTCGAACTGGTTGGGGCAGGCGCCGAACAGGGTCAGCACCAGCGCCGTCGTCCCGTCCTGGCGCCGGACGGGCACGCTCATGGCCGAATGAATCCGCAGATCGGCCATCAGCGTGTGCCACGGCGCCATGGCGTCATCCAGTTCGATGGACGGACAGGTCTGCCGTTCGCCCGTGCGCCAGGCCCGGGCGCCGATGAAGCTGCCCTGGTGCGACCCGGGGTGCGCCCCATGGTGCGCCCCATGATGCGACCGGGCGATCACCGGCCGCGCGTCGCCGCGCAGCAGCGCCTCGTCCAGTGCGGGGGCGCACGGCCCGGCGATGGATTGCGCGACCAGTTCCCCGGCCGCGTTGGGGCGGACCAGAAAGGCCGCCTGGATACCGGGCAGCCTGGCCAGGGCGGCCAGCGCGTCGGCGCTGACCTGGCCCCACGCGCCGCCGGCCCCCTCGTCGGACAGGGACGCGGCATAGGCCTTGTGCACGCCCGTCCCGATCAGGCGCCGCATCCTGCGGTCGTCCCGATAGCGGGCCTCGACGATCTGCTGCACCAGGTAGCGGTCGTCGCCGCTGACGCCGCCGGCCTCCATCTCCGCCAGCAGCAGGCGCAGATAGCCGCTCTGCTCGGCGACGAACACGACCGGATCGACGCCGAACAGCGTATACATCGTGCCCAGCGTGCGCGCGGCCGCCAGCACGTCCTTCCGGCCCGTCGTGGGGGCGACCAGGAATTCCAGATGCTTCGCCTCGCGGTCGTTCAGGCGCTCGTGCTGTTCCTGCGTCAGATTGGCCAGCACCGGCGCGCCGCCGCTCTTCTTCCAGATCGCCGGGATCGCGGCCATGCGAACGCTGTCCGCGATCCGCGCGGCGGCCCTGGCCGCCCGGCCCAGCAGGTCCGCGGCCTTCGTCCCGTAAGGCGCGATCGGGAACAGGTCCGCGGCGGCGTCGTCTTCAAGATCCAGCGCCTCGTCGAGGCCGGCCGCGAAATGCCAGTTGGCCTCGCGCTTGTTCGGGTTCTGCTTGGCCCTGTACATCGCGTTGTCGGCCCGGCGCAGCAATGCCTCCGCCCTGTCGCCGTCCTGCGGAAAGAGCGCGACCCCCATGGTGAGGCCCACCTTGGCGGTCTTCCCGTCGTCCAGGACGAACGGCTCCGCCACGACCGAGGCCAGGCTGTCCAGCGCCGCCGCGGCCTGTTCGTTCGCCGTGGCCGCGTCGAGGTTTTCCAGGACGACCACGAACTCGTCGCCCCCCAGCCGGGCGACATAGCCGGTCTCGCGCAGGGCCTCCCACAGCCTCCGGCTGAGTTCGGCCAGCACCTTGTCCCCGGCCGCGTGGCCGTAGGTATCGTTGACGGCCTTGAAGCCGTCCAGGTCCATCAGCCCGATCGCCATGGACATGCCGCGCTCGGTGGCCCGTTCCTGCGCCTTGGGCAGGTATTCCTCCAGCGCCAGCCGGTTGGGCAGCGCGGTCAGCGCGTCGCGCCGGGCGAGCCGGGCTTCCTCGTGCCGCAGTTTTTCCAGGTTGCGGCTGGTGTCCAGCCGGTCCAGGCTCTGGCCCATCAGGTCCGCCACCCGCCGGCACAGCGTGATGCTCTTGTCGTCGAAGCCGCCGATCCGCTGCGTCGTGAAGGCCAGGACGGCCCAGATCTGGCCGCCCCGCAGCACCGGGACCGACAGCACGCCGCGCCATCGGTAGTCCGCGATCTGCCAGTAGCCCTGGACCGCGGCAAGGTCGGTCGCCGGATCGTTCGTATAGACCAGGTCCTCCTCCCGCCAGGACCGGACCGTCATCGGCAGGGTGTCGGCGTCCATATCGATTTGCCATTTCAGCCGGTGATGACGTCCCCGCCCTTGCCCGCATGGGCCCGCACGCGTATCCGGCCGGACAGGTCGGGCTGCGCCAGCCAGACGGCGTTGAACAGCGTGCCGTCGACCAGCGTGTCGCATACGGCGCGGCATTTTTCGGCCTCGTCCTCGGCGGCGAGCATGGCGGACACGGCGTTGATCAGCGCGCGATACAGGCGTTGCGTCTCCTCGCGCGCGGTCACGTTCTCGATGGTCCAGACCGAATCCGTGCCCGGCGGGTCGTCCAGCATCACGGCGGACAGGTCGGCGATCACGTCCTGCCCGTCCGGCCCGGGCAGATGCACGCCGGACAGCCTGGCCTGGCCGG
The DNA here is from genome assembly GCF_000067045.1 of Gluconacetobacter diazotrophicus PA1 5. Lineage (NCBI taxonomy): Bacteria > Pseudomonadati > Pseudomonadota > Alphaproteobacteria > Acetobacterales > Acetobacteraceae > Gluconacetobacter > Gluconacetobacter diazotrophicus. Next base: position 3,785,500 of record NC_010125.1, read on the forward strand.
TGTCGCGCAGTTGCGCCTGCGCCCGCTCCAGTTGCGGACCATGGGTCCTGTCGGCCAGGATCGCGTCCGCCGGGGCGTTGTGCAGGTCGTTCGGCGTGCAGCCCACCAGGGCGGCGGCGAAGGCGTTCGCACGGTGGATGCGCGTGTCGCGCAGCAGCACGATCCCCACCTGCGACCGGTCGATCTGGGCCGCGCGCGACCGCAGTTCGTCCTGTGTCCTGAGTGCGCGCGACAGGCCGGCCACCGCGTCCAGCAGGATCGTCCTGACCGCGGGATCGAACGTATCGTCCTGCGCGTCATAGACGCCGAACACGGCCCAGACCCTGCCGGCGCGCCAGAGCGGCAGCGCCGCGCAGGACCGCACGTCCAGCTTGCGCATCCGGGCCTGCCAGGGCCGCAGATCGTCCTCCTGCGCGATATCGGCACAGAAGACCGGTTGCCTGTCATGCCAGGCGCGCCCGACATGGCCGTGACGCGCCGGCATGTCGGGGCTGGCCGAGAAAGCGGGATCGTGCAGTTGCGGAACCGGCCCGCTATACGCCAGCGGATGGAAATCCCCCCCGGCGTCCGGCCGGGCGACGAAGGCGGCCCGCAGGCGCGCGGTCCGGGTCGCGGCCTCGCATGCCGCGTGCAGCAGGGCGGTTTCGTCCATGGCGGGATCGAACGCCATGCCGACGCGTGCCAGGAAGGCGTTGAAGCCGTTCAGCCGCTCCAGCCGTTGCAACCGCTTGCGCTGCCCGTTGTCCCGCGCGCCTTCCGCCAGCGTGGCAAGGTGGCGCGAAGCGGGTAGCAGGGGACGCGGCACACGCATCAGAGCCCGATCCGAAAGTTTTTGAACAATACCAGCCTGTTGTGATTCATCCGTCTTTGCGAAGAGATGGAGTGAATGGTGACATGGACTGGTATTGCCCGACGTGAACATAGCCGGGAAGGGTTGCGATATCCATCGGATATGACGGACGGGGAGTGGGCTTTGATCATGCCATTTGTACCCCCGGCGAAACGGGGCGGTCGCCCCCGCACTACGGATATGCGCGAGGTGGTCAACGCGATGCTCTACATAGCCTCGGCCGGGTGTGCGTGGCGCCTGCTGCCGAAATGCTTTCCGCCGGTCTCGACCGTCAGGCGCTATTTTTACGCCTGGCGTGGTGCCGGAGTGTTCGAAGTCATGAATACGGTGCTGGTCATGAGCCTGCGCGAGATCGAGGGGCGTGAAGCCTCTCCGAGCGCGGGCGTGATTGACAGCCAGTCGGTGAAAACCACGGAAAGTGGCGGGCTTTCGGGCTATGACGCGGGGAAGAAGGTCAAGGGCCGCAAGCGCCATATTGTGACGGATACCTGCGGCTTCCTGATCTTTCTCCTCGTTCATGCCGCCGACATCCAGGACCGTGATGGGGCTGTTGATGTCCTGGCAGCGATACGCAGGCGCTTTCCCTGGCTGCGCCACATCTTCGCTGATGGCGGCTATGCTGGCGACAAATTGCGATCCGCGCTCGCCTCCATGGGAAAATGGACCCTTGAAATCATCAGGCGGTCCGATACGGCGAAGGGCTTTCAGATCCTGCCGCGCCGCTGGGTGGTTGAACGGACATTCGCATGGCTGGGACGGTGCAGGCGGCTCGCCAAAGACTGGGAACAATCCATTGCTTCCTCAACCGCATGGACATTGATCGCCTCGATCCGAATGCTCACACGACGGACAGCAAGGCATTGTCACGGTTGAAGAACTTTCGGATCGGGCTCTCAGGTCGTTCCAGTCTTCAAGAAAAAATTAAATATATTGCTTATTATACTGGAAAGCGGGCCCCGTTCCAGATTGATATCTGTGATATTTCTGGCTGGTTCAATACAGTGGGCCGAAGCCCGATCCGGGCGATTTTCCGCATGGTTCAGCGAATGCGGGCCATGGCCGGCCGGGCGTGCGGGCACGGAATTGTTATTTCGTCATTTCGGGGGGAGAACTATCGCGCCGGCGGCGTGGCTGCATCTGTCGGGTCGCATGCGGGCCCGGCACCTTTATGGGGGGGCGCCTTTACGGGGCGGCGGGGGCCGTTTCGGCAGGGCCGCGCAGAGGAGCGCGGCCGCCAGCGCGTCCAGGCCGAGTTGGCCGATCCAGGCGGTCAGCGTGCGCGCCGGGTCCCCGCCGCACGCGATCAGGGCGGCGTCGGTGCACAGGAGCAGGAGGCCGGCGGCGCGCAGCCGATGGGGGCGCCGGTCGCGGGGGGTGGCGCCCCAGAGCGTGGCGGCCTGTCTGGGCGTGCCGGCGGCCAGCAGCAGGACGGCGACGAAGCCGAGGATCGTGATCACGGGGGTCATGGCCGTGGGGCCGAGCGCCATGCGGCCCAGCCGAAGCCCGCCGCCAGGGCGAGGGCGACCAGGGTGACGCCTGTCGTGACGGGGGTGGGATGGCCCGTCAGGCTGCCGGCGGCCGCGACGGCCAGGCAGCACAGGGTGGACAGGCCCAGCATTTCCCCCCAGCCGCGCGCGGGGGGGCGGAGCGCCGCGAGGACCAGCATCGCGGCCCAGGTCAGGAATACCGCCCGGACTTCCATGCGGGATCGGCCGGCGAGGTCCGGCGGCAGGAGGCGGTTGGCCAGGAAATAGGCCGAGAAGGCGACGGGGGTGCCGGCGATGAAGCCGACATTCAGCCGTTCGACCAGCGCGGTGCCGAAGCCGGGCGCGCGGCGGTGGCGCTTGATCGTCCACAGCCGCAGGCCGGTGCCGATCAGGCCCGCCAGCATCAGGCCCGAGAGGAAATAGAGCCAGCGCGTGACGCCCGGCGCGAAGCGGGCGACGTGCAGGCCGTAGAGGAAGCGGAACAGGCCGAGGGCCGGCCGGGTTTCCGCCTGGTCGGCCAGGACCCGGCCGGTGGGGCCGTCGAAGCTGATCACGTGGCGTTCGACGCCGATCCCGCTGTCCGTGCCCGCCACCATGATCACGACCGAGGCCGCGTCGGCCGGATTCAGGACCGTCACCCGCGCGATGCCCGCGCCGCCGAACCGCTGTTGCGCCGCGCGCAGCATCGGCCCGATCGGGGCCAGGGTTGCCGGCCGGTTGCCGGCCGGTCGGTCGACCGTGCCCGGGTTCAGGTCGCGCTGCACCGCCGCCTGGTCGGCGTGGTAGAGCGCCTGCGTCCCCCACGGCATCAGCAGCGTGGCCAGGGTGACGGCCCCGGTGAAGGCGATCATCAGGTGGAAGGGCAGGGCGGCGACGCCGAGCAGGTTGTGGGCGTCCAGCCAGCTCCGCTGGCCCTTGCCGGGCCGGAAGGTGAAGAAATCGGCGAAGAGGCGGCGATGCGCCACGATCCCGGTCAGCAGCACCAGCACCAGGGCCATGGCGGCCACCGCCGCCAGCAGGCGGCCCCACGGGTAGGGCAACTGAAGCTCGAAATGGAAGCGGTAGAAGAATTCGCCGCCCAGCGTGTCGCGGATGGCCGCCGGGCTGCCGGTGCGCGGGTCCAGCGCGCGCTGCACGAACCCGCCATCGGCGGCCCAGACGGCCTGGGTCCAGGCGGCGCGGGGGCCGGCGGGTTCCAGGAACCAGGCCGGCGCGCGCGCGGCGTGGACCGACAGCCACCCGACGGCGGCGTCGGTCGCGGTGACGGGATCGGCGGTGCGCCCCGCCAGTTCCGGCCGCATCCAGGCGCTGATTTCCGGCCGGAAGACGCTGAGCGTGCCCGACAGGACGATCGCGAACAGCAGCCACCCCGCGACCAGGCCCGACCAGGTGTGCAGCCAGGTCATGGAAGCGCGGAAATCGGGCTTCACGGCCGCCACCCGGCACCCATCGCGGCCGCCAGCAGCACGATCGCGGTGCCGCCGAGGCCCGCCCACGCCCGCGTGGCGCTGCCGGCGTGAAAGCAGGCCATCACGATGGCGGGCCAGGCCAGCAGGGCCGCCAGCGTGCCCGCGACCGAAGCCTGCGCCCGGTCGGCCGGCCACCAGCAGGCCACGGCCACGGCGACCAGCGCCGCCACGCCGTAGCCGCCGGCCGTGCCGGCCGCGATCCGCGCCGCGATCGAGATCCGCCGGTTCATCGCGTCCCTACCAGCTGAAGCCGAGCGAGGCCTGGGCCGTCCGGCGTTCGCCGTACCAGCACCATTCGTCGTACGGGGCGTAGCCGTAGCAGCTTGCGACGTACCGCTTGTTGAAGAGGTTGCGGACGCTGGCCTGGACTTTCCAGCCGATGAAGGCATGCCCGAGATTGGCGAGGTCGTAGCTGGCGGATGCATCGAAGAGAGTATAGCTCGGCACCGTGATGTCGCCATAGGAGGCGGTGCCGCCGAAGGCGCTGTCCACGTGGCGCAGGCCGCCGCCGAACCCCAGGCCCTTCAGCCGGCCCGACGGCATGGTGTAGTAGCCGAACAGGGTCTCGCCGCCCTTGCCGACCTGGATCAGCGGCTTGCCGGTCGACAGGTCGCGGACCTTCTGGGTGTTGGCCGTGGCGACGACGGTCAGGCCCTTGTACACGTTCACGTGCGCCTCGAACTCGAACCCGTCGGAGCGGACCTTGCCGCTTTCGGTGCTGTAGTTGGAATTCGGGACCGCGACCAGCACGTTCGTCTGTTCGATATGGAAGCCGGCGGCCGTCAGCAGGATGGGCAGGCCGGGGATCTGGTATTTGAAGCCGCCTTCGAGCTGCTTGCCGACCGTCGGGTCCGCCTGGCGCGTCGACTGGCCGCCATTGCTGGAGACCACGCCGGATTGCGGCTGGAACGAGGTCGAATAGCTGATGTACGGGGCCAGGCCGAACTTGAAATGATACAGGCCGGCGGCGCGCCAGGTGATCATTTCCGGGTTCTGGCTGCTGTAGCTGCCGCCGATGGTATCCTGCTGGTGGCTGCGGTACCAGTCGTTGCGCAGGCTGCCGGTCAGGTGCAGGTTGCCGAGATCGACCTGGTCCTGCGCGTAGACGCCGATTTGGTGCTGGTCGGTCAGGTAGTTGTTGGAGATCGCGGGCGGCGTGATCTGCTGGCGATAGACCGGGTGCAGCACGTTGATGGACGGCGCGGAGCCGAATCCGTCCAGTTCCGTCGCCTCGCTTTCCTGGTAGTCGAAGCCCAGCATGATCGCGTGGCGCAGCGGCCCGGTGGAGAAATGGCCGGTCAGCTGGTTGTCGAAGGCCAGGTTCCGGAGATGTTCGCGGGCGTAGGCCGTGCCCCGGCTGAAATTGCCCAGCGCTTCCTGCGCGTAATCGCGCTCATAGTCGGGGTCGAGATACACGCCCTCGCTATAGACGCTTTCATAGACCGTCTTGACGTCGTCGTGCCGGCCGCGTGACGAGAACGCCCAGTCGGCGTTGAAGCGGTGGTTGAAGATATAGGTCGTCGCCCACTGCCGGCGGTTGAATTCCTCGAAATTCGGGTCGCCGTCGTAGAAATTCTGCCTGATGTACCCGAAGGCCGCGCGTTTGAGCGAGCCTTCCAGCGGCACCGATCCGTACGAGGCATTCTGCGGGTCGTCCTGGACATTGCCCAGCAGGGTCAGCGTCGTGTCGCCGTCGCCGCCGAAGGTCACGGCCGGGCTGATGCTGTAGCGGCGGCTCTGCGTCTGGCTGAGCTGGCTGTGCGAGCCGTTGGCGGTGCCGTACAGCCGGTAGCGCACGAACCCGTTGCCGGTCAGCGCGCCGCCGACGTCGCCATCCACGCGATAGAGGTCGAAGCTGCCGCCGGTCGCGACCAGGCTGCCGTAGGACGTGGCGCTGGTGGGCAGCTTGCTGGACATCGCGACCAGGCCGCCGGGACTGGACTGCCCGTACAGCGCCGATGCCGGGCCCTTGAGGATTTCGATCCGGTCCAGGCGCGAGGTGTCGATCTGGGCCGTGGCGTAGCCGGTGGGGCTGTCCTGCAGCTTGAGCCCGTCGAGGAAGTTCGGGATCGTGAAGCCGCGCAGCGCGAACAGGTCGTAGCGCGTGGCCGTGGACCCGCGCTGGTCCGGCGTGATGCCGGCCGTATAGCGCACCGCCTGGCTGAGGCTGAGGACGCCGCGTATGTCCATTTCATGGCGGTCGATGACCGTGACGGACTGGGGCGTGTCCACCAGGGGCGTGTCGGTCTTGGTGCCCGAGGACGCGACGGTTGGGGATTTCCGGCCCGTGACGAGGATGCGTTCCTCCTTCGCTTTCGCCGCGTCCTGCGCCGGACCCTTGCGGGGCGTCGCGGCGGCCCGCGTGCCAGCCTTCGGGGCGGTCTTCGGGGCGGTCCTGGTGCCGGCCTTCGTCTCGGTCTTCGTTCCGGCCTCGGTCTCGGCCTGGGGCCGGTCGGCGGCGGACGCGGCGCCCAGGCCGAACACCAACCCGGCGACCACCGGGCTGAGCGTCAGGGAGAGCGTGACGGTTCGCGCGCCCTGCCTGAAGGCGGGCTGTCCGGACGCAGGGGGCGGATACCGCCTCACGATCCTGTTGCGCGCGCTGGTCCACATGGTCTGCCGGTCCTTCATTGGGATGGGTCCTTTCGAGGGTGGGGCACCATCTTATGAATGAGACTGATTCGCAATATCATAATTTGCGGGATGAGCCGGGGGCGAATCGTGTGGCGGGCGTGTCACGTTGCATCGCGGCGCGGCATGCCGGGGGCACGCCGGGGCGCTGGCCCGTCCCGGATTGCCTGTTCCGGGCGGTCCGCCGGAACCGGGAGAATCGTTGCTTGGCGACAACAATATAATTGCGGCACGACGAAGGCGGACATCGATCGCCCGCGCGAGGCGGCCGGGTCCGGTGCCGGAAACGGCGGAATTGTGTGATTTTTGCTATTGTTGCGACGGCGGTGGATACGGAAAAATATTATGACACAATAAGGGGCACGGCCGTTTCGATGGGGATGATCGGTCCCGATGCGTCAGAGGCGCGGCAGCGGCTGTGATAAAAATGTCATATATTGTGGAATCGATACGAGTGATTCCAGTTTCGTATTGAAGCGCCGGTTGGATTCGGTTCCACTGGGAGTGTTAAATAATAACGTATGCAGGAGCGGTTGAGTCTATGACCCTGAGGCGAAGCCTTATCGCGGCCACGATTTTAGCAATGCAGTTTGACCTGTCGGCGGCCCTGGCCCAGACAGCGCCATCCCAGACGGCAACGCCCCAAAAACCCGCTACCTCCGGTCATCGCCATGTCGCGAAGGCCGGGAAGAAGGCCGGCGCCCCCAAGGCGCATGCCGCGACGGCTTCGGCCGCGACGCCGGGCGTGGTGCCGGCTGCCGCGGTATCGACCGCCGCCGTGGCGCCCGTGGTCCCGGTCGCGCCCGTCTATCATGCGCCGCCGCCGGATGCCGGCGAGGCGGTGATCGTCACCGGCACCCACGCCTATAACCGGCATGCCCGCGATTCCACGGCGCCGATCACGGTCATTTCCGCCGCCACCCTGCAACGGACCGGCGCGGTCAACCTCGCCGACGCGCTGACGCGCATGGACCCGTCGATCACCGAGCAGACGATGGGCGCCGACGCGGGCGCGCTGACCTCGTCCATCCGCATGCGCGGCCTGAACCCGAACGAAGTGCTGGTCCTGGTGGATGGCAAGCGCCGCCACACCACGGCCAACATCTATGCCGACCAGGGGCCGCAGCAGGGTTCGACGCCGGTCGACCTGAACATGCTGCCGGCGAATGCGATCGACCATATCGAAATCCTGCGTGACGGCGCGGCGGCCATGTACGGCTCGGACGCCATCGCGGGCGTGGTCAACATCATCACGAAGAAGACGGCGCACGGGCTGAACCTGACCGGGCAGACCGGGGCCAATGCCTATAACGGCGACGGCTGGCAGTACCAGACCGGTATCGATGGCGGCTTCAGCTTCCTGGGCGATGGCTATGTCCATATTTCCGGACAGGTCGAGCATGCCGACCACATGGTGCCGAAGGGCGCGTCCGACCTGCGTACGGACCCGAACAACGCGGATTACGGGGGGGTGAACTTCCCTAGCAATTCGAACATGATCATGAGCACGCCGGAGGAGACGCGCGAAAACCTGCTGATCAATTTCGGCAAGACGGTGACCGAGGGCATCGATTTCTACGGCCAGATCACCTACGCCCATCGCCACAGCGAGGCGTACGAGAACTACCGCACGCCGACGAAGGCGCCGCAGATCTATCCGGCCGGCTTCTCGCCGCTCGAGACGATCGACGAAAACGACTTCGCCGCGACGCTGGGCCTGAAGGGCGACAATTTCCTGGGCTTCGACTGGGATGTCAGCACGACCTACGGCCAGGATGACGATACGATCGGCAACAAGAACACCGCCAATCCGAACATGCTGAGCACCGACCCCACGGTGTGCGGCACGAACCCGGCGAACGCGGCCACCTATTCGACGGACGGCTGCGGCTGGTCGCCGACCACGGTGCTGGCCGAGCGGTATTCGCTGGCGCAATGGACGAACAACGCGGATTTCCGCCGTCGCCTGAAGATTGCCAACGTCGTGCCGGTGACGGTGGCCTTCGGCGCCGAGCATCGTCTGGAACAGTACCAGATCTGGCCGGGCAATCCGCCGTCCTACCAGATCGGCGGCACGCAGGGTTATGCCGGCCTGATGCCGGAAAACGCGGGCAAGTGGGGCCGTGACATCTGGGCCGGCTACCTGGACGGCGACTTCCACCTGCTGCCGCACTGGGACCTGGATTTCGCGGGCCGGTTCGAGCACTACACCGATTTCGGCAACACCGAGAACGGCAAGGTCTCGACGCGCTACGATTTCACCAAGCGCATCGCCATCCGTGGCACGGTCAGCAACGGCTTCCGCGCGCCGACCCTGCCGGAAGAACATTTCAGCGCCCTGAACGTGTCGCCCACCGGCGCCACGGGCCTGCTGTCGACCACCAGCGCCGCGGGCCAGTCGGTCGGCGCGCTGCCGCTGAAGCCGGAGCGCTCGTTCAGCGCCGAGGCCGGCCTGGTGCTGGAGCCGGTCGACGGCTGGCACGTGTCGGCCGACGTCTACCAGATCAACATCCGCGACCGCATTTTCGGCAGCTCGACCTTCAGTGACAGCGATGCGCTGAATGCGATCGCCATGACCGGTGCCTCGCTGCCGGCCGGCATCACCAATTCCGACGTGTTCGTGAACTACTTCGCCAATGTCGGCAGCACGAAGACGCAGGGCCTGGACATCATGTCCGACTACCTGCTGCGCCTGAACCAGTACGGCAACGTGGACCTGAGCCTGGGCGTCAACCTGAACCGCACGAAGGTGACCCGCACCAACACCCTGGCCAACGGCCTGCCGGCGCTGAACGCGCAGACCGCGTCCTACCTGACCAACGGCGCGCCGAAGAACAAGATCGTCCTGCAGGCGCACTGGACCATCGGCCAGTGGGACGTCAACGTCCGCCAGACCCGCTATGGCGCGACCACGATCCTGCAGACCTACGAGGACCAGGCCCCGGCGGCGCTGCAGTACTCGAACACCCAGTGGCTGTCGTTCAAGAACACCGCCGCGTGGATGACCGACCTGGAAGTGGGCTATCGCCTGAACCACATCTGGCACTTCGCCGTGGGTGCGAACAACATCTTCAACGTCCGCCCGCGCCGCCTGCCGCTGATCGCCAACTACCTGGGCGCCAACCAGTTCGACCAGAACTCGTCCGGCATCCCCTTCACCGGCGGCTACTACTACGGCCGGATCAACGCATCGTTTTGACCCGGTTTTTCCAGTCCGACGCTTCGGGGCCCGCGGTTGCATTGCAACCGCGGGTTTCGTCGTTCTGGGACGCATGACGCAACGGTATGACCGCATGCGGAAATAGAATTAGGGCGGGGGGGTATTCCGTCCTATTGTTTCGCAAGGGACGTGCTGCCCGGCATCGCGGGCGGCGCCCCGTATCGGAGAGATCGTCATGCTGGCCGACATCCTTCACGGTCCCGTGATCCCCGACCCTGCCGTCGCCACGCGCGAGGTCGCGCGCGCCGCATCCGCCTCTTTCGCCCAAGGGGCCGGGCCGGTCGTCTCGGCCAAGGGCCGCGACGCGGCGGCGCGGACGCCCGAGCAGATTCACGCCGCCCATCATGCGGGGCTTCGTCAGTCGCGCGGCCGGGTGAAGTCGGGCCGGGCGTAACCGGTTCAGAGTCCCGGCGTGCGGCAGATCGCCTCGATTTCATGCCGGTCCGGGTCCAGCACGCTGGCCGAGAAATAGGGACCGCCATGGTCGGTCTGCAGGCATGGCGTGGTGCGGCCGCGCCCGCCCGCCGCCAGGGCGGCCATGTGGAATTCCTCGACCGCCGTGCGGCTGTGCGCCGCGAAGGCGATCTGGACGTGCCCCGGTGGGGCGTCGTGCAGGGTCAGCCACAGGAACGGGTCCCGTCCCGTCAGGCCGTAGCCCGCATATTCCAGCCCGTCCCGCACCGTGCACACCAGACCCAGCGGGGTCAGGACCCGGTCGTAGAAGGCGCAGGCGCGCAGCAGGCTGGTGACCCGGATGGAGATATGATCGATCATCGCCTGTCCTCCCCCGGTGGCGGGCAGCGGATGCGCGCATCGCCGCGGCTCTGCGGCCGCTGATGTGGGGCGGGGGGATGGTGGCATGGTCGCCGGCCATCGCGCGATCACGCTTGTGCGACCGGACATGCGGGCTGGTGAGCGAGAGTGCCGCATAGCGGCACGGCCGTCGTGTGGTTCCGAGCATCGGAGCGGAGCGGCCTGGATGGCCGCCCGCCGCGAAGCACAGGAAACGCGCGCCGGATCGCCACCAGCGCGCATTTCCGGTCAGGCTTTACAGGTTGGCGGTGAAGGAGAACTTGAAGGTCCTGGGCAGGCCTTCCAGCAGGTAGCCGTTGAAGGCCGAGGCCCAGTAGCGGGTATTGGCCAGGTTATCGACGCCGAAGCGCAGCGTCAGCGGCTTGTGATCGACCGCGAAGGTGTAGCGCGCCGCCAGGTCGAAGCGCGTCCAGACCGGCAGGTGCAGCGTATTGGCGGTGTTGACCCACTGCTTGCCCGTATTGACCACGCGGCCGACGACCGTCGCCCCCTTCAGGAAGGGCAGGTCGTATTCCAGGTTGCCGTTGATCGTGTAGTTGGGCACGCCGATCGCGCTGTGGCCGTCCTGCAGGCCGCCGGCGGTGCGCCGCAGGTCGGCGTCGATGACCGTGCCGCCGCCGTTGAAGCGCAGGCCCGGCAGGATCTGGCCGTTGACGTTCAGTTCGACGCCGCGATTGCGTTGCAGCCCGTCCTCGGTGAAGCGGTAGGTGCCGGTGTTGCCGATCGCCTGGGTGTAGGCGTTGGGCTGCGAGATTTCGTAGACCGCGAGCGACGTGCTGAAGCGGCCGGTATCGTATTTGGCGCCGACTTCGTACTGCGTCGATTTGTAGGGCGCGAACACCTGCCCGACATTGACGACGTTGCCCGATGCCGTCTGGCCCGGCGACAGCCCTTCGATCCGGTTGAAATAGAGCGCGGTGCGGCGCGTCGGGTGCACGACCAGTCCCACGACCGGGGTGATGGCGTCCTGGTCGTAACGCGAATTGACCGGCCCCCGGCCGGAGGGCACGTAGTCGTAGCCGTCGATCAGCATGTTCTGGTAGCGGAACCCGGCCGTCAGCGCGACGCGGTCGCGGAAGAAGGACATGGTGTCCGAGAAGAACAGGCTGTACAGCCGCGTGTCGTTGATCGGCTGCGGGTTGCCGACATTGCCGCCGTTGAAGGTGTTGGCCAGCGGCGCCGTATAGGCCGTGCGGTAGATGTTGGTGGAAATCGAGGTCAGGGCCATCGAATAGGCCGTGTCCGTTTCCTCCCACAGGGCGGAGCCGCCGGCGTTGATCTCGTGCCGGACCGGGCCGGTGTCGAAATGGGCGCGCACGCCGGCGCGGGTGCTTTCGTTCGTCTGCACGTAGGGGACGTACATGCTGCCGGCGGTGCCGTCGCCCGTGGCGGTGTCGGTGACGGTGGGGTTGGAATAATTGCCCTGCTCGTTCCCGCCCATGCCGCCGAACGCGCCGTAGAGGGTGACGTGCTTGGACAGGTCGTGTTCGACGTTGAGCATGCCGAAGATGTAGTTCAACTGGTTATAGGCCCAGGGCTGGCCGAAATTGCCGGCGGGGGCTACCGGGCGCGGGACGGCGGTGACGCCGGTGCCCAGGAAGATGGCCGGCCGGCCCCAGTCCACGCCCTGGTTCTGGTAGTCCATGTCCAGCGAGATGCGGGTGCGGTCGTCGTGCCAGTCGAAATCCGCGCCCAGGGCGGCGGAATGGCGATGTTCGTGGTCGATGGAATCCTCGCCGGACTGGCCGGCGACGTTCAGCCGGAAGCCGAAGGCGTTGTCCCGGCCGAAGCGGCGGCCGAAATCGACGCTGCCGCCGCCCAGGGCGTTGCTGGTGTAGTCGCCGGTGACCTGGGTGATCGGCGTGTCGGTCGCGTGCTTGAACATCAGGTTGATGTTGCCGCCGATGGCCGAGCCGCCGGGCGCGGCCCCGTTGAGGAATGCGCTGGCGCCGTTCAGCACCTGCACCTGGTCGTAGAGCTGCGGCGAGACGAGCTGGCGGGGGGTGATGCCGTACAGGCCGTTGATCGACACGTCGTCGCCGTCGATCTGGAAGCCGCGGATCACGAACATCTCGGAGAAATTGCCGTATCCGTACGTGGTGCGGACGGACGGATCGTTCTCCAGCACCTGGCCCAGGGTCTGGGATTGCTGGTTCAGGATCAGGCTGGAGGTGTAGCTGCGGACGTTGAAGGGGACGTCCAGGCCCTTCTTGGTCCCCAGTACGCCCAGTTGGCCGCCGCTGATGACCTGCATCTGGTTCTGGCGCCTGGCCGTCACCACGATCTTTTCGTCCTTCGTGGCTTCGGACCGGGTCGGGGTGTCCTGCTTGCCGGCGTCGGGTGTTTTTTGGGGGTGCGTCTGGTTCTGGCTCTGGTTCTGGTTCTGGCTCTGGCTTGGGATCCGGGTCTGGTCCGCTGCCCGGGCGGGCGCCAGCGGCAGGATGCCGGTCGCGACGGTCAGGAGGACGAACCCGGCGGCGTGGGGCCGGTGATCGGGCGACGGGCGAAGGAACAGGGTCACGGGGGCCTCGGTGACAGCAATTTCGAGGCCACGTGATATTCGACACTGAGAATTATTCGCAACATGAATTTCGGTTCCGGACAATGTTTTACGGCCTTTCGCGGGATGTGTGGCGCGGCCGACACATGCGAGTGGCTCGCAATTGCAAATTGTGCGGGGCTGTCATTCCGGGTGGGCGGGACGCACTGGCTCCGGCGCGTCCCGCGGGGTTGTTACAGGCTGTTTCAAAAGCCCTGATGCTGAGCAAGAGCGGCCCGAAATGCGCGTCGGATCGCCGGCAGCAGGGCTTTTGAACAGCCCGTTACTGGCATGGTGCGGAGTCGGGGCACGCATCCTGCCAGCCGACGCGGTCCAGCGTCGCTACCGCGCCGGTCCAGGGGACCCAGCCGGGGGCGCGGGCGCGGCGCAGGGCGGTGTTCGGGTCGTAGGTCCGTTCGCCCGGCAGCAGGGTGGCGGCCGACAGGCGGCCGATGGTGGCCAGCAGGCTGGCCTCGGCCACGATCGTGTCGTGGCGGCTTTCGGCCAGCGAGACCTCGGCCGCGCGCAGGTTCTGGTCGGCGATCAGCACGTCGATGGTGCTGCGCATGCCGTAGCCGTATTCGGTCTGGTAGCCGCGCAGGGCCGTGGTGGCCGACGCCACCTGCGCGCGGCCGGCGCGGATGGCCACCATGCCGGACTGGACCTGCTGCCAGGCGGTGACCACGCCCTGGATCGCGGCGCGGCGCGAGGCCTCGACGGTCTGGCGCGCGGTTTCGAACCTGTCGCGCGCCTGGCGGATCTGCGCGCTGTACAGGCCGCCGCTTTCGATCGGCTGGCTGAAGGTGACCATGCCCGTGACCTCCTGGTCGTAGGACGATCCGTGGAAGGGCGAGGCCGCGCCGATCGACCCCAGGGTGGCCCGCACGCCGATCGTGGGGTTCCACGATGCGCGGGCGACGTCGATGTCGGCCGCGCTGGCGTCCTGGGCCGCGCGGTCGCGCGCCAGGGCGGGGTTGGATTGCTGGGCCAGCGCCACCGCCTGGGGCAGGGTGGCGGGCAGGGCGGGCAGGGCCTCGGGCTGGGTCAGCGGCCCCGGGTCCGCCCCGACGGCGGCGCGGAAGGTGGCGCTGCTGGCGGTCAGTTGCGCCTGGGCAGCCGCCAGCGCGGCTTCGGCGGCGTCACGCTGGGATTCTGCCTGTTCGACGTCGGTCCGCGTCACCTGCCGGGTGGCGTCGCCCCCCAGGTTGAAGCGGGTGGTGGTCAGCCGGGCCTGGCGGGTCAGGGTGCCCAGGTCGGCCTGGCGCACCGCCAGGATGTCGCGGTCGCGCAGCACGTCCATGTAGGCGGAGACGACGGTCTGGAAGGTCTGGGCCTCGGTCAGGCGCAGGGCGTGGCCGGCGGCGTAGGACCGGGCGTCGGCGGCGCGGACCTTGTTGGCGACCTGGCCGCCGGTATAGATCGGCTGGTTGACGGCCAGGTAGGTCTCGGCGTCGTTGGTCTGGAACGATCCCAGCGCGTATTCGCCGGTATAGGGTCCCTGCTGGTAGACGGCGTTGACGTTGGCGGTTACGGTCGGGCGCCAGCCGCTGCGGGCCTGGGCCGAATCCTCGGTCGCCGCGCGCTGCGCCGCCTGCTGGCCCAGCAGGCCGGGATTGCCCCGGTAGGCCAGCGCCAGGGCCTGCTGCAGGGTCATGGCCGTACCTTGGGCCGTACCTTGGGCTGTAGCCTGGGCCGTATTTTGGGCCGAAGCCGGGGCCGGTTCCTGGAGGGCCGCGGCCGCGACCAGTCCGGCGAGGATCATCTTATTCATGGCGGAGGGCTTTCGCGGGTTCGGCGCGGGCGACGCGGAGGGTCTGGCCGATGATGGTGAGCAGCGAGAGCGCGGTCGCGGCCAGGCTGACGACGACGAAATAGAGCGGCGAGAGGCCGACGCGCTGGTCGAAGCCGGCCAGCCAGCCGCGCATGGTCATCCAGGCGACGGGCCAGGCGATCAGGTTGGCCAGCAGCACGGGGCGCAGGAACTGCGTGGCCAGCAGGACCAGCACGTCACGCGTGCTGGCGCCCAGCGTCTTGCGGATGCCGATTTCATGCACCCGCCGCGCGGCGTTGAACGAGGACAGGCCGTAGAGGCCGAGGCAGGCGATGACGACCGCGACCCCGGCGCCCAGCGTGAACAGCCGCCCGCGCTGCTGGTCGGGCTGGTAATAGGGGGCCAGGCGGCTGCCGGCGGATTCGCCCGTGAAGGGAATTTCGGGGGCCAGGGTGCGCCATGTCGCCTGCAGGCGCTGCAGCATCACGTCCGGCGCGATGTCGGCCGTGCGCACGGCGACGACGGAATTTTCGATGACCGCGTCGGTGCGCATGTAGACCTGGGGTTCCACCGGGCTGCGCGGTGACATGAAGCGCACGTCGCGGACCACGCCGACGATGGTGAACCGCGCCGCGTCCTGCGTCACCACGTGGCCGATGGCCGCCGCCGCGCTGGAAAAGCCCAGCGGGCCCAGCGCGCGTTCGTTGATCACGACGTTGGCCGTGCCGGGGTGCCTGGCGTCGACCCTGGCGGTGGGGGAGATGTCCTGCCCGTGGGCGGCGTCGAACCAGCGGCCGGCCAGCAGGGTGATGCCGTAGGTCTGGCGGTAGTCGCGCGCCACCCATTCCATGGTCAGCAGCGCGTCGATCTGCGGGTTGTCGGCGCGCCGGAAGTCCTCGTTGCTCTGGTTGTTCGAGCGGGGCTGCCGGTCGGACAGGGTGACGGAGCGCACGCCGGGCAGGGCGCGCAGGGCCTCCATGACCGTCTGCTGCCGGGCCGCGACCTGCTGCGAGCGTTCCAGCGAGACCAGGAAGAGCTGGTCCTGGCGGAAGCCGCGATCGGCCTGGCGGATGAAGGCGGCCTGGGCGTTGACCACCAGCGTGCAGATGGCGAACGTGATGGCGAAGCCGAACTGCGCCACCACCAGGATCGTGCGCAGGTGCTGGCCCATCCGCCCGCCCGAGGGAATGCGCGAGGCCGCCAGCACCGCGGCGGGGCGATAGCCCGACAGCACCAGCGCCGGATACAGGCCGGCGGCGATGCCCACCACCAGCACGACCAGCGCCAGCCGGGGCAGCAGCCAGCCGTAATCGATCGCGACCGCCCATCCGCCCATGGTGTTGACGAAGGGCAGGGCGATTTCCGCCAGGGCGGTGCCCAGCAGCGCGCAGGGGATCAGCAGGATGACCGATTCCGCCAGGAACTGGACCAGCAATTGCGGGCGGGTGGCGCCCAGCACCTTGCGCAGCGCGACCTCACGCGCGCGCAGGCCGGCGCGGGCGGTGGCCAGGTTGACGTAATTGATCGCGGCGGCGGCCAGGGCCAGGATGCCGACGATGCCCAGCGCGTCGATGACCCGGCGGTCGCTGCCGTCCTCGCCGCCGAAAAGCTGCAGGTTGCCGAAATGCGTGGTCAGCAGCGGGGTCAGCGACAGTTGGAACCAGCCCGGCTTGATCTCGGGATCGGTCATGCGGCGGTGGACGAAATCCGGCAGGCCGGCGAGGACCGAGGCGGCGTCCGCCGCCGTGCGGAAGCGCAGCCAGGTCTGTCCCGAACTGGAGTCCCAGTTGTGGAAGGCCAGCATGCGGTCCTTCATGTCCTGCGGGAAGACCGCCAGGATGTCGGGGCGCATCGTCTGGTCGCGCGGTACGTCGCGGAACACGGCGGAGACGGTATAGAGCGTGCGCCGGTCGTTCTCGGTCATGCCCAGTTGCCGGCCGCGCGCGTCCACGGTGCCGAACAGGCGGCGGGCGGTGGATTCGCTGATCGCGACCCGGTCGGGGGCGGCCAGCGCGTCATGGGCGTCGCCGTCGCGCATGGGCAGGGCGAAGACGTCGAAGAAGGTGGGATCGACGTAATGGACCACCGTCATCGCCGGATGGCCGTGGCTGGTATCGACGGCCGTGTCGCGCTGCGCGTCGCGCGTGGCGGCGGCGATCTGCGGGAAATCGGCGCGCAGCGGGTCGTAGGCGGCGAAGGTGGTGAACATGCTGCGCATCGGCGCGCGGCTGGGCAGCGACCAGATTTCATCCATTCGCTGGATCAGGGCGGCGTGGGGAACCTGGCGGTCGAACCCGTATTCGAAGCGCACGACCAGCGACAGGACCAGGCACACCGCGATGCCCAGCCCCAGCCCCGCGACGTTGAGCGCGACATAGAGCCGGTGCCGCAGGGCGGACCGGTAGAAGGCGATCAGGGCATTCGCGATCAGCATGACGGTGGACCTCGATCGGAAGGGGGATGGGGGGCGTCAGTCATGGCGCAGGGCCTTCGCGGGTTCGGCGCGGGCGACGCGCAGGGTCTGGCCGATGATGGTGAGCAGCGAGAGCGCGGTCGCGGCCAGGCTGACGACGACGAAATAGAGCGGCGAGAGGCCGACACGCTGGTCGAAGCCGGCCAGCCAGCCGCGCATGGCCATCCAGGCGACGGGCCAGGCGATCAAATTGGCCAGCAGCACGGGGCGCAGGAACTGCGTGGCCAGCAGGACCAGCACGTCGCGCGTGTCGGCACCCAGCGTCTTGCGGATGCCGATTTCATGCACCCGCCGCGCGGCGTTGAACGAGGACAGGCCGTAGAGGCCGAGGCAGGCGATGACGACCGCGACCCCGGCGCCCAGCGTGAAGAGCTGCCCGCGCCGCTGGTCGGGCTGGTAATAATCCGCCAGGCGGCTGTCGGCGGATTCGCCTACGAAGGGCAGGTCGGGCGCGATGGTGCGCCAGGCGTCCTGCAGGCGGCGCAGCATCGCGTCCGGGGGCACGCCGTCGGCGCGCACGGCGATGACGGTGTCGGTGATGATGTCGTCGGTGCGCAGGTAGAGCAGTGGCTCGACGGGTTCGCGCGCCGACATGAAGCGCACGTCGCGGACCACGCCGATGATCACCAGGCGCGCCTGCCTTTCCGTCAGGACGTGGCCGATGGCCGCCGCCGCGTCGGGAAAGTCCAGCGCCCGCACGGCGCGTTCATTGATGACGACGCTGGCCGTCGCCGGCGCCGGGCCGGTGAACAGGGACCTGGTCGCCCTGTCCTGGCCATGCGCCGCGTCGAACCAGCGTCCGGCGAGCAGGGTGATGCCGTAGGTCTGGGGATAGTCGCGGCCGACCCGCTCCCTCGTCAGGCTGGGGTCGACCGAGGGGCGGTCCATCCGTTTGAAATCGCTGGTGTTGCGGCTGGTGGAACGCGGTTGGCGGTCCGACAGCGTGATCGCGTCCACCCCCGGCACGGCGCGCAGCGTGTCCAGGATCGCCTGCTGGCGGGCCTGCATCCGGTCCGAGGCCAGCAGCGAGACCAGGTACAGATGATGCTGGCGGAATCCGCGATCGGCGGTGCGGATGAAGGCGGCCTGCGCGTTGACCACCAGCGTGCAGATGGCGAAGGCGATGGCGAAGCTGAACTGCGCCAGCACCAGGATATTGCGCAGGCGCTGGCCCATCCGGCCGCCCGACGGCACGCGTGACGCCGCCAGCACGGCGGCGGGGCGGTAGCCGGACAGCACCAGCGCCGGATACAGGCCGGCGGCGATGCCCACCACGATGACGACCAGCGCCAGCCGGGGCAGCAGCCAGCCATAATCGATCGTGACCGCCCAGCCGCCCATGGTGTTGACGAAGGGCAGGACGAGTTCGGCCAGTGCCAGGCCCAGCACCGCGCACGGCAGCAGCAGCAGCACCGATTCCGTCAGGAACTGCACCAGCAATTGCAGGCGGGTGGCGCCCAGCACCTTGCGCAATGCGACCTCACGCGCGCGCAGGCCGGCGCGGGCGGTGGCCAGGTTGACGTAATTGATCACGGCCGCGACCAGGGCCAGCAGGCCCACCAGGCCCAGCGCGTCGATGACGCGGCGGTCGCTGCCGCTCTGCCCGCCATAGACGTCCACATCGCCGAAATGGGCGTTCAGCAGCGGCATCAGGGTCATCCTGAACGAGGCGTGCGAAACGTCCGGGTCGGTCATGCGGCGATGGAGGAAATCGGGCAGGCCGGCGGCCACCGGCCGGATGTCCGCCGGGGTGCGGACGCGCAGCCAGACCATGCCGGAATCCGACCCCCAGTGACGGAACGAGGCCTCGCGGTCCTTCATGTCCTGCGGGATGACGGTCAGGATGTCGGGGCGCACCGTCCAGTCGCGCGGCACGTCGCGGAACACGGCGGACACGGTATGGAGCGTGCGCCGGTCGTCCTCGGTGATGCCGACCTGGCGGCCGCGCGCGTCCGCCGTGCCGAACAGGCGGCGGGCGGTGGATTCGCTGATCGCGACGCGGTCGGGGGCGGCCAGCGCATCGCGCGCGCTGCCCTCGCGCATGGGCAGGGCGAACACGTCGAAGAAGGTGGGGTCGACGTAATCGACCGTCATCATCGCCGGATGGCCACGGCCGTCATCGACCGCGCACGGATTGTCGTCGATGCGGGTGGCGGCGGCGATCTGCGGGAAGTCGGCCAGCAGCGGGTCGTAGGCCGCGAAGGTGGTGTCCAGGCTGTGGATGGGGGGCTGGCCGGGCAGGGTCCAGATCTCGTCCACCCGGGCGATCGTCGCGGCGCCGGGCACCTGCCGGTCGAAGCCGTATTCGAAGCGCACGACCAGCGACAGGACCACGAACACCGCGATGCCCAGCCCCAGGCCCGCGATGTTGAGGATGGCATACAGCCGGTGGCGCGACAGCATACGGCAGAAGGTCAGCAGGCCGTGGGTCAGCACTGGATGCGTCCCTTTCAGAATGGCGTTGCGGACGGATAATACACGATCTGCCCGTCCAGCATGTCGACGCGGCGCTGCGCCATGTCGGCGTGGCTGGGCGAATGGGTGACCATGACGATCGTGGCGCCCTCGGCGTTCAGGGTTTGCAGAATATCCATGACCTGGGCGCCGTTTTCGGTATCCAGGTTTCCCGTCGGCTCGTCGGCCAGGATCAGGTCGGGTTCGCCCACGATGGCGCGGGCGATGGCCGCGCGCTGCTGCTGGCCGCCCGAAAGCTGGCTGGGGTAATGGCGCGCGCGGTGGCCGATGCTGACGCGGTCCATGGCGGCGGCGACGCGCGCCCGGCGTTCGGCGCGCGGCATCTTGCGATAGACCAGCGCCAGCTCGACATTTTCCTCGATCGTCAGTTCGTCGATCAGGTTGAAGCTCTGGAACACGTAGCCCAGGTGGGTGCGGCGGAAGAGCGCCAGTTCGGATTCCGCCATGTGGCTCAGATCGTGCTCGGCGAAGCGGTAGCTGCCGCTGGTGGGGCGGTCGATGGTGCCCAGGATGTTCAGCAGGGTCGATTTGCCGCAGCCGCTGGGCCCCATGATGGCGACGAATTCGCCGCGCGCGATGCCCAGGTGGATGTCGTGCAGCGCCGTGGTCTCGACCTCGTCCGATCGGTACAGGCGGTTGATGTCGGAAAGCTGGATCAGCATGGCGGGTCCTACGGATCAGAAGCTGGGTGAAATCGTGAAAGCGCGTGGTGGCGGATGTGACGATGCGATCGCCGTCCTGCAGGCCGGAGGTGATTTCGACCTGTTCGGGGTTGCGGCCGCCCACGGTGATGGGGCGGCGCGTCGCGTGGTGGCCGTCGGCCGAGACGACGAAGGCCGAGTTGCCGCCGCTGCCGTCCATCCACGCGCCGTTGGGGGCGATCAGCGCCTGGTGGGTCTGGCCCAGCGTCAGGCGGCATTCCACGCTTTCCCCCCGGCGCAGGGCGCTGGTGGTCCCCGCCTTCGAGGGGGGCGTGTCGAACGTCAGTTCGGCGCGGAACTGGCCGCTGGTGATCTGCGGATGGACGCGGGCGACGGTGAAGGGCACGTCGTGGTCGTCGATATGGGCGATGCCGTGTTCGCCCACCGCGACGCGGGCCAGGTAGAATTCGTCGATGTCGGCGTCCAGGCGCCATGCGCCCTGGCTGTCGATCTGGCCGATCGGGTCGCCGGCCTTCAGCGTCTGGCCGGGTTGCAGGGTGAAATTGGTCAGCCGTCCTTCCACGGGCGCGCGCAGGATCAGCGATGTCAGGCTGTCCTCGACCGCCGCCAGGGTGTGGCGCAGGCGCTCGGCCGTGCGGTCGATGTCGCGGGCCTGGGCCTGGGCGACGGCGCGGTCCTTGTCCCGGGCGGCGCGCAGCAGGGCCAGGCGGCGGGTGTAATAGGCGTCCTCGTCCGCGAAGCTCTTGACGTTGGCGTCGGATTCGAAGCCCTGGGCCAGGAGCTGGCGGCGGATGTCCAGTTCGTGGGCGGCCTTCAGAAGATTGTAGCTGGCCTCGGCAATCTGTCCGTCCTCGGTCGTCTGGGACTGCTGCAGGGTCAGGCGCTGGGCGCTGATGCCGCCCAGCTGGCCGGCGATATCGGCCTCGCGCGACGTCACGTCCAGTTCGAGCTGCGGGTTGGTCAGGCGCGCCAGCACGTCGCCGGGATGGACCAGCGCGCCGTCCTGCACCGCGACCGAGGCCACCTGCCCGCCCTGCACCGCGCCCAGCAGCACCACGTGCAGCGGCGCCACCGTCGCGCGCACCGGCAGGTAGTCCAGGAAGGCGGCGGTGCGCACGGGCTCGATCGTCACGCCGTCCGCGCCGACCGCCAGCGTGCCTGACGCCGGGACCATGCGCCACGCGGCCGTGGCCGCCACCAGCGCCAGCGCGGCGGCGCCGTATTTCAGCCAGGGCTTCAGCCGCCGCGCGCGTGACGGCGCGACACGGCGGTCCATGCCCGCGCCCGGGGCGGTTCCTGCTTTCGATGCCTGTTCGATACCGTGCGACATAATCGACTTCCCTTGCCTGGCGAACAGTGTAAGGCTTGCGGAAGCGTTTTTTATCTATTTGAATAATAACGATTTTATCGAGTGTGTCCGAGGCTGGTGTCCGCCAGCGAACAGACTGTCCGGATCCGAACATGTCCCAAGCGCCGTCAAGCCCCATGGAGCCCGCAGTCGATTCGACCGCCGGTCAGGACCCCGAGGGCGCCTGCATCCTGTTCGTCGACGACGATGCCGATATCCGCCAGGCGACGGCGCTGCTGCTGCGCCGCCGGGGGTTCGCGGTGGTCGGCGCGGCGGACCCCGGCGAGGCGCTGAGCGTGCTGGCGGCGACGGCGGTGTCGGTGGTGCTGCTGGACCTGAACTATACGCGCGGCGCCACCACCGGGGCCGAGGGGCTGGAGTGCCTGCGGGCGCTGCTGGCGCATGATCCGGGCCTGCCGGTGGTGGTGGTGACGGGCCATAGCGGGGTGGCGATCGCGGTGGCGGCGATGCGCGCGGGGGCGGCGGATTTCGTCATGAAGCCGTGGAAGAACGACCGGCTGGTGGCGACGATCGAGGATGCGCTGGCCACGCATCGCCGCCGCCTGGCCGCGCGCCAGCCCGTGGGGGCCGGGGGACCGGCGGACGGGGCGGCCGCCCCGGCCGATGACGGGATGATGATCGCCGGCTGCGCGCAGACGCGCGACGTGCTGGAGCGTGCCGACCGGGTGGCGCCGACCCAGGCCGGCGTGCTGCTGACCGGCCCGGCGGGGGTGGGCAAGACCGCGCTGGCGCGGCGTATCCATCGCCTGTCGGCGCAGCGGGCCGGGCGGCTGCTGGTGCTGGACCCCCGGCTGGGCGAGGACACGGTGGCGGTGCGGCTGGCGGGCGCGGACGCGCGCGACACGCTGCTGGTCGAGGAGATCGGCGACTGGTCGCCCGCCCTGCAGGACCGGCTGCTGGCGCGGG
This sequence comes from Gluconacetobacter diazotrophicus PA1 5, assembly GCF_000067045.1. NCBI lineage: Bacteria > Pseudomonadati > Pseudomonadota > Alphaproteobacteria > Acetobacterales > Acetobacteraceae > Gluconacetobacter > Gluconacetobacter diazotrophicus. The sequence goes on from NC_010125.1 coordinate 3,808,165, forward strand.
TGCAGGCGGGCGGCGGGGCGCGCCTGCTGGCCACGGCGCGCGAGGGCGGGGCGGCGCTGCGCGCGTCGGTGATGCCGGACCTGCTCTGCCGCCTGGATGTCGTGACCATCGCGCTGCCGCCGCTGGCGGCCCGGGGCGAGGAGATCGCGGTGCTGGCCCGGCATTTCCTGCGTCTGTTCGCCCTGCGCCACGGAGTGGCGGACCGTACCCTGTCGCCCGAGGCCGAGGAGGCGCTGGCGGCGCGGCCCTGGCCGGACAATGTCCGCGCGCTGCGCCAGGCGATGGAGCGCGCGACGGTCATGGCGCGGGACGCGGTGCTGGGCGTGGCCGATGTCGCGGGGCCCGGGCCGGACGCGGAGGGGACGGAGGCCGGGACGCCGGATGCCGCGCCGACGCTGGCGCGTTCCGAAAAGGCGATGATCGAGGCGGCGCTGCGCCGCCATGGCTTCAATGTCAGCCACGCGGCGCGCGAACTGGGCCTGACGCGCCCGGCCCTGTACCGGCGCATGGCCCGCCACGGGCTGTGACGCGGCGATGACGGGTGCGGCGCGCGGGCGCGCGGGCAGGCGGATTCCGGGGATCGGCCCAGCGGCGCTGGGGCTGGTGGGCATCGCGGCGGGCGGGGCGCTGGCGGTGGTGTGCCTGCATCACCGGTTCTATGCCGCGTCGATGGTCGCCCTGGCGGGCGCGCTGGTGCAGGGCGCGTTCGTGCTGGGGCGGATGGCGCGGCTGGAACAGCGCCTGGCCGAGCGCGCGGTGCCGGTGCGCGTGGCCCCGCCGCGCGTGGACCAGGCGGTGGTGCTACGCGCCATGCTGGACCATGCCCCGGTGCCCCTGCTGGGCGTGACGCATGACGGGGTGCTGGTGGCGTCGAACCGCGCGGCGCGGCGGCTGTTCGGGACCGACGACCGGGTGCTGGACCCGCCGGCCGCCCTGATGGCGGGGCTGGCGCGGCTGAAGGATGGCGGGCGGCTGGTGGTGCGGCTGGACCGGCCCGGCGGGGGCGATGCCGGCGGGGCGGGGAACGGGCGGCACTACGCGCTGTCGGTGGCGCTGGGCAGCCTGCACGGCAGGTACGCCCGGCTGGTGGCGCTGACGGATATCGAGGCCGAGCTGAATGCCGGCGAGGCGACGGCCCTGCGCGAGATCCTGCAGGTGCTGAGCCACGAAATCATGAATTCGCTGACGCCCGTGTCCTCTCTGGCGGAAAGCGCGCAGGAGATGCTGGCGGCGGGCGACGCGGCGGCGATGCCCGAGGCCGCGCAGGCGCTGGCCACCATCCTGCGCCGGGTCCAGGGGCTGGACCGCTTCGTGCAGGGGTACCGCCACCTGGCCCGCCTGCCGGCGGTGGCGCCGCGCCAGATGTCGGTGGCGGCGATGCTGCGCGATGCCGGGCGGCTGTTCGCCAGCCGGTGGGACGGGCAGGGCGTGGCCTTGCGGCTGGACGTGCCGGTGCCCGACATCGTGGCGTGGCTGGACGGCGACCTGCTGGTGCAGGCGCTGATCGCGCTGATGACCAACGGCGCGCAGGCGGCCCTGGCGGGTCCGCGCCGCCCGGCCTGGGTGGCGCTGTGGGCCCGCGCGGACGCCGATCACGTGACGATCGGCGTCGGCGACAGCGGCGCGGGCGTGGCGCCGGACCAGGCGGCGCTGATCTTCCGGCCGTTCTTTTCATTGCGCGAGGGGGGGACCGGCATCGGCCTCAGCGTCGCGCGGCAGATCGTGCAGGACCATGGCGGCAGCCTGGTGCTGGCGCCGCCCGCCGAGGATGCGGGGGCCACTTTCCTGATCCGGATCTGAGGGTTGGAAAGTTCTACCGCGATAGCTTCACTTTTTCCGGATCGGCTTTCCGCGTCCCTGTCCGTGCCGTCCGGGTTTCTTCTTGACTCGGGATTAAAAATATGAGTTCCTGCCTGCAAATATGAATAGCTAGTCAATAGCATATCGAGTCTCAAAAAATGAGCATCCACCAAAGATTGCCGGATCTGGCGATCGGTCGTACGGCTGCGCCCGGCGCGGTCGCGGAACCGGCGGTGCGGATTTCCGGCATTTCCAAATCCTATGGCTCGCTCGGGGTCCTGAGCGATATCAGCTTCGATATCGGCCAGGGGCGCGTCCATGCGCTGGTCGGCGAGAACGGGGCCGGAAAATCGACCCTGGTCAAGATCATCACCGGCCTGGTCCGCCCGGACGCGGGTGAAATCCTGGTGAAGGGCCGGCCCGCCGTCTTCCATACGCCGCTGGAGGCGCGGGCGCAGGGTGTGACGGCGGTGTACCAGGACCCGAAGCTGTTTCCCCACCTGGACGTCGCCGAGAACATGTTCGTCGGAAACTATCCGCGTACCGCCTGGGGAACCGTCGATCGCGCGGCGATGTGCCGCCGGGCCGGGGAGGCATTCCGCAACCTGGGGGTGGCGCTGGACCCGCGCGCGCTGGTCGGCGCACTGTCCATGGCGGAACTGCAATTTGTCGAAATCGCCCGCGCGCTGTCCGGCGACGTGCAGCTTCTGATCCTCGACGAGCCGACCTCGCCCCTGACCCCGGCGGAGGCCGAACGGCTGTTCGATATCGTCCGCCGCCTGCGCGGCCAGGGGAAATCCGTCCTGCTGATCACCCATCGGCTGGAGGAGGTGGAAGCCCTGGCGGACGAGGCGACCGTGCTGCGGGACGGCCGGCATGTCGCAACACGGCCGATGTCCCAGATGGAACGGGGGGTGATGGTCAAGCTGATGGTTGGGCGGGAGCTTTCGCTGCTTCAATCCCATGGCCGCGCCGCGTCCCGGGGCCGGGAACTGCTTCGTGTCGAGGGCCTGACCCTGCCGGGCAGTTTCCGGGACGTGTCGTTCTCGCTCCATGCCGGGGAGATCGTCGGCATGGCCGGTCTGGTGGGGGCGGGGCGGTCGGAAATCGCGCAGGCGCTGTTCGGCATGACGCCCGCCGAAAGCGGCCATGTCACGCTGGGCGGCCGTGCCGTCACGCCGTCCACGCCGGCGCAGATGCTGGGGCTGGGCCTGGCCTACCTGCCGGAAGACCGCGACGGGCAGGGCCTGATCATGAGCGAGAGCGTGGCGGACAACGTGACCCTGCCCATAGCGGGGCGGCTGGGCCATGCGGGCCTGCGCAACCGGGCCGCCGAGCGGCAGGTCGCGACGGAGGCTGTCGCTACCTACGATATTCGCACCAGGGGCATCGACAAGCCGGTCGGGCAGCTTTCGGGCGGGAACCGCCAGAAGGTGGCGCTGGCACGATGGCTGGCGACGAAACCCGCCGTGCTGATCCTGGACGAGCCGACCCATGGCGTCGATATCGGCAGCAAGGCGCAGATCCACCAGATGATTGCCGACCTGGCGGTGTCCGGCCTGGCGATCCTGATGATTTCATCCGACCTGCCCGAGATCCTGGCGATGAGCGACCGGATCCTCGTCGTCGCGGCCGGGCGGATCGTCAGCGAGATCGCGCGGGACGACGCCACGCAGGAAGGCGTCATGCGCGCGGCGACGCACAGCATGGAGACGGGGCATGGCTAGCATCGCACGACGCGGCGGGCTGGCCGCGCGCCTGCTTCAGCAGCGTATTTCGGGTGTCCTGGCCTTCATGGTGGTGCTGGCGGCCGTCTTCGCGGCCGTCGCGCCGCATTTCGGCACCCTGCAGAATGGCGAGGTGGTGATTTCCAATGCCGCCATCCTCGCGATCGTGGCGGCCGCCCAGGGGATCGTCCTGATCACGCGTAACCTGGATGTGTCCGTGGGCGCGATGATGGGGTTCGCGGCCTATGTGTTTTGTCCCGGGATTTGGTGGTGCGGATTATGTATGAACCGTGATGGTTCTTTTTCCCACTGCTGACAAATGAATTCATATGGAGTGAGGCCGCGCAGGGTCTTGAGCCTGCGGGCGAAATTGTAGGCGGTAACGAAGTCGGCGAGGTGTTGACGCAACTGGTCATGTGTTTCGTAGTAGAAGCGCTTGACGGTGGCGTCCTTGATCGTGCGGTTCATCCTCTCGACCTGGCCATTCGTCCAGGGATGTCGCGGCTTTGTCAGTCGATGCTCGATATCGAGATCAGCACAGGCCAGTTCAAAAGAGTGGCACCGGAACAGGACACCATCCGCCCGCATGGCCTTGATGTCTTCGGGTGTCCATCCATTGCCGGCCGGATCGGTAAAATGCGTGCCGTTATCGGTCAGCACGGTATGGATGCGGTAGGGAACCGCAGCGGCCAGAGCACGCAGGAAGTCACCGGCAACGCGACGTGTCGCTTTCTCGTGCAATTGGACAAAAGCGAATTTCGAGGTCCGGTCGATCGCCACCAGAAGATAAAGGCGCCCCATTTCAGTGCGGACTTCAGCAATGTCGATGTGAAAATAGCCGATCGGATAACTCTTGAACTTCGACCGTTTTGGTTTGTCGCCTTCGGTCTCGGGCAGGCGGCTGATCCCATGGCGCTGAAAACAACGGTGCAGGGAAGATCGCGTCAGATGCGGGATCGTCGCCTGAAGCGCATAAAGGCAATCATCAAGAGGCAGCAGGGTATGGCGACGGAAGGCCACAACGATCGCTTCTTCTTCGGTCGACAGGATGGTTGAGGATGCGACCTTCGGACCGGTGCGTCGATCCGACGTATCGGTCCGCCCCTTCCATTTGGCGACCGTCTTCGGGTTGATCCCGTAGCGTTTCGCCAGAACCCTCAGGCTCTCTTGACTATGTTGTATCGCTCGACGGACTGCCGCTGTCGTCGTGGCGCTTCCGTGGTGAACCTGGCCCATAGCGCATCCTTCCACTCATGTGAAAATAATGCACCACCAAATCCCGGGACCAAACACCTATGTGACCGCGGATTTCGCGGCGCACCATCCGCAGGCGGGGCTGCTGCTGCCCGTGATCGCGGTCACGCTGGGCGGGGCGCTGGGGGCGATCAACGGGCTGCTGGTCGCGTATGGCCGCATTTCGCCGCTGATCGCGACGCTGGGCACGATGTCGCTTTATCGTGGCGTGACCTACATCTATGCCCACGGGCAGGAAGTGACCGCCAGCCGCCTGCCGCACTGGGTGCTGGCCTTCGTCGATTTGCGCATCGCCGGCGTGCCGGCCCTGGTGCTGCTGTCCGCGATCGTGGTGGGGATGACCGCGTTCTTCCTGCGCCATCTTCCCCTGGGACGGCGGATCTATGCCGTGGGGTCGAATGCCACCGCCAGCCTGTTCTGCGGCCTGCGCACCGAACGCGTCGTGCTGTTCGCCTACATCCTGTGCGGCGTGATGTGCGGATTTGCCGGCCTGCTCTATGCCGCGCGGGTGGGCACCGTGACCGTGGTGCTGGCGTCCGGCTGGGAACTGTCCTCGCTGGCCGCCGCCGTGCTGGGGGGGATCAGCGTTGCCGGCGGGTCCGGGTCCGTCATCGGCGCGGCCCTGGGCGCCATCCTGCTGTCCATGATCGATAATGGACTGGTGCTGCTGCATATTCCCGAATTCTGGCGCATCTTCGTGCAGGGGTGCGCCATCGTGCTGGCCATCGCGGCCGATGGCGCCGTGGCGCGCCAGGTCCGCCTGGCGCTGCGTGCCCAACGTATTGCGAGGATGCCCTGATGAAACGCGCGGATCGCTGGTTGCGGTGGCGCCCCACCGCCTGGGAGGCGTGCCTGGTCGCGCTGATTTTGATGGCCGGGGCGTGGTCGGCCTATCTCTCGCCCTATTACCTGGATATCGGCCAGATCCTGGATTCCGGTCGGCAGTTCATCATTCCGGGTCTGCTGGCCTTCGGCCTGCTGCCGATCGTCCTGACGGGCGAGATCGACATCTCGCTGGCCTCGAACCTGGCCATCGGCGCGGTGTTGCTGGGGCACCTGTCCGCCGCCGGGGTGTCGCCGTGGCTGGCGGTGCCGGTGGTGCTGGCGGTCTGCGCGCTGCTGGGCGCGGTCAACGGCGTGCTGGTGTCCTGGATGGGGCTGCCGTCGCTGGCGATCACGCTGGGCACGATGGGCGCCTATCGCGGCCTGGCCTATGTCGTCGGCCTGGACACCGGATATACCGATTTCGACGACGCCTACCTGTCCGTGGGGTCCGGCTACGTGTTCGGGATCGTCCCGGTTTCGCTGGTCCTGTTCCTGGGCGTGGCGGTGGTGATGGCCTTCGTGATCCATGGAACGGTCTTCGGACGCCGCATCTTCGCGGTGGGCCGGAACAGCGATGCCGCGCGGATCGTCGGTATCGACGTCACGCGGTTGAAGATCGTCACCTACGCGATGGCCGGGGCCCTGGCCGGCCTGGCCGCGCTGGTCTGGATCGGCCAGTACGGATCGGCGCGCGGGGACAATGCCGACGGCAGCGTGCTGTTCGTCGTCACCGCCGTCGTCCTGGGCGGCGTGGACATCAATGGCGGCAGGGGGACGGTGCTGGGCGTGACGCTGGCGCTTCTGCTGCTGGGCACGCTGCGCAACGGGATGGGGCTTGCGAATGTGGGGGGGCCGGTCCAGACGGTCGTCCTGGGCGCCCTGCTGCTGCTTGGCGTGCTGCGTCCCGTCGCCCTGCGGGCCTATCACGCGGTGCGGTCCGGGGCGGCGCGGGGAAAGGCGCAGGCCGCCGGAACCTGACGACCCTGACGGAAGAGTCCCGAATAACAAACAATAAACAACAAGACGGGAGAACGATCGTGCCAGCCATAACCCGACGTGCGGCCCTGATCGGCGCGGTGCTGCTGAGCGGAATGAATCCGGTTTCGGCGGTCCATGCGCAGGACAGCGGTTTCCGGCTGATGATGACCCCGAAATGGACCGGGTTCCCGTATTTCGAGGCCGCCGCGCACGGCGCGCGCCGGGCCGCGAAGGAACTGGGCGATACGCTGGTCTACGCCGGGCCGGATCGGGCCGATGCGTCCCTGCAGGTGGAGACGCTGGAAAATTTCCTGACCCAGCGCCCCAATGGCGTCATCCTGTCGGCGGTGGACCTGAATGCGGTGGCGCCGGTCCTGAAACGCGCGCGCAAGCGTGGCGTGGTGGTGACGACCTTCGATTCCGACGCCGCCCTTCCGGCGCGCGACATGTTCGTCAACCAGCTTTCCTACGAACAGGCCGCGCGCACGATGCTGGATGCGGCGCTGATCGATGCGCCGCAGGGCGGTGAGATCGCGTTCATTTCGGCGTCGCCCACCGCGCCCAACCATGTGGCGCATATGCGCATCATGACGCAACTGACGCAGACCGATCCGAAATACAAGGTCTTCACGGTCGTGGATCGGCAATATGCGCAGGACGACGACGCCAAGAGCTATGACGTCGCGATCAACCTGATGCAGGCGCACCCCAACCTGAAGGTCATCATTTCGTCGTCGGCGGTCAGCGCGCCCGCGGCGGCCCGGGCGATCGACGCCAGCGGCCACGCCGGCAAGGTTTTCGCGACAGGCTTCGCCCTGCCGTCCGCCATAAAGAACTATCTGCAGGACGGTTCGGAAAAGGCCTTCGCGTTGTGGAATCCGGAAGAGCTTGGGTACCTCGCGACCTATGTCACGCATCTCAGGCTTGCCGGTAAGCTGGACCTGAAACCGGGAACCAGCTTCGTCGCCGGCACGGCCGGCACCTACAAGGTGGGAGAGGACGGAGAAATAGATTACGGAAAACCGCTGATATTCACGAAGGACAACATAGAAGCCGCCGGATTCTGATCGGAACCGGCCAACAAGCAGAAAAGGGAATACCCATGCGACCGACCTGTACCCTGACCGCCACGCTGAATGCGCGCCCCGAGAAGCGCGCCGAACTGGTAGAGCTTCTGGAAAGCTTCGTCGAACCGTCGCGGTCCGAACCGGGCTGCATCGATTACCATTTCCATGTCAGCGCGGAGGACCCGAACGTCTTTTATTTCTACGAGAACTGGACCAGCCGCGCCGACCTGGACCGTCACCTGAAGCTGCCGTACCAGCAGGAATGGTTCGGACGGCACAAGGAATTCCTGACGAAGGACGCGGACCTGAAGTTCTTTGAAATGCTGAGCGATCACGACGCGCCCTGATCGCCCGCCACGTCCGGACCGGCGCCCGCCGGTCCGGGTGGCCCCTGGAAAATCCCCTGAGAGGATCACGTCATGACTGCAATGCGCTGGGGTTTGATCGGTGCGACCATCATCGGCCGGGAATGGATGATCCGCGCCATTCGTGATGCCGGCGGCACCATCACGTCCGTCTACAGCACCGACGCCGAGCGCGGCCGGCGCTATGCCCGCGAATTCGACATTCCGGATTCGACGACCGACCTCGACACGCTTCTGCAAAACGTCGATGCGGTCTATATTTCCACGACCAACGACCGTCATCATGCGGAATGCCTGGCGGCGGCGCGGGCGGGCAGGCATGTCCTGTGCGAAAAGCCGCTGGCGACACGCTACCAGGACGCGGTCGAGATGGTCGCAGCCTGCGAGGCCGCCGGCGTCGTCATGGCCACCAACCACCATCTGCGCAACGCGGCCACGCACCGGGCGATCCGCGACGTCGTGGCCGGGGGCCGGATCGGGCGCCCGCTTGCCGCGCGGATCGTGCATGGCGGCGCGCTGCCGGCGCATCTGCATGGCTGGCGGCTGAAGGACGTATCGGCCGGCGCCGGTGCGATCCTGGACCTGACCGTGCATGATTCCGACCTGCTGCGCTTCGCGCTGGACGACGAACCGCGCACCGCCATGACGCTGGCGCAGAATGGCGGGCTGGCGCAGCCCGGGATCGAGGACGCGGCCATGAGCACCATTGCGTTCGGCAGCGGGCTGATCGCCCAGATCTATGAAAGCTTCACGACGCCGTTCCTGCGTACGTCGTTCGAGGTGCACGGCACGGCCGGGTCGGTGATCGCGCAGGACTGCATGTCACAGACGCCCGGCGGCACGGTCACCCTGCGGACCGAAGCGGGCGAGGAATCCCTGCCGCTGGAGCAGGAGGATTATTACCAGCGCGGCGTGCGGGCCTTTCATGCCGCGATCGCGGGGCAGGGACGGCCGGTGGCCACGGGCGCGGACGGCCTGGTGTCGCTGGCCGTAGCACTCGCCGCGCGCCGTTCCGCGGAGACAGGCAAGGCCGAGCCGGTCATGCCCTGACAGGATCATGCGCCGGGTCCCGGCGCGGAGGGATGTCGATATGGATTACGCCGAGATGAATAACGAGGCGCTGCGGGCGTTCAATCAGAAACGCAAGATCTTCCAGATCGCGTTCGTGACGCACGACCTGGAACGCAGCATGCGGCACTGGATCGAGATATTGGGCGTGGGCCCCTGGCGCGTCGCGGCCTTTACCGAACAGACGGTGCAGAATTTCCACGTCGGCGGCGTGCCGGTGGACGAGCCGTTCAAGTTCCTGATCGGTATTTCCTGGGTGGGCGACATGGAGATCGAAATCATCCAGCCCGTCTATGGACCCAACATCTACGCGGCCTTCCTGGCCGAGAAGGGGGAGGGACTGCACCACATCAAGGAACAGATCAGCACCGAGGCGATTTCATCGGTGTTGCAGTCCTATCGCGACAAGCAGGTTCCGGTCACGCAAAGTGGCTATTTCTTCACGGATTTTCATCATTATCTGGATACCGGGCCCAAGCTGGATTTCGTGTACGAGCTTGGCAACTGCCCGGACCTGGACCTGCCGCCCGGCATTTTCACCGTCTTCCCGCCCGAGGCGGAAACGGCGTGATTCGGGGACCGTCGCCCCGCCCGCGAAGGGCGGGGCGGGGCGTTCAGAGTGTCTTCAGCATGCCGCCATCGACGAAATAGGCCGATCCGACGCTGTAGCTGGCCTTGTCCGAACACAGGAAGACGAAGAAGTTGGCCAGTTCCTCGGGGGTTGCGAAGCGTCCGATCGGGGCGTGCTCATCGGCGACCGATTGCAGGTAGGCCTGCCAGTCGCCGCCCTTGTCGGCGGTCAGTTCCTTGGCGGTCTTGATCCAGTCCGGGGTCAGGATCAGGCCCGGATTGATGCAGTTGACGCGGATATTGTCGCGCACGACCTCGGTGGCCAGCGTCTTGCTGAACATCATCAGCGCGGCCTTGGTGACATTGTAGATGGGCTCGTACCACAGCGGCTGCGCCGCGCAGATCGAGGCATTATGCAGCACGACGCCGCCGCCGCGCTTCTTCATCATGGGAACGATGCCGCGCGCCAGCCTGACGGCGGCCATGACGTGCAGGTCCCAGTACATCTGCCATTTTTCATCGGGGGCCTCCATGATCGTCTCGTTCGATCCGGCGCCGGCATTGTTGATCAGGATGTCCACCCCGCCCAGGCTTTCGGCCTGCGCGATGATGGCGTCGGTGCCGGCGGGCGTGCCGACATCGGCGCAGACGATCGAAACCTTCGTGCCGTATTCGCCCTCGATGCGTTTAGCCTCGGCTTCCAGCCGTTCGACCTTGCGCGCGACCAGCAGCAGGTTGCAGCCTTCTGCGGCCAGGCCGGCGGCGACCGCCGCGCCGATGCCGATGCTGGCGCCGGTTATGATCGCGGTCTTGCCACGGAGTTCCAGGTCCATCTGTTTTTCCTATCGTTTCTTCTTGAACGCTTCGCGGTCGGCGGCCGGACGGTCGGGGCCGCGGACCTGCATGTGAATAGCTAGTCACACGAGGATGGAAGTCAAGGTCTTTCGCGCGGTACTTCCTTTATTTTACTGGACTCTATAGAATACGGACCCGCGCGCGCATCGTCGGGAGGCTGAACTGAAGAACGGAAAACGCTATGCGTCCTCGACCGATGTGGCACGCCTGGCCGGCGTGTCGCAATCCGCGGTGTCCCGTGCCTACAAGAAGGGCGGTTACGTCTCGCCCGAGATGCGCAGCCGGATAATGGCGGCGGCGGCCGAACTGGAATATCGGCCCAGCCTGATCCCCCGGATCATGCTGACCGAACGGTCGAACCTGATCGCGGTCGTGGTGGGGGGACTGTACAATCCGCTCTATGCCGGGATCATCGACACCTTGTCGGTCAGGCTGGAAGATGCGGGATTACAGACGCTGCTGGTGCATGCCGAAAGCGGCCATATGCTGGACATCGCGCTGCCGCGCCTTGCCAGCTACCGGGTCGATGCGATCGTCAGTCCGCTGGCGGTCATGTCCGCCGCGACGGCCGAGGCGCTGGACCGGCTGGGCCTTCCCGTGGTGTCGTTCAATACCCCGGTGCGGGGCGGCCTGATCTCGACGATTTCGACCGACGGGCTGGCGGCGGGGCGGGACATCGCGGCCCTGTTCGCGCGGCGTGGAGCCCGGCGCCCCGGCTTCGTCCAGGGGCCGAAGGGCAGTCCGGCGAGCGACGACCGGGAACGGGGATATCGCCGGGCACTGCGCGGGCTGGGGCTGGGCGCGCCGCGCACGGCGCCGGGCGATTTCCGGTATGAGGGCGGGGTCGCGGCGGCGCATGCCCTGCTGGGCGGGCGGGATGCATGCGATGCGATCTTCTGCGCGAACGACCTGCTGGCGCTCGGGGTGATGGACACCGCGCGGCGGCAGTTCGGGCTGCGCGTGCCCGAGGACCTGATGGTGGCCGGCTTCGACGACATCGATATGGCGTCATGGAGCAGCTACGGCCTGACCAGCTTCGTCCAGGATGTCGACCTCATGGCCCGGCACGCCGTGCACCTGCTGACACAGGCGCTGGAGACGCCCGGACGCACGGGCGAGCACGTCGTGATTCCCGCAACCCTGGTGGAGCGGGCCTCGACGGGGGGTGGTGATGCAGGGGGCGATGGCGGGCGCGACCGGGGTGTGCGCTGCGACGATTGACTGGCCCGACGCGCCGGAGCTTTCTACACTGGACGGCATGACGGACGATCGATTTTCCCGCCTGAGCCGCCGTGGCGCGCTTTCCTCGCTCATGGCCCTGGGGGCCGCCGGAATGGGCGGCGGCGCACGCGCCGACACGCCCGCGCCATCGGCCCCCGCCGCGCCCACGCCGCCCAAGGCGCCGGACCGGCAGCGCAAGGCCGAACCCAATGCCTCGCATCCCTCGCCTGCCGACCAGCCGGGCGTGGTCTCGCGCCCGGTCGTGAAGACGCAAAGCGATATCTTCTACCGCCCGACGATCCATTTCTCGCCGACCAGCGGGTTCATGAACGATCCCAACGGCCTGATCTTCGACGGCACGCGCTATCATCTGTATTACCAGTACGATCCGTTCGCCCCCTATGCGGGGCGCGTGCATTGGGGCCATGCGACCAGCAGCGACATGCTGCACTGGCAGGACCAGCCCGTCGCCATTCCCGAAACGAAGGACGGCGAGGCCTATACCGGCTGCGCGGTCATGGACACGGCGAATGCCTCGGGCCTGTTCGAGCCCGGCCCGGACGGCAAGGTCCAGGACGGCAGGACCGGAGGCGGGATGGTCGCGATCTACACCCGCGCCACCCCGCAAAGGCAGGCGCAGTACCTGGCCACCAGCCGCGACAACGGCCAGACCTTCACTGAATACGCCCATAATCCGATCCTGGATATCGGCAGCAATTCCTTCCGCGACCCGCAGGTGCTGTTTCATAAGCCCACGAACCAGTGGGTCATGGTCATCGCCAAGTCACGCCTGCACCAGATCGCGTTCTACGCCTCCATCGACCTGATCCATTGGGTGCATCTCAGCGATTTCGGCCCTTCCGGCCTGTTCGGGGTCGATTACGAATGTCCGAACCTGATCGAAATCCCGCTGGAGGGCGGCGGCACGCGGTGGGTGCTGTTCGTTTCGGTCAATCCGGGCGGCCCGACCGGCGGCAGCATCACCCAGTATTTCGTGGGCACGTTCGACGGCACGCGCTTCATTCCGGACGACACGGTGATCGGCCTGACCGACTTCGCCAAGGACGCCTACGCCCTGCAGGTCTATAGCGGCATGCCGGACGGCCAGGCGGTGTCGATCGCCTGGTTCGGCAACTGGCAGTATTGCCAGGAACTGCCGACGCAAAGCTGGCGCGGCACGATGACCTTGCCCCGGACGATGACGCTGCGGCGCGATTTCGCCGGCTGGATCCGGCTGGCGCAGGCCCCGCGCGGGCTGGAGGCCCTGCGCGGGCCGGCCATTCCCTTCCCCGTCACGCGCCTGGCCGCCGGGTCCAGCACCCAGGTCGCGCTGCCGCCCGGCACGGCGCTGGACCTGGCGATGAGCGTCACCGTCGACGAACGTCCGCACGGCCTGCCGCTGGGCGACAAGGGACGCACCGGCCGTTTCGTCATCGTCTTCGGCAACGAGCAGGGCGAATCCCTGACCATCGGGTTCGACGCGTTTTCCGGCCAGATCTGGCTGGACCGCAACGACCTCCGGGGTTTCAAGCAGCCATTCTTCACCGGCGAGTTCTCGACCGTGCTGAACCCGGACGACCGGCATTTCGAGGTCCGGATCGTGCTGGATGCCTGCACGCTGGAAATCTTCGCCAATGGCGGCCTGTCGGTCGGCACGGCCCTGATCTACCCCGTCGCCCCGCTCGATGTCCTGCGCCTGGAAGCCAGCGGCGCCGCCGCCACGGTCGAAAAGCTCGCCCTGTATCCGCTGCAAAAGGCGATGGACCGCGAAACGGCGGTGTAAGTGTCTGAGCGGAGGGGCGTGCATTGTCGCGGGGATCTTGCGGCACGTGCTGCCGATCGGCGCAGGCGGTATGCGCGGCCACGGTGCCTTTGTGCTTGCGGCACATCAGGACACGTTCGCCCGAAGCGATGATCCGGCGGCAGCAGATGCACCGATGCCGCTGCCGATACTTTCGGCGGCCGGCAGCGTAGTCACTCTCCCATACCGGGTTGGGTCGGCGCAGCGTTGTGCTGCCGGTTGCGGTGTTGGGCGTCCGTCTCCGCGCGCGAGTAGCGCTAAAAGCGAACATTCTGCTCTCCTGGCCCAAGTTGCTTGTCAGCTACCCGCATGGCCGACAGGCAGGATACGCCGCTCATAGCGGACATAGGTAGCCATAGAATTTTGGGCCCTCTGCATTCGATATTTTCGTACAACTCTATAATTTATAATATTAAACTCTACTTGTATCGACCTTGCTCCGGTGAAAAATAAAATAAGGATTCAGAATGATGGAAATTTATCTATCTATTATCTCATTTGCAATCATAGCATACGAACTATTTCCTTCAAAAATTAATGTGTTTTTGGTATAACTAAAAGAATCTCTTATAAATAATCCAAAAAAAGAATTAAAATACATTGGAATGTCTGCATTTATGACTATATGCATAACATATGCTCCAATTTTATACATGACTCAATACATGAGACATCTTGGGTTTTATTCCTATGAAATTTTTAACGCAAACCGCAATATGGCTGTTTTTTCTACAGTCAATATTATTTTTATGTTGGCAATTTTGTTTTTATATATGACATTTTGGATATATACTTTGGGGAAAAGAATGTATTTGTTATCTTTTGGACTGATTTCATGTTCATTTATAATGATAATAGCTTTGTTTTTTGCTGCGCAATCTAGCGGCAATATATCTGCCATAGGTAGCGTATTATTTTTTTCGTTTTTGATCGGCGTCTATTCTGTAATAGTTTTGTTTCTTAGTCCAAAAAACAAAATAAAATCATGGTGGGTTCTCTTGGTTTTGTCTTTATGTATTATTTTTGCTCCATTTTATTTTTCATCCGAAACTGATTCATTGGTTGGTATAGGTCTTAGAAGTATGAATGTTGGAGATGAAAAAGTGGAAATTCAGGATGAGAAATATAATCATGATCAACGCGAATATTGCCTCCTTCTCAGGACAAATGATTTTCTTTATTTAATAGAAAGAAATAATAAAAATAATATAAAAATCGTTGACTCTAAATCTGTGCAATTAATTCAACACAGCAAAAAAGAAAAATGTATAAATTGATATTGTCATTTTCTATGATCAGCCTGAATATTTCTCCATCTAATCTCAGGTCGTTACTGCGGTCGTCTCAAAAAGCAGACCTTCGCCTGCCCGACCAACTCTGCCATTCGGCGAATGCAGATCGATGTCCGCTCACGGGGAATGATCTGCCTTCCGGGGGGGCATGCAATGTTGTGAATGGATTGTATGTATTGTACGGAGAGCGGCGTAAACAATCCTCGTTCCCTCATGGATATCGGCCGGCCTTATGCTCGACAAGCCTTACCTTGCTCGCTGGAAGGAGCAGATCGACCATAGTGCGGGGGCGATCTATCTGACGCTGGTCGATGCGCTGGCGCTGTCGATACGGCGGGGGGATCTGCGGGAGGGGGATCGGCTGCCGCCGCAGCGGGTCATCGCCGATTTTCTGGGGACCAACCTGACGACCGTGACCCGGGCGTTTACCGAGGCGCGGCGGCGGGGGCTGGTCGATGCCACGGTCGGGCGAGGGACGTTCGTGCGGGTGGGGGCGGGCGAGAGCCACTGGCGGCATACCGGGCCGGCGGTGGTGGACCTGACCATGAACCTGCCGCCCATTCCGCAGGACCCGCCGCTGCAACGGATGATCCAGGGCGACATCGCCGCGATCCTGAAGCAGCAGGACCTGAACAGCCTGATGTCCTACCGGGTGACCGGCGGCACCATAGAGGAGCGCCAGCTTGGCGCGAAATGGATCGCGCCCGCGGTCGGGCCGCGCCGGGTGGATGAAATCCTGGTCTCGCCCGGGGCGCAGACTGCGCTGGCCGCCATCGTCAGCACGCTGGCCCAGCCCGGCGACGTGATCGTGACCGACCGTATCGCCTATCCCGGCATCCGCACCATCGCCGCCCAGTTCGGCCTGATCCTGGCGGGGGTGGACAGCGACGGCGAGGGGATGGTGCCCGACCTGCTGGACCGTGCCTGCGCGCAGCATCATCCCCGCTTGCTCTATTGCATTCCCACCATCCACAACCCTACCACCGCGACCATGTCGCTGCAGCGCCGCCGGGACATCCTGGCCGTGGCGCAACGCCACCATTTGCATGTGGTGGAGGACGACCCGTACAGCCTGCTGATGGACGGCGCGCCGCCGGCGCTGGCGGCGCTGGACCATGCCCGCGTCAGCTATGTCGCGACCCTGGCCAAGACCCTGAGCCCCGGCCTGCGCACCGCCTATGTCTGCCTGCCCAGCGCGGACATGACCCGCCGCGTCACGGCGGCGATCCGGGCCATCGCGCTGACCAATGCCGGGCTGCTGGGCGCGCTGACGGCCCGCTGGATGCAGACCGGGCAGGCGGGGCAGATCCTGGATGCCATCAGGCGGGAACTGCGCCTGCGCCAGGCGATCGCCCGCACGGTGTTGGGCGAGGGGCACTGCATGAACCCCGAGGGCCCGCATGTGTGGCTGAAACTGCCGGACTGGTGGGGCAGCGCGGATTTCGTGGCCTATGCCCGTCGCCGGGGCCTGGCGCTGGTGCCCAGCACCGTCTTCACCATCAGCGGGGACCCGCCGCAGCGGGTGCGGATCGCGCTGGGAAGCGCCGCCGACGCCGGAAGCCTGGAGGAATCGCTGCGCGGGGTCGTGTCCGTGCTCCAGCACAAGCGGTCGCCGGGGTTCGCGGATATTGTCTGAAGCGGTTGCAAAAACAAAAACGCGTGGTGATCACGAAAGCGTGATAAATAAGCGACTATAAAACAGAGGGTTATGGCGCCTGCCGGAGATTGTATCCCTCATGACAGGGATTGTATGGCTTTGATGGCCCTTTCATGCATCGGGTCGGGATCATTGTAGCCATTGTATGGGGTGTGATGGCCATACAAGATTTGGCGCCCGTCCCGGTCCCGTGCCACCACGTCTCTCGTTGCATACGGGAGATCCATCATGCCGAAAGTCGAACAGGCCCCCCACAAGGATGGCGATTGCTTCGTCGATTACGAGAACAAGGTGTTCGAGGACGTCAAAGCCAATCCGGGTGAAAAGGCGTTGGTTACCTTCCATACCGTCGCCTTCGAAGGCTCCATCGGATTCGTGAATCTGCTTCAGGCGACGCGCCTGATCCGCAAGGGGTTCGAGACGTCCGTCCTGCTGTACGGGCCCGGTGTCACGCTGGGCGTGCAGCGCGGCTTTCCGCGCCTGGGGGATGAGGCGTTTCCGGGTCATATGAACGGGAACAAGCAGATTGCGAAAATCCTTGAGGAAGGCGGAAAGGTCTATGCCTGCCGGTTCGCGCTGCAGGCATTGTACGGCCATGGCGAGCAGTCGCTGATTCCGGGGATCACGCCCATCAATCCGCAGGATGTGCTGGACCTGGTGCTGCTGCATCGCCGCGACAACGCGTTCATCCTCGATACCTGGACGCTCTGAGAGCCTGTTTGAACACGCCGGGCGCGGCCTTCGGACCGCTCCCGCTCGCCAGCCCACATTTTCACACAGGCTCTGACTGGAACTGGAACGGGAAGGACCGCCAGCATGTCACGTATCGTTCGCGCCGCCGCCGTCCAGATCAGCCCCGTGCTGGGGGATGACGGCATGGGAACCGCCCGGAAAGTCTGCCGGACCATCCGCGAGGCCGCCGAAAAGGGCGTGAAGCTGGCGGTGTTTCCCGAAACCTTCGTGCCGTACTACCCCTATTTCTCGTTCATCAAGCCGGCGTTCCGCTTCGGTGCGGAGCATCTGGCGCTGTATGAACGGGCGGTGAGCGTTCCCGGCCCCATCACCGACATGGTGGCCGAGGCCGCGCGCGAGACCGGCATGGTCGTCGTGCTGGGGGTGAACGAGCGCGACCACGGCACGCTGTACAACGCGCAGGTCATCTTCGACGCCACGGGCGAGATCGTGCTCAAGCGCCGGAAAATCACCCCGACCTATCACGAGCGGATGGTGTGGGGGCAGGGCGACGGGTCGGGGCTGACGGTGGTGGACAGCGCCGCCGGGCGCATCGGGGCGCTGGCGTGCTGGGAGCATTACAATCCGCTGGCCCGCTATGCCCTGATGGCGCAGCACGAGGAGATCCATTGCGCCCAGTTCCCGGGCTCGCTGGTCGGGCAGGTCTTCGCGGACCAGATGGAGGTCACGATCCGCCATCACGCGCTGGAATCGGGCTGTTTCGTGGTCAACGCGACGGGCTGGCTGGACGACGAACAGGTCCGGCAGGTCGCGGGCGACCCGGCGCTGGAGGGGCCGCTGCGGGGCGGGTGCTTCACCGCCATCGTCTCGCCCGAGGGGCGGCTGCTGGGCACGCCGGTCACGGACGGCGAGGGCATGGTCATTGCCGACCTGGATTTCGCGCTGATCACCAAGCGCAAGCGGATGATGGATTCGGTCGGCCATTACGCGCGCCCCGAACTGCTGAGCCTGCTGCTGGACCGGCGTCCGGCCCGCACCGTCCATTATGTGGACGACGCGGCGTGCGAAGGAGGTGCGCCATGACCGTTCCGGCATCCGGCACGCTGGCGGGGCGCCAGCTTGTCACCGACCTGCAATCCTTCGGCCTGCAGGTCGACGGGCAGGTCGGCGGGATTGCCCGCAAGGGCGGGGCCGGTCCGTCGGACCACAGGACGGTCACCATCGCGGGCCAGACCGTGATGGTCCCGGTCTATACGGCGGGTGCGCGGCGGTCGCCGTTCCAGGCCGGGCCGCCGGGCGCCGACGGGTCCCACGTGCTGGTGCGGGACGGCCGGCCGGTCGGAACCATCCGCTTTCCCGCGCCGCCGCGTTTCTACGGCCTGACGACGGCGGACGGCGTGCCCTACTGGAAGATCGCGCTGCTGCATGGGCGCGACACGCTGGCCACCACCGTGCACCAGACCTGCATCCGCTATGCCGACCGGCGCACGTCCTGCCAGTTCTGCGCCATCGGCCAGTCGCTGGAGGCGGGCCGTACGATCGCCTACAAGACGCCGCAGCAGCTTGCCGAGGTCGCGAAGGCGGCGGTGGACCTGGACCAGGTCCGCGACATGGTCCTGACCACGGGAACGCCGAATATCGTCGATCGCGGCGCCGCTGTGCTGGCGGAGTCGGCCCGCGCCATCAAGGCGGCGGTCGACCTGCCGCTTCAGGTCCAGTGCGAGCCGCCGCGCGACCATGACTGGTTCCAGCGCTTGCGCGATGTGGGGGCCGATACCCTGGGCATGCATCTGGAAGCCGCGACGCAGCGCGTGCGCGAGCGGATCATGCCCGGCAAGGCCACCGTCAGCGTCGATCGCTACATGGACGCCTTCGCCAGCGCGGTTCCCGTCTTCGGGCGGGGGCAGGTCAACACCTATATCCTGGCCGGGCTGGGCGATACCGCCGAGGAGATCCTGGCGCTGGCCGGGCGGCTGATCGCGCTGGGCGTCTATCCCTTCGTGGTGCCGTTCGTACCTATTTCGGGCACCCCGCTGGAAGACCATGCGCCGCCTTCGGCGGAGTTCATGGCGTCGCTCTTCACGCCGCTGGGCAAGATGCTGCGCACGGCGGGGATGACATCCAGCGACATCCGCGCCGGGTGCGGGCGGTGCGGGGCGTGTTCCTCGCTCTCGGCCTACGAGGCTGCGGCATGATGGCGGAGGGAAGCATGATGCTGGACGGGCTGGACCCGCGTCCGTTCGTGCCCATGGAATATGTCGTGCGCCTGGCGCGCACGCCGTGGGAGGTCACGGGCCATCATGCGCTGCGGCGGGATGTCTTCTGCGTGGAACAGGGGATCTTCGCACAGGACGACCGGGATGGGATCGACGCGTCGGCCATTCCCATCGTCGCCGCGTGCTGCGTGGCGGGCATGCCGGACCGCATCGTGGGCGCCGTGCGCATTCACGAGGCCGAGCCCGGGCTGTGGCGCGGGTCGCGGCTGGCCGTCCATGCCGACCACCGCAGGCTGGGGCGGATCGGGGCGGAACTGATCCGCATGGCCGTGTGTACCGCCCACGGGCTGGGCGCGAGCCGCTTCCTGGCGCAGGTGCAGGAACAGAACGTGCCGTTCTTCCGCCGCCTGTACTGGAAAAGTCTGGGCGAGATCACGCTGCATGGCCTGGCGCACCATGACATGGAGGCCGACCTGTCGCGCTATCCGGCCACCGGGCGCGAGCAGACATGGCTGCTGCGCCCGCAGCCCCGGAATTCACAGCCCCGTACCCGGCAGGCGGCGTGATGACGGGCCCGCTGGCCGCCCTGCTGCGGGACCTGCGCGACGGTGGTGCACTGTCGGCCAAGCGGGACATCGCCGCCACGGTTGCGGCGCTGGGGGGTGCGGCGCTGGGATATGATGGCGGGGACGCCATCCGGCTGGGCGACGATTGCGCGGCCATCCCGGACGGGGACGGGTACCTGCTGTTGGCCGGCGAGGGGTTCCAGGACGGGTTCGTCGGCGCCATGCCGTGGTTCGCGGGGTATTGCGGCGTCATGGTGAATGTCAGCGACATCGCCGCGATGGGGGGGCGCCCCGTGGCCGTGGTGGATGCGCTGTGGAGCGAGGGGGCGGAGGCCGCCGCCCCCATCCTGCGGGGCCTGCGGGACGGCGCGCGCACCTATGGCGTGCCGGTCGTCGGCGGCCATACCAGCATGGGCAGCCTCCATAACTCCCTGTCGGTGGCGATCCTGGGCCGGGCGCGGCGCCTGCTGACCAGCTTCGACGCCCGGCCGGGCGAGGCCGTCATCGCGGCCATCGACCTGCGGGGGCGCTGGCACGACCCGCATCCGTTCTGGGACGCCAGTTCCGCGCTGTGCGGGACGGCCAGCGCCGCGCGGCTGCGCGCCGACCTCGACCTGCTGCCCGCCATCGCGGAGGAGGGGCTGAGCCGGGCGGCCAAGGATATCAGCATGGCGGGCCTGCTGGGGACCGCCCTGATGCTGGCCGAATGCTCCGGCATCGGGATGACGGTCACGCTGGACGATGTTCCCCGCCCCGAGGGCGCGCCCCTGGAACGCTGGTTGCGGGCCTTTCCCAGCTATGGCTTCCTGCTGACGGCGCGGCCCGGGGATGCGGACGCCATCCTGGCGCGCTTCCGGGGGCGGGGCATCGCGGCCGCCGTCATCGGATGCTGCGACGGCACGCGGCGGCTGGATGTCGTTTCGGGCGGCGACCGCGAAACGTTCTGGGACCTGGCGCAGGCGCCGCTGATGGGATGCGGGCCATGAGCCTGTCGATCGGCATCGTGACCCATTCGACCAACCCGCGCGGCGGGGTGGTGCACGGCATGGCGCTGGCCGAGGCACTGTGCGACGCCGGCCACGACGCGACGCTGATCGCGCCGGATGCGACCGGGGCGGGGTTCTTCCGCGCGCCGCGCTGCGCCGTGCGCTGCATTCCGGTCCGGCCGGAGCGGGACCTGCCCGTTCAGGTCGAACGGCGGATCGGCGAACTGCGCGAGGCCCTGCGCGGGGCGCCCCATGACGTGCTGCATGCGCAGGACCCCATCGGCGCCAACGCCCTGGCGGACCTGGTGCGGGAGGGCGGGCTGCGCGGCTTTGCCCGCACGGTGCATCACCTGGATCATTTCTCCCATCCCGGGCTGGCGGCGCGGCAGGCGCGCGGCGTCACGGCGGCGACCGCCCTGTTCACCGTCAGCACGCTGTGGCAGGGCATCCTGGCCGACGAATACGGGCGCATGGCCCCGGTCGTGGGCAATGGGGTCGATGCGGTGCGGTTCTCGCCGGAACCGGGCCCGTGCGACGGCACGCTGCGCGCCCGCTATCGCCTGCCGCCGGAGGGGGGGCTGGTCCTGTCGGTGGGCGGCATCGAGCGCCGCAAGAACACGCTGATGCTGCTGGACGCCTTCCTGGCCCTGCGCCGGGAGCGGCCGGACCTGCACCTGGTCGTCGCCGGGGGCGCGTCGCTGCTGGACCATTCGGAGTATCGCCGGCTGTTCGACCGGCGGGTGCGGGACAGCGGCTGCGCCGGGGCGGTGACGGTGACCGGACCGGTGGCGGACGGGGACATGCCGTCCTTCTACCGGCAGGCGCTGGTGCTGGCCTATCCGTCCCGGACCGAGGGGTTCGGCCTGTGCCCGCTGGAGGCCCTGGCCTGCGGCACGCCGGTCATCGTGCCGGATGCCGCGCCCTTTACCGAACATCTGCACGGGCCCGAGGTGCTGTGGTGCGCGCCGGACCGGCCCGAAACCCTCGTCGCCGCGTTGCGGGACGCCCTCGGCGCCCGCGCGCGCTTTCGCGCCGGCGGCCCGGCGACGGCGCGGCGCTTCGACTGGCGCGGCGTCGCGGCGCGGCACATGGCCGCCTACCGGCGCCTGGCCGCCCTGCCACACGTCACCACGCCGCCTGGGCCGAAACGGGAGTATCGTGACCATGCCTGAAATGATCTTTCGCGTCCGCTGGCCGGATGGTGCGGAAAGCGACTGCTATTCGCCCTCGCTGGTCGTGCGCGATCACTTCACCCCCGGGACGGATTATCCGGTCGCGGATTTCATGGACAGGGCCGGTGTCGCCCTGACGGAGGCTAGCGAGCGCGTGCGGGCCCGCTACGGCTTTCCGTGCAGCCGCGCGGCGGGGCAGCTTCGCACCATCCGCCAGATCTGCGCCGGCTTCCTCGACCGGCCGGACGCGCGTGTCCGCGTCCTCTCCCTTGAATCGCCAGACGGAAAAACCCTATGACACAGAGCGAAAAGACCATTCCCGTCATCATCATCGGCGGCGGGCAGGCCGGCCTGTCGCTGAGCTGGTACCTCTGCCGCGAACAGGTCGGGCATGTGGTGTTCGAGGCCCGGACGGCCTGCCATTCCTGGGATGACGAGCGCTGGGACAATTTCTGCCTGGTGACGCCGAACTGGCAGTGCGCGCTGCCCGGCCATCCCTATGCCGGGACCGACCCGCACGGCTTCATGGTGAAGGACGAGATCATCGCGTACGTGAAGGGTTTCACGGATTCCTTCACCCCGCCCCTGCGCGAGCATACTCGCGTGACCTCCGTCACGCGGCATGAGGGCGGGGGGTATCGCGTCGTCGCCGGGGGCGAGGCGTGGCATGCGCGGCATGTCGTCATCGCGTCGGGGGCGTATCATGACGCGGTGATTCCCGGTTACGCCGGCGCCATCGATTCGTCGATCATGCAGGTACATTCGCAGGCTTACCGGAGCGCCGCGCAGCTTCCCGAGGGGGCGGTCCTGGTCGTGGGCAGTGGCCAGTCGGGGGCGCAGATCGTCGAGGACCTGCATCTGGAAGGCCGCAAGGTGCATCTGTGCGTGGGGTCCGCGCCCCGGGTCTCGCGCTTCTATCGCGGCCGCGATGTCGTGGACTGGCTGGCGGACATGAAATTCTATGACCTGACGGTGGACGATCATCCGCTGCGCGACGGCGCGCGCGACAAGACCAACCATTACGTCACCGGCCGCCATGGGGGGCACGACCTGGACCTGCGCCTGTTCGCGAAGCAGGGCGTCGGCCTGCACGGCACGCTGCGGACGATCCGCGACGAGGTGGCGCTGTTCCAGCCGGACCTGAAGGACAATCTGGACGATGCGGACCGGACCAATGCCGACATCAAGGCGTCCATCGACGCCTATATCGCGCGCGAGGGGATCAGTGCCCCCGTGGAAGCGCCTTACGTGCCGGTGTGGGAACCGGACGGAGAGAACGCGCCGCTGGACCTGAAGGCGGCCGGCATCACGTCCATCGTCTGGTGCATCGGATTCCGTCCCGATTATCGCTGGATCGACGTTCCCGTCTTCAACGGCGCCAACAAGCCGGTGTGGAACCGGGGCGTGACCGGGCAGGCCGGATTCTATTTCCTCGGCCTGCCGTGGCTGCACACCTGGGGGTCCGGGCGGTTCTCGGGCATCTCGCGCGATGCGGCGTGGCTGGCCGGGCAGATCACCGGCAAAGACATTCCCGTCGCCTGAGCGGAGGCCGATGCCATGCTGCCGTGGACGACATACCAGGACATGCGCGATGCCGTGTCCGCCGATCCGGACGGGTTCTGGCTGGACGCGGCGCGGCGCATCGCGTGGACGCGGCCGCCCGCCGCCGGGTGCGCGCCGCGCGCGGACGGGTGGCACGACTGGTTTCCCGGCGGGTGGCTGAATACCTGCCACAACGCCGTGGACCGGCATGTCGCGGCCGGGCGGGGCGGGCAGGCGGCGCTGGTCTGGCAGTCCTGCGCGACGAAGGAGCAGCAGATCGTCACCTATGCGGACCTTCAGCGCCGGGTCGCGGGGTTTGCCGGGGGGCTGCGCGCGCTGGGCGTGGAAAAGGGCGACCGCGTGCTGATCGCGATGCCGACCCTGGTCGAGACCGCGATCGCCATGCTGGCCTGTGCCCGGCTGGGGGCGGTGCATGTCGTGGTGTTCGCGGGATATGCGGCGCCGGAACTGGCGCGGCGGATCGACGACGTGGCGCCGAAGATCGTCATCGTCGCCAGTTGCAGCTTCCAGGGCAGCGTGCCCGTGTCCTCGTACGACGTGCTGGCCGAGGCG
The DNA here is from genome assembly GCF_000067045.1 of Gluconacetobacter diazotrophicus PA1 5. Lineage (NCBI taxonomy): Bacteria > Pseudomonadati > Pseudomonadota > Alphaproteobacteria > Acetobacterales > Acetobacteraceae > Gluconacetobacter > Gluconacetobacter diazotrophicus. The sequence continues at coordinate 3,832,393 of NC_010125.1, forward strand.
CTGGCCCTGGCCGCGCATGCGCCCGATGCCTGCGTCGTGCTGCAGCGTCCGGCCTGCCCGGCGCGGCTGGCGCCCGGCGATCATGACTTCCATGGGCTGGAGCGGCATGCGCCGGCGGCGCCCGTTCCGGTGAAATCGGAAGATCCGCTTTATATCCTGCATACATCGGGAACGACGGGCGCGTCGAAGGGCATCGTCCGCGACAATGGCGGCCATGCGGTGGCGCTGGCGCTGTCCATGGAGCTGATCTATGGCTGCCGGGCAGGGGATGTCTTCTTCACGACGTCGGACCTGGGCTGGGTGGTCGGCCATTCCTATGGCGTCTATGCGCCGCTGCTGGGCGGCTGTACCAGCGTGATCATGGAAGGCGGGGCCTCGGCATCGTCGATCGCGGCGCTGTGTCGTGCGCGGGGCGTGACCTGCCTGTTCACCACGCCCACGCAGTTGCGTCTGCTCCGCCAGGCGGAGCGGGGGGCGGCGGGGGGCGCGCCGCTGGCATTGGCCCGCGTCTTCGTGGCCGGGGAATATGCCGATCCGACCCTGCTGGACTGGGCCCGGTCCTATTTCCGCTGCCCCGTCGCCAACCATTGGTGGCAGACGGAAACCGGGTGGAGCATCACGGCGCATTTCCTGGGCCTGCCGGAAGAGGAAGCCCCGTCGGCCATGAACGATATCGGCCGGCCCGCGCCGGGCTTTAACGCCGCCGTCGGGGCGGGCGACGCGTCCGGCGAGATCCTGCTGGCGCTGCCGCTTCCGCCGGGCTGCCTGGCGGGCGTGTGGATGGACGGGGGGATTCAGGCGCCGCGTGCCTGCCTGGACGCCACCGGCCGCCATTACCGCACGTTCGACGAGGGGACGATCGGCGCGGACGGCGCGGTGCACATGCTGGGCCGGTCCGACGACGTCATCAAGGTCGCGGGGCGGCGGATTTCCGGCGTGCAGATCGAAGCCATCATCGCGCGCCATCCCGCCGTCCATGCCTGCGCCGTCGTCGCGGTAGCCGACGGGCTGAGGGGCCAGAGGCCGGTCGCCTATGTCGTGCCCGACGCGTGGCCCGTGCCCCCCGCCCGGGCCGGCGAGATCATCGAGCAGGTCGGGCGCGGCCTGGGACGGTGGGTAGGCATCCGCGATGTCCGGTTCGTCGCGGCGCTTCCGACGACGCGATCGGGGAAGATCCTGCGCAGGCGGCTGGCCGTCGCCTGACGGGCGCCGGACGGGCCATGACGTTCCGGCAGGGCTGCCCCGGCCTGCGCGTCCGGGCCGGGGGACGGACGAAACGCCATGCCGCGCGTAGGAATACGAGCAATATCATGGAGAGACGACGTGCCCCGTTCATTGCGACGATCCTGCCTGCTTCCGGCCCTGCTGACCGTTGCGGTCGCCGCACCGGCGGCCCATGCGCATTCCGGCGGGTTTCCGCCCCTGACGACGCCCGCGACCGGCAGCCAGATGCCGGGCAAGATCGTGTTCACGCAGTTGGTCACGCCCAACCTGGCGGCGGCGGAGCGGTTTTACGGCGCGATGTTCGGCTGGACGTTCCAGGATGTGCCGGTCCGGCGGCTGCATTATGCCGTGGCGCTGAACGGCGGGCACATCGTCGCCGCGCTGCTGGAACGTCCCTTCACCAATCCCGACCAGCGGCCGATCTGGCTGCCCTTCATCGCGACCGGCGATGTCGATCACCTGGCGGCGCAGGGCGCGGCGCTGGGCGCGCACGTGATGTTCAAGCCCCGCGACGTTCCCGGCCTGGGGCGCGAGGCCGTGCTGGCCGACCCGAAGGGGGCGGTGTTCGCCGCCCTGACCTCGTCGAGCGGTGACCCGGCCGACGGCGAGGACCCGGTCGGCGCGTGGAGTTGGAGCGCGCTGCTGACCAGCGACCCGCAGGGGGCCGCGACGTTCTACGGCACGCTGTTCGGCTACCAGAGCGATGCCGTGGACAGTGGCCATTTCATCGTCAGTTCGCAGGGCAACGCGCGGGGCACGCTCAATGCGCTGCCGCCCGGCTTTCCGCCGACCGCGATCGCGCGCTGGGTCCGCTTCATCCGCGTGCCCGGCGTGGGCGCCGCCGCCGAGCAGGTGGCCGCGCTGGGCGGGCATGTCGTGGTGCAGCCGCATCCCGACCGTGACGGCGTGATGGTGGCCCTGCTGGCCGATCCGTCCGGTGCCGTCTTCGGTGTGATGGAATATCCGGGCGGCACGCCCGCGGGGGACGCGAAATGACACGGCAACGATCGGGATGGTGGGTCGCTTTCGGGTGCGCGGGGGCCATGGTGGCGCTGCTGGGCGGCTGCGTCGGGTATGACGGCTACGACGATTATGGCGGCGGGTATTATTCGACCTATGGCGGCGGCTGGGGCGGCGGCGGCTGGGGTGGACCCGGCTGGGGCGGCGGCTGGGGCCGGGGCTATGCCGTCGGCCCGCGCTGGCATGGCAGCGGGGGCGGCGGCTGGCATGGCGGCGGTGGACCCGGCGGTCGTGGCGGCGGTGGCGGCTGGCATTGCGGCGGGCCCGGCGGTGGTGGCCATGGTGGCGGCGGTGGTCCGGGTGGTGGCGGCCATGGTGGCGGCGGCGGCGGGGGCGGTCACGGGGGCGGCGGCCACGGCCGCTAGGGCAGATCGTGACGTGAAGATGCTCTGAAAGCAAAAACCTTGAGGGCATGATCGGCCTTGCCCAATCATGCCCTCAAGGCCCGGACCGCTCGCGCACTCCGCCTCGCAGGGTGCGTCAGTTATCCATGATCGCGACGGCGGTGGCGAAGCTGGGGGCCAGGGGCAGCAGCGGGGTCAGCGTGGCCTGCCAGGCGTGGTAGAGATCGGCCTTGCCCTGGTACACCACGGCCGAAGGCTGGTTGTGGCGGTCGAGTTCCTGGAGCCATCCGCCCTGCCCGCGGTCGATCATGTGAAGGTCGATATAGTCCCAGATGGTCCGGTACCAGTGTTCGTATTGCCCGTGGCCGGTGCGTTTCAGCAGGGCGGCGGCGGCGGTCATGGCTTCGGCCTGGCACCAGTGGGGGCGGTTATGCACCACGGGTTCCAGGTCCCAGCCCACGGTGTAGAGCAGGCCAGGTGCGCCGTCCCGCGCCCATCCGGCGTGCATGCCCGTGCGGAACAGGCCGATGGCGTCGTCCAGCAGCCAGGGCGGTGCGGAGCCGCCCTCACGCAGCAGCGCGGCCTCCAGCTTCAGCAGCAGGTGCGCCCATTCGACGAAATGGCCCGGCGTCATGCCGTAGGGCCGCAGGTCGTCGGTCGGCCTGTCGCGGTGGAAGTCCTTCAGAAGAGTCCAGTTGCGATCGTAATGTTCCGGGACCGCGTATCCGGCGCCCCTGGCCAGCGTGTGGATCACGCGTTCGACGATCCGCAGCGCCCTCGTGCGCCAGATGGCGTTTCCGGTGACGTCCGCGACCGCCATGCATGCTTCCACCGAATGCATGTTCGCGTTGGCGCCGCGATAGTCCTCCTCGTCCGACCAGTCGGCGGCGAAGCTCTCGCGGAAGATTCCTTCGTCCTCGCTCCAGAAATGCCGGTCCCAGACATCCAGCGCCTCTTTCAGAAGCTGGTCCGCGCCCGGGACGTGCTGCACGACGGCGGAGGACGCGGCGAGGGCCACGAACGCGTGCAGGTAGGCCTGCTTGCGCCCGCCCGCCTGTGCCGGGCCTTCGAACCATCCGCCATGCCTGGGATCGCGCAGCGGCCCCAGCAGGCTGGCGACGCCATGGGCCGCCAGCGGCGCGCAGCCGGGCAGGCCGCGCCCGGCGGCGACCGCGTACACGTGGGTCATCCGCGCCGTCAGGATGCTGTCCGCGCCGCCGTCCTTCATCGGCCGGCCGTCGTCGCCCAGGGCGGTGAAACCGTCCGGAATCCGCGCGGGTTTCGAGAAATCGAGCAATCGCTGGCCCTGGAGATCCAGCCAGCGGCGATGGGGCGCCGAGCGCAGCCAGCTTGACGCCGGCAGCATCAGCGACGGAAGCGCCTCAGCCATTGACGATCATGCCGCCATTGACGTGGACGGTCTGGCCGGTGACGTAGGACGCGTCGTCCGATGCCAGATAGACGTAGGCCGGCCCCATTTCGCTGGGCTGCCCGATCCGGCCCAACGGCGTGCTCTTGCCCATGTCGGCCACGGCCTGCGGGTCGATCGGCCCCCAGCTTGCGGGTTGCAGCGGGGTCCAGATCGGGCCGGGGGCCACGGCGTTGACGCGGATGTCCTTCCCGGCAAGCTGCAGCGCCAGGGCGCGGGTGAAGCCCAGTTCCGCCGCCTTGGTCGTGGAATAGGCGACGAGGGACTTGTTGCCGGCGAAGGCGTTGATCGAGGACGTGTTGATGATCGCGCTGCCCTTGCCCAGGTAGGGCAGGGCCGCGCGCGTGATGTAGAAATAGCCGTTGACGTTCACGTTCATGTGGCGCTGCCAGACGGCGTCCGTGATGTCGGTCAGGTCGTCGCTGATATACTGGACGCCGGCATTGTTCACCACGATATCCAGGCCGCCGAAGGCCGCGACGGTGCGCGCCACGGCGTCGTCGCAGACCGCGCTGCTGGACACGTCGCCCTGGATGGCCAGGGCCTTCGTGCCCTCGGCCTCGACCAGGCGTACCGTTTCCTGGGCGTCGTCCTGTTCTTCCAGGTACAGGATCGCGACATCCGCGCCCTCTCGCGCGAAATGCAGTGCCACCGCGCGGCCGATGCCGCTGTCGCCGCCCGTGACCAGGGCGCGGCGCCCCGCCAGCTTGCCGCTGCCGCGATAATCCGGGCGGATATGTTCGGCCGGCGGTTGCAGCAGGCGTTCGACGCCCGGCTGATGGTCCTGGCTCTGGGGGGGAATGCTCTGGGCCATGGGGGTTCTCCGCGTCGAGGGGCGTGACAGGCCGGCGGCGATCGCGGTGCGGCAGCCGGCAGGTTCCAGAGGGGGAACGCCCCGGGATACGGGCTGTTGCCTGAATTTCCGGTTAAGGGGCGGTTGCGGAAGTCCTGCTGCTGATGAGTCGCCGCATGGCGGGCCGTACACTGCGGCCGAATCGGACTGTATTTCCACACTGGATCCGGTCGTCCAGTATCGGGTGCGATGTTGAATTCGAATTACGACACCGCCGCCCGAGGGATATTACGGCCTGCTCGCTCTGCTGGTTCGGCAGGATCATGCCGCTGGACATGGGCGACGTGGATGTCACGACCCGCGATGCCAAGCGCTACCTCTCGCGCCAGGGCGGCAGGCTCGGCTGTCCACCTTCATCCCCGCCACCCATGCGGACGTGACGCTGAACTGAGGCGTGGTGGTCCCGCCGGTCAGGTCGTGTCCTCGCCGGCGGGAATGTCGCGGTCGAAATCGGCGATCGCCTTCGCTGCGGGGGTGGGCAGGATGATCGATTCGCCCTCGATGCGCATGGCCTCGTCCAGCGGGAGGAAATGGTAGGCGCCGTCCTCGCTGGTCAGTTTCAGCCGGGTCTTGCCTTCCACTTCGTCCGTCACGCCGATCTTGACGCCGTCGGACCCCATGACGGCCATGCCGGGATGGATTGTGTCGCTCGCGATCATGTCGGTTTCCTTGCATCGGGCGATTGCGGTTTCGGCATGCGGACGTCATCGGGCAGGATGTCCGGCCCGGCCCGCATGCCATACCGAGTCAACGCCCGGGGCCGGCAGAGTTGAATCACAGAGGCGCGAGGACCCGACCGCATGAGCGGATACCGTCGCCTGCTGCGTCTGGTGGCGTGGTGCGCGCTTCTGGCCGCGCTGGCCATGGCGCTGGTGCTGCACCGGGCGTGGCTGCCCGCCGCCTATGACCCCACCCGCCCGCTGGACCTGCGGGCCGAACGCACGTTCATGACGCCGGTCAAGCTGCGGGTCCTGGACGCGGTGCCGTCCCTGTGCCGCGCGGCGCTGGCGACGGCGGCGCTGCGCGTGCGGCCGGTGGCGCTGGGGACCGGCGGGCGCTGCGTCGTGCCGGATGCGGTGCGGGTGGAGGGGGGAGCGGCCCCCGCCATGCCGGACGGATTCCCGGCCTCGTGCCGGCTGGCGGTGCGGTGGGCGATGTTCCAGACCGACGTGGCCGAACCCGCGGCCCGCGCCGTGTTCGGCCAGGGCGTACGGGCCATCCGCCAGGCCGGGACCTATGCCTGCCGCGACATCCGCGACCGGCCGGGCGCCGCCAGCAGCCATGCCGGGGCCGATGCGATCGACGTATCGGGTTTCATCCTGGCGGACGGGCGGGAGGTTTCGGTCGGGGCGTGGCAAGGATACGGGCGGCAAGGCGGCGTTCCTGCACCGCGTGCGGGCGGGGGCATGCCGTCTGTTCGGCATCGTCCTGTCACCCGACTACAATGCGTGGCACGCCGGCCATCTGCATCTGCAGGCCACGGGCGGCGGGTTGTGCGATTGAGGCCGCCCCTTAAATCGGGTCGTCCACGGCTTTTCGGCCCAGTGCCGGATCGTCGGTGAAGAAGCCGTCCAGCCCCATGTCGAGATAACGCCGGATTTCGGCGATCGAGCCTTCCGGATTGCGGGCGTCGTCGCCCGCCGCGTTGCGAAGCTGCCGGGGCAGGAAACGGTTTTCCGGGCGGCAGGTATAGGAATGGACCAGCAGGCCGGCGCGGTGCGCGTCGTCGATCAGCGTGGTGGGGGCCTGCCACGCGCCGGAGGCGTCGCGGGGGATCAGGTCGGTATTGGACGGGCCGATGACGTCGGCATAGGATTTGACCTCCCGCAATCCGTCCGGGGTCATCAGGTCGGCGAAGGTGGCGCGGCCGCCCGCCGCCGCGATGTCGGGCACGGCCTGTCCGCGCTCGCCCATCAGCAGCATCAGGCGGGCCCGGGGGTTGATCGCCTGCACCTTGCCGCGCAGGGCGCGCAGGTTTCCGGTCTCGAAGGACTGGACCTCCAGCGGGGCCTGGCGGGTGTATTCGTGCGCCGCGATCACGCGCAGGAACGTGTCCTCGGGCGTGTGGCCCAGGGCGTGGAAGTGGGTCGAGTTCTTGATCTCGGGGATCAGCCCGACCACGCGGCCGCGCGCGGCGGATTCCGCGGCGACGAAATCGATGACCTCCTCGAAGGTCGGGATGTCGAAATGCCCGTCATAGCGGGTGTTCTGCGGCCGGACCGGGCCCAGCCGTTCGCGCGCCCGCAGGGTCTTGAGTTCCGCCAGCGTGAAATCGGTGGTGAACCAGCCGGTTTCCTGCGTGCCGTCGATCGTCAGCGTGCGGCGGCGCGATGCGAATTCCGGCCGGGTTGCGACATCGGTCGTGCCGGCGATGTTGCTTTCATGGCGCGCGACCAGAACGCCGTCGCGCGTGGGCACCAGGTCGGGTTCGACATAATCCGCGCCGTCCGCGATGGCTTTGGCGTAGGAGGCCAGCGTGTGTTCGGGCCGCAGCGCGGACGCGCCGCGATGGGCGATCACCAGCGGGCGCGGCGCCAGCGACGGCGCCGCGCGGGCCGGCCGGGCGAGAGGAAGCGCGGCCAGGAGCCCGAGAGTATGTCGGCGTGTCGGCATCATGGGAACCTTGGAATCCGGGCTGGGCGCCAGGCCTTTTTCAGAACGTGGCGCTGAGGGTCAGGAAGAACATGCGCGGCGCGATGGGGAAGGCGGTATATTGGCCCGAGGCGTTGCTGATGTTCAAGGTGGACCAGCCGCGCGTGTCGGTCAGGTTGGTGATGTTCCCCTGCACCTTCAGGCCGCGCACGTGCGGGATGCCGTGGATGGTGTAGCCGGCATTGACACTGAACAGCGCGTAGGAACTGGCGGACAGGTCGTTGGTATAGGTGGTGTAGCGTTTGCCGATCACGTCGCCGATGAACTGGGCGTTGAAATCGCCCCAGTTGGTCGAGGCGACGAGTTTCTCGGTCCAGTTCGGCACGCCCGCCACGTTCTTGCCGGCGGTGGGTACGATCGTGGTGCCGTTGGCATAGTTATCGTTATAGACCGACTTGTTGTACGACAGGGCGTTATAGAACGAGAAATGCGGCCCGAACTGCGTGGTGAACGAGAAATCCATGCCGTCGGTCGTGACCGAGCCGACATTGGTCAGGATGGTGGCGCTGCCGACGATCGAGGCCAGGTTGGGCGAGGACGAGACCGCCAGCAGCCGGTTCGAGAAATGGACGTGGTAATATTCAAGCTGCCCGCTGATGTTGGTCAGCGGCCCGAACGACAGGGGGCGGTTGGTGCGCAGGCCGGTTTCATACGTCCAGTCGGTTTCGGGGTGGCCGTGGTCCTTGAAATCCTGGAACGCCTGCTGGCTGGTCACGCCCCAGGGGGACGCATTGCCGTAGCCCGTATCCTGGAACGATCGCATGTTTTCCTGGATGTTCGCGAACCATTGCTCGTGGCCCGTGAGGTTCCACAGCGCGCCGAACGAGGGGAGGAACGGCTTGACCGCCGCGATCGTGCCGCCCGGTACGGTGATGGCGGTCTTGGGGGACAGCGATCCCGGCAGGCCCGCGACCGGCAGGGTGCCGTTGGTATAGACCAGTTCGGACTTGAAGCCGGCATTCAGCGAAAAATTCCGCGACACCTGCCACGTGTCCTGCAGATGCGTGACCCAGGTGTTGGTGTAGAAATAGTTGGTGTACTGGTGGATCAGCGGGTTCTGCTGCCGGTCGTAGGGCGAGGTCGGGTCGGCGGCGTCGAACGCGTACCAGCGCCGGGCCTGGGTGTTGTTGTTGCGTTCGTACCAGCCGCCCAGTTCGATATGGTGATGGCCGAGCTGGTAGCGCAGGGTGGACATCAGGCCGCCGCGATTGTCCCAGTATTCCGTGGTGCGCGTGGCCATGCCCGAGCCGCCGAAGACCTGCGAGAGCTGGGGGGCCGAATTGTCGGGGAAATAGGCGCCGAACAGGGCGGGCAGGCCGGCGGCGGTGATCGGACCGGCCACGACGCCCTCGCCCAGGTCGTGATGGTAGTAGATCTGGTTGTCCCAGTGCAGGTGGGACGAAAAATCATGCGACCACTTGATGTAGGACAGGAAATCCTCGCGCTGGGCGTCGGAATAGTAGTTGCGGTAGTTCAGCCCCGCCGCCTTGTAGGCCGCCGAATTGTTGTAATAATTGATGGCCTGCTGAAGGTTCGGATACAGGAAGGGACGCTTGTACAGGTCGCCGCCTTGGGGTTCGACGATTCCGTCCTCGTTCGGCTCGACCTTGTCCGACCAGTCGAAGAAGCCCGTGATCCTGTCGTTGTCGCCTTGGTGCACGAATTTCGCGTTGACCTGGTTGCCGCCCTGGTGGCCGTCGAAATCCCAGGCCCGCGCGTCCTGCCGCGCCCATGCGACATAGGCGGAATTGCCGTTGCCGAAATCGCCGGTATCGATCCGCGCGAAGGTGCGGAAGGTCGACCAGCTTCCGAACGTCTGGTCCAACTGGCCGCCCGCGCGGTGCAGCGGGTCCTGCGTCTGGAATTCCAGCGTGCCGCCCAGGTTGCTGGTCGAGGCCGTGCCCAGCGCGCCGGCGCCGGTCGCGACCGAGGCCATGCCGATCGTCTCGCTGATCGCGGCGCGCTGCGGGGACAGGCCGTTGAAATTGCCGTACGACTGGTCGCCCAGCGGCACGCCGTCCATGGTGAAGCCAAGCTGGTTCTGGTTGAAGCCGTGGATGAACAGCGAGGAGTTCTGTTCGTTGTTGCCCCACGGATCGGCATCCTCGAAGACGACGCCGGGCAGGATTTCCAGCGCCTTCACCGGGTTGATGCCGGGCAGGATGCGCTGCATCTGCACCTGGCCCACGCTCTGTTCCGACCGGGTGCGGCGGGCGGTGGAAATGATCTGCTCGACCGCCGGGGCGGCGGTAAGGCGGGGGGCGGCGGCGGGCGCCTTGCGGGCCGGGGTGCCCGTCGTGGCCGGCGTGCCGTTCGCGGGCTGGGCGGCCGGGTCGGCATGGGCCGTGGAGAGCGCGAGGGCCGAGCAGAAGGCGGCCAGGCTGGTGCGAAGAAGGCCGGTCCGGATCGCGGCGGCCTGGAGACGGGAAGGCGTACGGAAGGACATGGGTGCGGCAACCCTTCGGAAGGTGAAGCTGTGGCCGACCTCCTATCCAATCGCTCCGCTCGCCTGGCAGTGAAGGTTTGATGACGATGCGATCCGAACACAGGGCTTCGGAAACCGGATCGGAATCGTGAAGAAATGAAGACAGGCGGGCCGGTCGGCACGGCGTTTGCCGACGGAGGGAATTACCCCGGGAATCGGTTGCCATGAAACCAGTTGCCATGGCAATTAGTGCCTGGGCCATTATGGGTCCGGCGCCGGAGAAGGAGGAATCGTGGATCGGGATGAGGGGGTGGGGCCGCGCGGCTTCCTGAATATCGACGAATCCCGGTTCCGGGACATGGCGGTGACCTTTCGCATCATGCGGCTGGGCGCGGTGTGGCGCACCCGGCTGGAACGCGCGCTGAAGCCCACCGGGCTGAGCGTCGCCGGGTTCCGGCCGATGGCGTACCTGATGATGATGCCGGACGGGACCTCGCAGCGGGACCTGGCGGCGGCGATGAACACCGATACCTCGGCCCTGGTGCGGGTGCTGGACCTGCTGGAGGCCGCCAGCCTGGTGGAACGCCGGCCCGACGAAGCCGACCGGCGGGCCAACCGGCTGTTCATCACGCCCGAGGGGCGGAAAAAATGCCGCCAGTTCCACGAGATTTCCGCCCGGCTGGAGCGCGAGATGACGGCGGGCCTGCCGCGTGAGGCCATTCCGGGGCTGGTGGGCCTGCTGGACCGCATCCTGCTGAATGCCGAGCGCGCGTCGGCCGCCGGCCGGGACGTGCCGTGACCGGACCGGTCCGGTCGGCCCCGGTGTGGCCGCGCCTTGTGCCGGCGGTGTTCACCGACTCCGTGCGCTGGCGGGACATGGGGGGCCGCGCGGCGTTCTGCGCGCGCGTGTTCGCGTCGATCGGCCTGGCGCTGTATTGCGCGTTCACGTTCCAGCTCGAATCCCCCATGAGTTCGGTGACCACGGTGATGATCGTGGCCAACCCCACGGTCGGCGCGCTGATGTCCAAGAGCGTCTGGCGCATCATCGGCACCGTGCTGGGGGCGGCCGTCAGCGTGGCGCTGATGGCCGGGCTGGCGCAGTCGCCGGTGCTGTATGTCATGGTGCTGGCGGTGGCGGTGGCCTTCGCCTGCCTGGTCGCGACCTTCCTGCGGCTGTTCCGCGCCTATGCCGCCGTGCTCAGCGGCTATACGATCGTCATCGTCGCGGCACCGTCCTATGCCGATCCCAACGGGATCTTCCTCAGCGCCATGTCGCGGCTGTCGGCGGTCACGGTGGGCATCGTGGCCACCGCGATCGTGTTCATGGCGACCTCGCCCCGCCGGCCGCAGCAGGTGCTGACCCAGATCGGGCAGGTGATGCGCGATGTCGTGGCCCACGCGCTGGCCTTTCACGAATTCCACCAGGGCGCGCCCGTGCGGGACCAGGCGGTGGCCGAGCCCGGGCTGTCCGGTTTCCGTGCCATGCCGGTGCCGCTGTACGACAGTCGCGGCGCGCTGCTGGCGCGGATCGGCGGGCTGGGCGCGGCGGTGGAATATGCCGCGACCGACACGTATGAAATCGCCCGCCGGGTCAATGCGCTGCGGGTGGGGCTGAGCGGCCTGGCCGGCATCGTCGCCACCTATCATCCGCTGTGGCGCGGCATGGATGGCGACGCGCCCGACCTGCGCCGGCTGCACGGGCGTATCGCCGCGCTGATGACGGAATTGCTGGACCTGATGGCGCGGCCGGGATGGGTGGACGATCCGGCCCCGGTCCGCGCGCGGATCGGCGCGGCGCTGGACCGGCTGGCGGCGGACGAGCGCGCGGCGGCCGCCACGGACGGCACGGCGCTGCTGGCGGCCATGGACACGGTGCGCGACATCCTGGCGCAACTGGATACGGTGATGGGCATCCTGACGGGCGACGCGGTGCCGCGCCGGGTCCGGCTGCGCTGGTTCCTGGACTGGCCCAGCGCGCTGCGCAACGGCGCGCGCGGCGGGATCATCACGCTCCTGGCCGGGCTGATCTGGTATGTGCTGCACTGGCATTCCGGGCCGATGCTGATGCTGTACATCGTCGCCGCGTCCAGCCTGATCTCGACCACGCCGTCGGCGTCGCGCGCCAGCGTGCTGATGGCGGCGGGCACCGCGCTGTCGGTGCCGGCGGGGGTGGCGTGCCACATGCTGGCGCTGCCGCGCATCGACGGTTTTCCGCTGCTGTGGCTCGTGCTGTGCGCCTTCGTGCTGCCGGGCGCGTGGATCCAGTTCAGCCCGCGCTGGGGCATCGGGGCGTTCGGCTATTCGGTGTTCTTTGCCGCGCAGCTCGATGTCTCCAACCCCATTCGCTATGACGACATCGCGCTGACCAATACCTGGATGGCGTTCCTGATGGCCAGCGCGCTGCTGGTGCTGGGCTTTCGCGTCATCCTGCCGCCCGACGACCGGCTGGACGCGGCGCGGCTGGCCGCGTCGATCACCCGTTCGCTGCGCCGGCTGGCGCTGGTGCTGCCCGACGGGCCCGGGACGTGGGTGGCGTGGGAAGGGCTGCAGGTCCAGAAGACCACCCGCATGGTCCAGCGGCTGGCGCTGTGCATGCCGCCGGCCGAACGGCAGGCCCGTATCGACGCCGCGCTGGCGTCGGTGTCGCTGGGGCGGCTGGTGATCCGGGCGCGGCGCATCGCCGACGGGCCGGCGCTGGCGGCGCGGGACCGCGCGGCCCTGCATGCGGCGCTGGGTGGCTTCGCGCGCCTGCGCCGCGACCCGGACGGCACCGCGCGCGGGCTGGAGGGCGCGGCGGACGCGATGCGGGCCGGCGCCGACACCGGCACCGACGCGGGGCTGGCGGCGTGGCGCGTGGCGGCGTGCCTGGACCAGGCGGCCCATATCCTGCGCGCCGTTCCGGGCTTCTTCCACCGGCACGGGCCGCTGCAGCTTGCCCCCGACATGCCGGGCGCACGGCGCACGCTGGCGGCGCCCGTGCCGGCCTATAGCGTGATCCTGGGGCGGGTCGTCCATGGCTGATCGCGACGGGCCGCATCGGAGCGCAGGAAACGCGCGAAGGACGCGCCGGCAGCGGGACTTTTGAAGCAGCCTCGCGGTCCGCGCGGTGCTGGCATGGCGGGGGGGCATAGGTGCGCCGCGACATCTCGCGCTGTGCGCGGGGGCGAGGTATGCCTGCGTGCGATGGTTTTCGGTAAGGTCCGTCCGACAAACGAAAAAGAAAAGTTTCGAGAGCGATATGCCCCTTCTGCGCACCCTGATCCGCGTGGTCCTGACCCTGAGCGTTGTTGCGCTGGCGATCGTCATGGGCGTGACCCTGTGGGACACGTATATGATTGCCCCCTGGACGCGCGACGGTCGCGTGCGGGTGTATGTGGTGGACGTGGCGCCGGAAGTGCCGGGCACGGTGGTGCAGGTTCCGGTGGTGGACAACCAGTTCGTGCACAGGGGGGACCCGCTGTTCGTGCTGGACCCGGTGCGCTTCCGGCTGGCGATCCGCGAGGCGCAGGCCCGGCTGGACGGGGCGCTGGAGGACCTGAAGCTGAAGCAGAACGACGCGAAGCGCCGCATGGGGCTGGGCGGCATCGTCTCGGCGGAAGAGCAGGAGGTGTTCAACTCGAACGTGGCGACGCAGATCGCGGCGGTGGATGCGGCGCGGGCGGCGCTGGACCTGGCGAAGCTGAACCTGCAGCGCTCGGTGCTGTATTCGCCGGTCAACGGCTACATCACCAACCTGAACCTGCGGGTGGGCGACTACCTGACGGCGGGGCAGCCGCGCCTGGCGGTGATCGACGCCGATTCCTACTGGGTGAACGGGTATTTCGAGGAAACCAAGATGTGGGGCGTGCATGTCGGTGACGTCGCCCGCGTCAAGCTGATGGGCTACAAGCAGATCATCCCCGGCCATGTCGTGTCCATCGCGCGCGGCATCAACGACCAGAACGGCACCCCCGACCGGCTGGGCCTGCAGGACGTCAACCCGATCTTCACCTGGGTGCGGCTGGCGCAGCGCATTCCCGTGCGCGTCCATCTGGACCATGTGCCCGACAGCATCACCCTGGCGGCCGGCATGACCTGCACCGTCACCGTCGGCCCGCAGTCGCGCGGCCAGCGGGGGCGCCTGACCACCTGGCTGCAAGACCACCTGTAAGGGATGTGTGCCCGCAGACGCACGCTGGCGGCGATCCGACGCGCATCCGCTGTGCTCCGGTGCTCACGGCCATCAAGGCCGCTCCGCTCCGGTGCGCGCGGACACACGCCGGGCGCGGCCCTGCGGGCCGCTCTCGCTCACCAGCCCACGTCTGCGGGCACACATCTTTCAAACGGACATCGGGCCCGAACGTGACCATGAGCGCGAGCATGAAGACGAGACGCACATTCCACCGGGCCGGGCTGATGCTGCTGGCCGCCACGATGCTGGCGGGGTGCACGGTGGGGCCGCGCTACCAGCCGGACCGGATGAAGCTGCCGCCGGGCTTTGCCGAGGACGAGCATGCCGCGACGCCGGCGGAAATCGCCCGCACCAATGCCGAGCTGAAGGACTGGTGGCACCGCTTCGGCGACGCCGAGCTGGACCGGCTGGTCGACCGCGCGATCGCGGGCAATTACGACCTGCAGATCGCCGGCCAGCGCATCCTGGCCGAGCGCGCGCTGCGCGACGTCCAGGCCTCCGCCTGGTATCCGCAGGTCGATGCCAACACCACCGACGGTGACGCCCGCTATTCCATCAACGTGGACAACTGGCCGCTGCGCCCGGGCAATCCGGCCAACCGGCCGGGGGCGTCGTACCTGTCCTACGGCGTCAGCGCCAGCTGGCAGATCGACGTGTTCGGCCGCATCCGCCGCGCGGTCGAGGCCTCGGAACACGCGGTCGAGGAGAATGTCGAGGAACGGCGCGCGGTGCTGATGACCATGCTGTCGTCGCTGGTCAGCGACTACATGGTGCTGCGCGACACCCAACTGCGGCTGGAGATCTCGAACCGCAACATCGGGGTGGCGCAGGAAGCCTACGACCTGACGCGGCGCCTGTATCTGGAGGGCGTGGGCAACACGCTGCAGATCGCCCAGGCGAAGGCCGAGCTGGACGCCCAGCAGGCGGCGCGCGAGCCGCTGCGCACCCATATCGCGCAGATCACCCACGCCATCGACGTGCTGATGGGCCAGGTGCCCGGCACCACCGAGGCCGAGCTGAAGGTGGCGCAGCCGCTGCCCCAGGTGCCGGAATTCCCGGCGACGGTGCCCTCGATCGTGCTGGGCAACCGGCCCGACATCCGCCGCGCCGAGCGCGCCTATGCCGAGGCGACGGCGCGGATCGGGGTGGCGGTGGCGCAGATGTATCCGAATTTCGCCATTCCGCTGAACTTCAACCCCAACGCGTCGGCGATGTACCAGGTGTTCGAGGCCGGGGCGCTGAGCTGGCAGTTCTTCATGCTGGCGTCGCTGCCGCTGATGCATGGCGGCAAGCTGACCGGGCAGATCCGCGCCGCCCAGGCGGCGGCGGAAGCCAGCCGCCTGACCTACCGCCAGACGGTGCTGGGCGCGTTCCGCGAGGTCGAGGACGCGATGGCGGCGTGGCATGACGACGTGGAGCACACCGAACTGCTGCACCGCGCCGCCGAGGACAGCCGGCTGGCCAGCGACCGGGCGCGCAAGCTGTATGCCGCCGGGCTGGTGGGCTTCCTGGAGGTGCTGACCACCGAGCGCACCGCCCTGGCCGCCGAGAACGCCGAGGCCGTGGCGCGGCTGGAACGCCTGCAGGATGCCATCGACCTCTATACCGCCATGGGTGCCGGCTGGCAGGGCGTGGGGGTGACCGCCTCCGCCCTGCCGGTGTCGCTGGAGAAGCAGAACGTCCTGGCGCGGGCGTTCCAGGATTGAGGGAAGACGTTTTTTTTGAAAAAAGAACCAGAAAACTTTTGATCTGTTCAGGGATTTTCTTGCGTTAGGCTACGGCGCGGTTGAAGATTGGTGGGACAGGCTGTCGATGATCATGACGGTCATGTCACCCTGCTCCACGTTTATTGACGATATACCTGGGATGCGCAGGCGGAAACGCTTCGGGTCATGACATTACCGTGCCACGGCATCCCGGGAAGAGCGGGCAGGTTGCTGGAGGAACACGCAATGCGTCTTTCGCGTGCCGATACGCTGCGCCCGATAGATCCCGGAATGGCCGGAACACAGATAGGCGATGAAACATCCCACCGCGAGATAGACGATATCCGCGGCACCGAAGAGTTCGATGCCCATAAGGGTGCAGGCCAGCGGCGTGTTGGCGGCGCCGGCGAAGACGGCGACGAAGCCCACGGCGGCCAGCAGGTCCACCGGCGCGTGCAGCAGCGGCGCCAGCGCGTTGCCCAGGCCGGCACCGATGAAGAACAGCGGCGTGACCTCGCCGCCCTTGAACCCGGTGGCCAGGGCCGCGACGGTGAAGGCCAGCTTCCACAGCCAGCTCCATGCATAGTGTGCGGGACCGAAGAAATCGAGGATGGACGCGCCCCCCGGTTCGGGCGCCGTGATGCCGAGGCCAAGGTAATCCCGTGATCCGGCCAGGAAGACCAGCACGATGGTCAGCACGCCGCCGATGGCCGGACGCAGCCAGGCGACGGGGCACAGCGCCCTGAAGACGGCCCCCAGCCGATGCACCGCCTGGGCGAAGGCCAGGCTGGCCAGCCCGAAGGCGACCCCGGCGGGCGCTACCCTGGCCAGCAGCAGCGGATCGGCATGGAATGCCGTGCCGCCCGCGTCCGGATAGCCCCGGAATGGCAGCGTGTAGGTAACGTGATGAATCCCCCACGCATGGCAGGTCCAGTCGGCGGCAATGGCGGCGACGGCGACCGGGACGATGGCCGAATACTCCATCCGCCCGATGGACAGGACCTCCATCGCGAACACCGCGCCCGCGACCGGGGTGCCGAACACCCCACCGAATCCGGCGGCGATGCCCGCCGTCAGCAGGGTCCGGACCTCGCGCGCCGTCAGGCGGAACATGCGCGTGAAGCCGCTGGCGATGCTGCCGCCGATCTGCACGGCGGTGCCTTCGCGCCCGACCGAGGCGCCGAACAGATGGCTGACCACCGTTCCGGCCAGGACCAGGGGCGCCATGCGCAGGGGCACGCCGCCGCCCGGTTCGTGGATCTGGTCCACGATCAGGTTGTTGCCGCCTTCCGCCTGGCGTCCCAGGACGTGATACGTCAGTCCGACGGCAACCCCGGCCAGGGGCAGGGCGTAGAGCAGGTCCGGATGATGGAGACGGTCGTCCGTTACCCGGTCGAGCAGCCAGAGGAACAGGGCGCAGAGGCTGCCGACACAGACGGCCATCGGCAGGAGCATGCACAGCCAACGGGCGGCGGCGCGGGCGGCGAGGATGCAGCCCGTCACGAACCGGGCCATGACGGCCACATACCGATCGCGGCGCGGACGAAACGAAAAAGGGATGTACATGGCTGCGAACGGATTCCTGCCCTTGTTGCCCGAAGGCGGTGGGTAGGAATCATCAGCCCCCGAAAGAGGCGGTTCGACCCGGACGGTCAGGCAGAAATCCATTGCCTGCGCCGACGTTAACCCCGAACCGGATGGCGGCGTCAAGATCGCGCGTGCCGGGCCGCGTGGGTGCGGGCCGGCGTTCCGGCTGCATATCTGCGCCGCGCATGGATGCTTGCATGGGGGGGAAATTTAGGGTGTGTTTCCCGGAATGTTCCACTTTCGGGGCGATGCGGAACGGCTTCGGGTCCATCGTCCCTCAATTCCGGCACCCCGGCTGCCGCGCCGGACCATGCGGTCCCGTCATGGCGTGTCGGCGGCGCCGTCGGTCCGAGGTCCCGTCATGAGGCGTTCGCGCATCTGGGTACTGGGGGGCGGTGCCGCCCTCGTTCTGCTGCTGCTGGCCGGCTGCTACCGCATGGCGGCGCGGCCGGAACAGGCGACGCTGACCCTTGCGGCCGGAACGGGCGCGCATCCGCTGCTGCCGCCGCCCAACCCGACGCTGCTGCCCACGGTGAATATCGCCACCCCGGTGGGCTGGGCGGCGGGGGCCACGCCCCGCGTGGTGCCCGGGCTGGCGGTGGCGGCGTTCGCCACCGGCCTGGACCATCCGCGCTGGCTGTACCGCCTGCCCAACGGCGATATCCTGGTCGCGGAATCGAATTCGCCCATGACCGATATCACGACGCTGAAGAACCGGATCGCCCGCTTCGTCATGGGGGCGGTCGGGGCGGGGGATAAAAGCCCGGACCGGATCATCCTGCTGCGCGACTCCACGGGGCGCGGGGTGGCCGACCAGCGGACGGTGTTCCTGGATCATCTGCGCTCGCCGTTCGGCATGGCGCTGGTGGGCGATACGCTGTACGTCGCCAATGCCGATTCGCTGGTGCGCTTTCCCTACCAAACGGGCCAGACCCGGATCGATGCGCCGGGGACCAGGGTGATCGACCTGCCAGCGGGCTATAACCATCACTGGACCAAAAACATCCTGGCCAGCCCGGACGGCAGCGCGCTGTACATCACCGTGGGGTCGAACAGCAATGTGGCCGAGCACGGCATGGCGGTCGAGGAAGGACGGGCGCGGATCGACCGGTTCGACATCGCCACCGGCACGCTGCGCCCCTTCGCCACCGGCCTGCGCAACCCCAACGGCCTGGCCTGGAACCCGCAGACCGGCGCGTTGTGGACCGCCGTCAACGAACGCGACGAGATCGGCAGCGACCTGGTGCCCGACTACATCACCGCCGTGCAGGAGGGCGCGTTCTATGGCTGGCCCTACAGCTATTACGGGCAGCATGTGGACGTGCGCGTGACGCCGCAGCGGCCCGACCTGGTGGCGCAGGCCATTGCACCCGACTATGCGCTGGGGCCGCATACCGCGTCGCTGGGGATCGCGTTTTCGCAGGCCAGCACGCTGCCCGAAGCCTGGCGGCACGGGCTGTTCGTGGCGCAGCACGGATCGTGGAACCGCTGGCCCAAGAGCGGCTATCGCGTGATCTACGTCCCGTTCGTCGACGGTGCCCCGGTGGAAGAGCCGCGCGAGGTGCTGACCGGCTTCCTGACCGCCGACGAAAAGCACGTCCACGGCCGCCCCGTTGGCCTGGCGCTGGACGGCACGGGCGCGCTGCTGGTGGCCGACGACGTGGGCAACACCGTCTGGCGCGTGACCGGCGCCCCGGGCATGCCGCAGGGACAATAATGAGGCGTCTGCTTGCCGTCGCCTGCCTGTGCGCCTTTTCCGCCGCGTGCACGGACGACCGCGGTACGGGCGCGCTGCATGCGGCGGTGTCGCGATGCCTGGCACGTTATCCGTTCCGGAAAGGCACCGCGTACGACCGGTTCCGCTGCATCGCCGCGGCCCATTTCCGATATGGTCCGGACGCGATCGGACCCAATTACGACCTGGTGTCGCAGACCGACATGGCTTCGTTACGCATCGGCCTGGACGTTGACGCCGGCACCCTGGACGTGCCCGAGGCCGAGACGGCCCTTCGCTGGGCCATGACCAAGGCCCAGAACCAGGCCATCCAGCGGACGAAGGGCCAGGGCACCGCCCCGCCGTCGCGGGCAGCGGGCCCCGCGACCGAGGGAGCCGTTACTGGGGCCGGGAAATAACGGCCGAATCCGATGATTTCGGATCGGGATTGAGAATGGTTGCGCCGGATTGCGGCGAATACGTATCGGATGTCGACTGATTCGGCGTAACGGGGGGATGGAACGCCGAAACCGGGCCGAACACGCCGCCGTCGGACCGCTTCATCGTGCTTTCGGGCTGGCGGGCGCATCCACGGGTGATAATGGAACAGATCCCGTCCGTGCCGACCATTTCGTCGTCGTCACCCGCATAATGCACGTCCGACACCCGGTCATGGTCCAGGCGGATTACCGCCGTGCAGGTCGTGCCGCCGCCGCCGCCAAGCTGCAGGATCGTCGTGACGACATCGCCCACCGGAATGAGTGTCGAACCCCCGTAGGTCGGCTGCGAATGCGTTCCGGTGTAGACGAAGATCTGGGTCGTATCGTTGAGCTGCTTGGTGGAGGTTGGAAGTCCGGCACACGCCTGCAGGTCGTAGGACGTCATCCCGATCATCGTCACCTGTGCCTTGTGGGCGGCCCGTGAATCGAAATATCCGCAGCCGCCCAGGCCGAGAGGAAACGAGGAGACGGCAAGCAAGCAAAGAATGCGGCGGTTCATGTCCTGGATTATCCCTCCATCCCGATCCGAACGCGCCCGGCGCGGCACACCCGTTCGCCAAACCTAGTGCGCTCTTTCCGGTCGGCGCAAGGGCCCGGCGCGGCGTAAAATGTTTCTTCCATGGCGATACACAATGTTGCCGGAATTGTGTCCATATTATGTACGGATACTTCGCCATTGCCTTTCTCGTTCCGCACTCTCATCATGGACCATATCGTCAGCAGGGCCACGGCAACGGCTTCTTCGAAGGCCGCTCCGGCAGGGGCCATCATTCGGAACTGCATCGGAAAACGAAGGAGAATCCGCCGATCATGTCGCTACCGTCTCGTTGCAAATCGTTTGCCCGGCTCCCTCTCATGGCGGTGCTTCTGGCACTGGCGGCCTGCGTCAGCCCCGGACAGCCGCTGCCGCCGCCATTGCCGGCCGTGGCGAAGGCTGCCCCGCTGACGAGCGCGGATGCGGATTTCGTGCAGAAGCTCAACGAGATGGACGTGATGCAGATCGCGCTGGCGAAGAGTGCCCAGACCCATGCGGCGCGCAGCGATGTGGCGACCCTGGGTGCGACCATCGCCAAGGACCTGACGGGAAACCAGGACAAGCTGACGAAGCTGGTGGCGGCGCACGCCATCACCCTGACACCCAAGCCTTCGTCCGAAAATCAGAAAATTATCGACCGGATACAGCATTTTCACGGCACCGCGTTCGACCGAAGCTACATCCGGTCCCTGTCACGCAACAGCGCCAGGATGAAACCTGTCATCGACGCCGAGATCGCCAGCTCGAAGAATCCGGACCTGGTCAAGCTTGCGAACGATACCAAGACCATGCTCGCCGCCTATGAAGCCCAGCTTGCATAGAAGACCGTTTCCTACGCCCGGCTGCCGGGCGTAGGAACAGGGCGGCCCACGGCGTGGCGATCAGGGCGTCTGGCGCGTATCATGGCGGGGCAGGGCATGCCCGAAAATACGCGCGTAAAGATCCTGCCCGTAGCTTGTCGTCTCCGGCTCTCCGGGGCGGAGACGGAAGGTACGGGTGCCGTTCTCCAGTCTTTCGGGCCGCAGGAACAGCGTATCGGCGCGATGGTTCGCGAAGAACCGGTGGGCGAAGCTGTACTGATGCGTCACGAAAAACACCCGGACGCCGACATCCTGAAGGCTGCTGACGATTTCGTAGGAAATATCGGAACCTTCCCGGTCATTGGTCGAGGCAAACGATTCGTTGAGCAACATGACCGAATGCGGCCGAAGCTGATCCACCAGCACGCTCATACGATGCAGCTCCTCATCGAATTTTCCGCTTTCGAGCGCGCGGTCTTCCTCGCGCTTGAAATGCGTGAACACGTTTCCGGCCGCGCCGGTACGCGGTGACCCGGCTCCGGCGAACAGCCCGCATTGTCCCATCACGAAGGACAGGCCGACGCTGCGCAGGAAGGTCGTTTTCCCCCCTGGTTGGCCCCGGTGATGATGACGGTACGGTGCGGGCCCGTGGCGTCGATATCGTTGCCCACGACCTGCCTGTCCCGATGTCAGTGCAAGGGCGACGTCATAAAGTCCGGTCGCCGCGAAATCATGGTCTTCGGAAGACTGGAAGTCCGGAAGGCAGGTCGGCAGCGCCAGTTCCACCAGCCGCGCGTGAAGATTGATCGCGCCGACATAGAAAGCCAGCTCGTTCCGAAGCGCGTTCAGGAAGGCAAGCACGTGGTCCTTCCCTTGTCCGAGCGCATCCGCCACGCGATTGAGCGCGCGATCGCGAATGTCGCTCAGGGCGCGTGCGCCGCTTTCGTCGCGTTCATTCAGCCGGAAGCTGTACCCTTCCGGCTTCCCCGCGAAGGCGCGTGCCAGCCAGTTGCCTTCCGGCGGCAGCGGCTTGCGCAGCACATGGTCGGTTGCCTTGTTCCCGACGCCCAGCCGGGCGGTAAACAGCATGCGCGGCCGGCTCAGGTCACTGATATAGCCGCGAATGCGTTCGAAGAAAGGGTCATCCAGTTCGCGGGAAAGCGTTTCGAACAGCGTCCGCAGGCCGCGCGACGTTGAACGGCCTCGTTCCGCGTCGCTGATGGCCCGCAGGCGCGTCAGGGTTCCCAGAAGCAGCTTCAGGACCGACACGGATTCGAATACGATGCTGCCGGGACTGCGAAAACCGGCATGAATATAGCTTTTGCGTTCCGCCTCGATCGCGTCCGAGGCCAGGCTGTACAGTTCCCGGACCAGGTCCTCCCGGTCGAGGCTTTCCGATGTGATTTCCTGCCGGTAGCGGATGTCTTCGGGGTCGGCCAGGGTGTTCAGCATCACGCGTGGGCTGACCCGGGCAATCAGCTCGTCGCCTGCCGCCATGGCGTCGAATATGACGTTCAGGCGCAAATCGTCGATCAGGGCGTCCGCCTGCGGCGGCAGGGGGGCTTTCGGATCGAGGTCCCGATCGCGAAAGAGCAGGTGGGCTTTCATGGTGCCTCCGTCAGGCGGCGCCGGATATCGGCGCCCGTGAGGTGATATTTATGGGCCAGGGAGGCAGCATAGACCCGTCCGTCGGAGGGGCGGCGGACGATCCTGAATGTCCGTGCGTCGTCGCGGTCCGGATCGACCGTACTGACCATGCTGACGATCGTGTGGGACAATGTCGCGATCTCATCGATGAAGGTCACGCAGACGCAGATCAGGTCCTGTCCGATGAAGTCCTCCAGAACGGCAGCGGACAGGCTGGCCGCGTCGTCGGCCGTCGTCGCGTTGAAGCTTTCGTTCATGATCACGAGGCTGCGCGGCGAGACATGCGTGACGATGTCGTGAATCCGCACCAGTTCGTCTTCCAGCTTGCCGCGCAGGTCGGCCGCGTTCTCCTCCCGCTCGAAATGCGTATGGATCTCGTCGACCAGGAACAGATGCGCTTCGCGTCCGGGAACGGGCAGTCCGAGACGGGCGAGATAGTGCAATTGACCGAATGCCCGGGCGAAGGTCGTCTTTCCGCCCTGATTGGGGCCGGTGACCATGATGATCCGTTCGGGGCCGGAGAGTTCGAAATCGTTCGTGACGACCGCCTTGCCGTCATCGACCAGCCGCACGGCCAGGGCGGGATCGAACATGTCGGCTACCCGCTCCGCCTTGTCGGTGTCCGACATGTCCGGGCAACAGAATGGCAGGCCCGCGGCACGCATCGGCGCGATGAAATCGGCATAGGCGAGGTAGAAATGCAGTTCCCTGTCCAGCCTGATCAGGACCGGATTTTCGTAGGTGGCGAAATCCTCGCAGAATGTCCGCAGGCGGTCGAACACGTTCGGATTCAGCCGTGCGACGAATGCGAGGATCGTCGCCTCGATATGATCGAGCCCCAGGGTGTCCTGCAGGTCCACGAGGTGGCTGCGGACGTCGCCCTGCCGGAACCGCGCAAAGGTGTCCTCGATTTCCGCGCTGTAATCGCTTTCGCGTCCGGGATGCTGGACCCGGAAATCCCCTTCGCCCACGGATACCGCATACACAATGTCCTCCAGGTCTCGCGCGATCGCCTCCCCCTCGTCGGCGAGGCGGCGGAAATGGTCCGATGAGAGATGCGTGTCGAGCCACCGCGCCAGCATGCCGACGGCGTCGGAGGTCGGTTTCAGCCCGTTCAGGGCCCGGTCGAGGTCCCGGACGGCGGATCCGTACATCCTTGCGGCATCGAGGAACCAGCGCCGCGCCGACCATTCGTCCTGGCTTTTCCCGACCATCTGCTGTTGAGCGCGGCTGCTCTGGATCTTCCGCGTGAAAGCGCGGCACGCCGCGCCGATATCCGGCTGCTCGAGATCCTGCCAGAACGCCTGGCGATAGCGGATCGTCCCGAGATCCGGCGCCGGCGTGCAGAATACCCGGTCGAGCCCGAACATCTCCCGCCCGGCGGTCATCCGGTCGAGGATCTGATCCAGGCAGAGGTCGTGGAAGCAGCGGGGTTCGGGTGCCGGACGATCGGGCACCGGCTCGGTCCGGGCCTGCATCGCGGGGTCGGGATTCAGAATGCTTTCGAAACCGATGGCATCGTGCGCCGCCATGGTGCGGTATCCTTCCGGCATTGCTGTCACGGAAGGATGCAAGACGTCCTGCCGCAACACACGGGATGCGAGCAGGAGTCATCAGCCCTGGGGGCGGTTATACGGAGGTACTCCATCTCCGACCGGACGGCGTAAGCCCTCCGATAGCCACCTCAACGCACGAAACGCCGCCAGGTTGACGGACGGCCGGAAATCGAATCCGCGCCCCCTCGATTTTCAGCCGGATCGGGAACCGATCGGGAAAAGGCCGTTTCCTGTTCGCGGGCAGGCGATTATGCTTGCCCGTGACCCGTTCCCTTGGACCCTGTTTTTACCGCTGTTTTCAACTATGTTGTCCTGGCAGGAGGCGTGAGCATGCGCATTCTCGTCGTTCTCGACCGGCCTGACACCGTGACCTTCACGCTCGAGGTGGCCGGGCAACTGGCGGACCGGTTCGCGTGCCGGGACATTCGTCTGCTGCATCCCCAACTGGAAGACGATCCCGATTTCAGGGCACCGGACGAGGGCATGCCGACGCGGGAAGACCGCCTGCGTTTCGCGCGGTCCGTGTCCGACCGTGCGGACCGGCTTCGCGCCGCCTGCGCGGACTGGATCACGGCGTCGGGCCGAACCGCGACCGCCCGCTGGATCGAGATAGCGGGGGATGTCCAGAAGATCGTGGCGCGCGAAGCCGCGAACGCCGACCTGACGGTTCTGAGCCGCCCGCGCCCGAAGGACCCCGCATTCGTCGGACAGGCCTTCACCGGCGCGTTGTACGATGCGCAGTCCACGGTCGTGATCGCGCCCCTTCATCATCACCCGACCGTCGGCGCGCGGCCCGTCATTGCCTGGCGTCCGTCCCACGCGCTCGAACGCGCGATCGCATCGGCCACCCCCTTGCTGTCCAGGGCGGAGGTGGTCACGTGGGTCATCGGTGAGGGCGGACACGGGACGGTCGAACTGCCCCCGGTGGCGGCCCAACTGGAATCCAGGGGGGTCAGGACCGTCGTCGATCGGTTCACGCTCGACGATGGCGATCCCGGCGAGCAGATCCGCGCCCATGCCCTTGCGGCGCAGGCCGACCTCCTGATCATGGGGTCCTACACCCATCCGCGCTTCGTCGAATGGCTCTTCGGCGGGCCGACGCGCGATATCCTCGCCCATGGTACCCTCCCGATCCTGACCCACCATTGAGAGGCTGCTTCAGAAGCTCCGCTGCCGGCGATCCGACGCGCGTTTCCTGTGCTCCGATGCTCATGGCCCATAAGGCCACTCCGCTTCGGTGCTCGGAAACGCACGACGGGCGCGACCCTTCGGGTCGCTCTCGCTCAGCAGCGGGACTTTTGAAGCAGCCTCCGAGAGCCTGACCGGACAGGCTCCGAGGCTCCACCCCGACAGGGATTGAACCGACGTGACGAATTTTCTTCCGACGCTCTGGATTGCTCTCGCGGGTGCCGCAGGCACGCTCCTGCGCTACTGGATCGGGCTGGCGACGCTGCGCTGGAGCCAGTCGCTGCCCTGGGGCACGATCCTGATCAATGCGACCGGCTCGTTCGCCATCGCGTTCTTCGGCAGCCTGACCGTCGCGGGCGCGCGCTTCCCGCTGTCCGATACGCAAAGGGTGGTCTTCATGGTCGGGCTGTGCGGCGGATATACGACCTTTTCCTCGTTCAGCCTCCAGACGCTCGATCTGCTGCGGAATGGCGCGCCGGTCAGGGCTTTTCTCAATATCGGGTTGTCGGTCGTCCTGTGCATGGCGACCGTCTCGGCCGGCTACCTCGCCGCCCAGGCCGTCAATCACGCGCACGCGCGCCGGCTTCATCAGGCATCGTGAAAAAGCCGCCTGACGGGCAGGGCGTGCACCGCCCGGATACCGGGCGGCCCTGGGGGCCGCCCGCCATGTCCGGGCAGGGTCAGACGCGCAGTGCCGCGACCGTCTGGTGGGCGGCTTCGATGGCGGCGGCGCGCTGGTCTTCTCCACGGCTGACGCCTTCGGCCACGATGACCTCCGGGGTGGCGATGCCGATGAAGCCCAGCGCGGTGCGCAGGTAGGTTTCCGTGTGTTCCGCCGTGGCGTACGGCGTTTCCTGGCCGTAGAAGCTGCCGCGCGACAGCGCCACGATCACGCGCTTTCCTTCCACCAGACCCTTCACGCCCTCGGGGCCGTATTTGAAGGTCCGGCCCGGGACCAGGACGCGGTCGAGCCAGCTCTTGAGCTGCGTGGGGATGGTGAAATTATACATCGGCGCGCCGATGACCACGATATCGGCGGTCAGGAACTCCTCCAGCACGGCCTGGCTCTCGGCGCGCTCGACCTCGTTGCCGGGGACCGAGGCCGGGTGGTCGGGTGGCAGGTTGGCCAGCGTCATGTGCGACAGCGGGTGGGCCACCAGGTCGCGCCGCGTCACGGTCAGGTCCGGCTGCAAGGCCCGGACATGCGCCACGACGGCGGCGGACAGCGTGCGGCTGACCGAACTGTCCTCGGGCAGGATGCTGGCGTCGAGATGCAGGAGTTTCATTGCGTCGGTCCTAGGTATATGTTTGTAACCGAGGATATGTTTGCCACTGTCACCACGGCGCGCAAGGGGGCACATTCTTGATACGCGGGAACATGCATGTAACCGGGGAGGCACCCGATCCGGGCCAGGGAAACTGCCGCAAGATCAGTCCGGTCCTGGCGCGCCTGGGCGACAAATGGAGCGTGCTGATCGTCATGCAACTGGGCAACGGGCCGCGCCGGTTCAATGAAATCCGCCGCATGGTCGACGGCATTTCCCAGCGCATGCTGACCCTGACCCTGCGCGGGCTGGAGCGCGACGGCATGGTAACGCGCACGGTCTATCCGACCATCCCGCCCCGCGTGGACTACGAACTGACGCCGCTGGGCCGGTCGCTGCGCGAACCGGTGCAGGCGCTGGGGACCTGGGCGATGGCCAACCTGGACAAGATCGAGATGGCGCAACGGGAATTCGATAGCCGGAAAGCGTGAGGGATCAGGGCACGCGAACCAAATAGCGTCGTGACGAGGTGCCCGGCGGATGCGTGAATATCGCGGTGAAGGCGGCGGGATGTAAGACTGGCAGCTTGCGCCCTCATGTCGGGCATACGCGCCTGTGAATAGCTTTCCGCATAGCGGACATAAGCAGCACAATCTCTCGCGGCCGAGTTGGGGCCGTTTTCTGCCTGTCAGGTTTCAGGCACGACAAATGGGAAGCCGACCTTCGCGCAACAACTCGCTGATGCCGGCAAGCCCCCTCGGACGAATCAGCAGGATGGTCGCGTTAGTTTACGTCGACATTACGGCCAATCGTGTCGCTGGTTACACGCCCGAGGGTGGTACGACACTCTACGATATAGCGCCACGATAGCGGTTGGTTCGAGGGGCCCGCTTCAGCGTTGATCGACGCCGATCCGCAGCCAAGCTGAGACTTGTACAATTCGATCGTCCTGGACATTTGCTGCAATACGTGCGATAGCGCTGCCATGATACCATCATGCATCGACCTATTTGCCGGTTGTGGCGGGCTCTCGCTCGGTCTTGGAGCCGCCGGTTTCTCGACCCTGTTCGCGATCGAGGCTCATGCTGATGCATTCGATACCTACCGAGCCAACTTACTTGACAGTGGCAGGAACCGCCATAGTTGGCCGGCATGGCTCGACAAGCGAGCGTGGCAGGCTCAGGATGTACTTGTCCATCATGAAACGGAACTTGCCGAGTTACGCGGGAAGGTCGACTTGGTCGCCGGCGGACCACCATGCCAAGGCTTCAGCATGAATGGCCTCCGGCGGCCTGATGATCCACGCAGCAAAATGGTGGACGTCTATCTCCATTACGTCGAAATCGTCCGTCCACGCCTAATTTTGTTGGAGAATGTGGTTGGCTTCCGCTCGATGAAGCATCGCACAGGCGGAACTTACAGCGATTATACCAAGCGTAGGCTGGAAGCCTTTGGCTACGACACCTGGATTGAAATCTTACGGGCTGCGGACTGGGGCGTTCCGCAGCGCAGGCCGAGGTTTGTACTCATCGCTGCACCAAAGGGCACACTACCCGGCATTGATCCAATGCAACGCTTGCGCGTCGCCAGGAAAGCATTCCTTGTCGCACGAGGGCTTGGGCCGGATCATACGAGCGCCAGTGCCGCGATCTCAGACCTTGAGGAAAGCGATATGGAACCCGGACTTGACAGCGAATGGGGCCATCTCGGTTTCCGGGCGCTGAAGCGCTCGCGGGAAGCAGCGACTCCGTACCAGCGACTGATGAGGGTTGACAGCCTTAATCAGCCCGGCGACCTCAGGTTGCCTAGGCACAGCACCGCCTCAGTCGGGCGGATGCGGGACATATTGGACAATTGCGAACGCGGGGTTTGTCTGAGGCTAGTGGACCGGGAACGCCTCGGCATCAAGAAACGCTCAACCACGCCGCTCGCCCCGGACGGGCCCGCTCCTACCATTAGCACGCTACCGGATGACTTCGTGCACTATTCCAAGCCACGGGCAATGACGGTCCGGGAGCACGCGCGCTTGCAATCCTTCCCAGATTGGTTCTCGTTCAAGGGACCCTACACAACCGGCGGCAGCCGCCGGCGGGATGCATGCCCGAGGTTCACTCAGGTCGGGAACGCGGTGCCACCGCTTTTGGCCGAGGCACTTGGGGAGATGCTTATGGGCCTCTTAGCCGTCCAAAAGCGTGACGAGTCGCCTCATCTCGCGGAAAGCCTCAGTATGCTCGGCGAATACCCGACGGATGTCCGCAAAATCGTTGACGGTGATTTCGCCGCTACCTTGTAGTATCCATCCCGCATCTCCCTCGACCTCCACTACATGGCCGAGAAGGTTACGCTTGCGGAGGACCTTCTGGTCATATTGAGCACTGGACTTGCGTAACTCGCGCAACCGGTCTGCATCCGCGTCGTTCAGGCCAAAAGTAGCAGGGCTAGCAGCGGCAACCTGTGTCAGCCGGCGAAAATGCTTAAACAGCTTCATGCTATCGACTGCCCGGGTTTCAATGCGAGCAAGCAGGTCTTTAGCTTTCGACTCCTCATATGCCTGCTTGGCTTCGTCCAAGAACTTCAGGACGTCACTATCAAGGCTTTCGATCTTGCCTGCGCAATTCGGATCCCGGGCGCACATCGACAACATTGCAACCTTCATGAGATCATCGCATTCGGCCACTACCCGCATGGCGAGCCCCCTCATGCCGGATAGCCTGTCAAGTGATCGTGCCGTTTGGTCTATCAACTCGCCAGCACGCTCTGTAAAGCGCCCGCGTGAACAGCAGTACACGCCTTCGACCGCCTTGCTGGCGATCAAACTGCGAAGCTCCTGCTCCTCGGCGCTGCCCGAATAGAAAAGAATGGTCGTCGAAGGAAATAGCTCGCGAACCCTCGGCGCTAGCTCATCACCTTTCTCGTCGCGCAAGCGGTAGTCCAGCAAGATGAGGTCATACATATGATAGAGTTGGTGCTTACGCGAGAGGTCATCGATCCCGGTCCCATTTGGAATTGTTTCGATGCGCGCTAGAAAGCCCGCATCTTGCACCCTGCGCTTGAGTGCTTGCTCCTCCTCTGGGCTAAACGAATCCTCTATCCATAGGATTCCTAGGTCGAGATTCATTGCCGTTCCCCCGGGACAACGATGTCGAAGTCAGCTCGCGTTCCATCTCCTGCAAGCTCGATGGTGCCGCCCATTCCCTCGACTATCTGGCGAATGCTGTACAAGCCTAGTCCAGTGCCGTTGGCAGAACCGGTATAGCCCCGCTCGAAAATCTTGGACGGGTCGACCTTGCGCCTGTCGATACCCAGGCCATCGTCGATGACCCTGATAAGCACGGAGTCCTGCCCCTTGCGCGTGGCCTTGAACTCGATCTTGCTCGCTTTCGCCTTGCGTGCGTTATCCAGCAGGTTGTCGACGAGAACTGCTACGTCCACGGGGGAGAATTCCCGTTCCAGCGCCAGATTGGCGGCATCAAAGGTAGCGGCTGGCATGCCAGGAATACCAACAAGGCGAACCTCGAAATACTCGGTGAGAAATTGGAGCAAGTCGCCGTGCACCTTGTCGGTTTCCAAATCGACACGGATGTTCGGTGCAAATGACAGAACGGTGCGCAAGCGATCCCCGGATAAGCTTGCGCCGGCGATCGAGACCGATGCACGACGGGCGGACTGGCGGATCGTGGCGAGCAGATCCTCGACGTCCCCGAGGTCATCGATTTCTTTTGGCATCACGGCCGCAGCCAGAATGTTCCGCACCTCATGCGCCATGTTCTCGATTGCCGCGCGCACATGCCCGAGGTGTATCGTGGCTTGGTGCATGAGCAACTGGATGCGCTCGACATCGACATCCTGGCTGCTCCCGAGGAACGCTGCCTGCTTCTCTAGCGCCGCAATCCGCGCATCGGCGGTGGCCCGCTCCGCCATCGCGCGCAGGGCGGCTTGGCGAGCTTCGTCGCGCGACGCCCGCAATTCAGCGATCCGCCTCCTCGCTTCCTCTACCTGGCCAAGCAAGGAGACATCGCTGCGGCTCTCCGCAACCGCCGACATCGCCTTGAGCGCATCGTCAGTGATCTTGTCGGGATCGTCGGCCACGCGGACGAGTTCTGTATCGTAGTACAGGATTTCGACGTCCTTCGATCGCGCAAGCGAACCAACTATACCAAGGACGCGCTCGCGTGCCCGGTCAGTTTCAAGGCCTTCGGATGTATCACGGTCTTGATCAGGCCTGTCCTGCCAGTTCACGCCGACCACATAACGCTCAAGCCGGAAGATCATATGACGGCGGATCGCTTCATACAGCGCGCGACTCCGCGCATCTTCGATCAGGCCCGCGTCCCGGCTCGACACTTCTCGGAACATCTTGGGCGGCGCTGTTACATCAACCCGCCCGATGATGTCGCGCGTACCAAGGTAGCGGGATTGGCCTTGCTGCTTCCTGCGGTTCAATCCGAGGGTGTCGTCAAACTCATCGCCGATTGGCGAGACACGGAACCCATTTAGGAAAAGGAAAACGCTCCCGAACTCCACGGGCCGCACGCTCATGCGAGACGTAAAAGTATGCTTAGCTGACCTGTTGAGGAAGTATACCTGCCCTTCGACGCGGCAGTCAGTAAGTTCGTCATAGGGAGAAGGCTCACGGATTGCATATATTTTCCGACCACGATCGAAAAGCGTCGTGTCAACACGGCCGTCCGCGACGGTTACCTCGATCCGGCTTGTCTTCTCCCTGAGTATGTCAGCAATGTTATTCCCTACCGGACCATCGACGCCCTCCATCCTCTCCTCGGACCCATCTACCAGCCAGGTCGAGACGGCGACATGACTGGTCGTACCGAATGGGTCGATGAGCTTAGCAAGATCCCTGCGCAACCGGCGGATGGCGTTTTCGTTCCACTCCTGCCGAGTGCCCTTAATGACGAGCATCGTTCCATGCTGGGGTGGAGGCTCGGCATTTGCGATCCTGGGAAACGATGGCGCCGTCCCAAGTTCGACTTCGACTTCCTGAAACTCCTCAGTGCTATCCTGTTCGAAGCGCGTCCAGTCGATTTCAAGCCTTGAGATCCAGTTGCCGCCTTCGGTGCGGCTATAGAGTTCCAAGCCATCCCCGAGCGTGTCGCATGCGAAGCGGCCAATCCCCTTGCTCCCCGCGAACGCGATCTTGTCACGATAGTTATCTGAAGCTGAAAGTGCCTTCTCGGAGTAGGCGACGAATAGCCACTTGTCGCGAATATCCGTCGACGTCATCCCCTTGCCATCGTCGACGATGGTGATGGAAGCCTCACCCGGATCAAACTCGATGTCGACCCTCGTCGCCCCGGCATCGAATGAGTTCTTCACCAACTCGAAAATCGCCACGAACTCGTTCGTGACCAGATCGCGCCCGATAATGTCCTTAAGATGCGAGCTGACTCGGAAGGATTCTCGTGTTGTCATGCTGACAACTTAACGTAGTTTGATCCAGCCACAAAACAATGAACCGCCACGGTTACCCCACCCAGTTGGCCTGATCCGGCTTAAGCCCGTAATGTGGATCGTAAGTTGCCCCGAACAGCCAGCATGGGAAAACTGACTTTCCCTACCCATCTGTCTCTTTTGCACGGTCGCACGCAGGAGGCAAGTTGGCAGACTTCCTTGAGCCTCTGGAACGATCACGCCGCATGGGGCGGATCAGGTCACAGGACACGAAGCCAGAGATCGCGCTCCGACGGGCATTGCACCGGCTCGGGTTACGCTTCCGCCTAGGTGGCGCAGGATTGCCCGGGCGCCCTGATATTGTACTACCACGCCATCGTGCCGCGGTATTCGTTCACGGTTGCTTCTGGCACCGCCATCCCGGTTGCAAGGTTGCATCGACGCCAAAGTCGAATACTGACTTTTGGGTTGCAAGATTCGACCGAAATGTTGCCCGCGATGGGAAGGTCATGCGGGAGCTCCAGGAGTTAGGCTGGAACGTTTTTGTAATCTGGGAGTGCGAGCTTTCCGCTAAGTCGCGCTTGAGCCCAACGGCCACCCAGTTGGCGGCGCAAATACGCGAGAGAACTATCACCAGCATAGCCGGGGTTCTGCCACAGACTGGATGAATGCCAGCATCGACCGCACTCGCCTCCCGCGCGCGCTACCAGACGCCGATCATATAGATGAAGGGTCACAACGAGCGCATCACGATGATCACAAAGTGCTCTCGCAGGGCGGGGTACACAACGGCGCGACTCCAGCCGGCTGGACGGCTTTTTCCGACGTCAGCGGTTTCGACGATCCCGACGCGGGAACAGAGGAAACTGGGAATTAAACCGGGGGGCTGCGCGATCCCGGCGAACCGCGCAATAGGTGCGAACAGAACCGTCCGGCAGGAGAACCGGAGCTCAGTACGATAGCCCGCATCAAGCCATGCCTAGCATTTTTGATCTTGGGGGCACCACGCCTTGCGCATGTCCGCTTTCGGGGAGCGTCTAGCAGGCTGTCGGGTTGGGGTACCTGGCTCTGGCGATCTGCGGTAAGCTTTCAGGATGAGCAGCTTCATTCCGTTTGATCGATCGCAGCCGTATCTTCTGCCGCCGGATCTGAAGTCATGGCTGCCGTCGGACGATGTGGCGCATTTCATCGTGGCGGCGGTAGAGCGGGTGCCGTTGAGGGCATTTTCCGTTCCTGTGCGGACTGGCGGCAAGGCGCAGTATCATCCGCGCCTGATGCTGGCGCTGCTGATTTACGCCTATGCGAACGGCGTGTTCTCATCG
This sequence comes from Gluconacetobacter diazotrophicus PA1 5, assembly GCF_000067045.1. Lineage (NCBI taxonomy): Bacteria > Pseudomonadati > Pseudomonadota > Alphaproteobacteria > Acetobacterales > Acetobacteraceae > Gluconacetobacter > Gluconacetobacter diazotrophicus. The sequence goes on from NC_010125.1 coordinate 3,865,740, forward strand.
CGTCGGATCGAACGGGCGACATATCGTGATATCGGTATGCGCTTTGTGGCGGCGAACCTGCATCCTGACCATGACACGATCGCGACGTTCCGGCGCGGCAACCGCACGACGATCGAGCAGCGTTATGATGTACTCCTGTGGCACTCGAGACGGGCCCGCGAGCAGGCTTAGACGCGTCACGACCAGAATATGAGCGCAAGAAGGCAGCTTTTGATGCGAAGCGGGGACGGCGCGGTCGGCCGCCGAAAGAACCGGACGATGAACCGCCACCAGACCGGCAGATCAACCTGACCGATCCGGACAGCAAGCTGATGCGCCGCTCCGACGCGCATGAATACCGGCAAGCCTACAATGCCCAGGCCGTGGTTTGTGCCGAGGGCAGCCAGTTGATCTTGGAAAATGGCGTCGTTGCGACGACGGCGGACGCGCCCAGCTTCGCCGCCACCATCCTGGGTATGGAGGAGAGGATCGGCCTGCCACGAACCGTCCTCGCCGACACGGGTTTCGCCAGCGGCAAAGCCGTCGAAACGTTGCAGGCCAGCGGCGTGGACCCGCTGGTCGCCATCGGACGCCCTGTGAATCGGCGCCCTTATGACTTCCGGCCAGAACCGCCACCCAGGGAGCCGCGCCGGATCACCGAGCCCTGGCGCCTGGAAATGAAGGCCAGGCTGCAACAGAACCCGGCAAAAGCCCTTTACGCCTTACGCAAGCAGACCGTCGAACCGGTCTTCGGTATCATCAAGAGCGCCATGGGCTTCACCCGTTTCCATCTCCGTGGCCTCCCCAACGTCGCAACAGAATGGACGCTCGTCGCCCTCGCATATAATTGCCGTAGGATCACGCGACTGACGGCCGCATAAACGCCGTCGTCGCCGTCACTCATCACTACGGCAGCGCCCAATCCGACAGCCTGCTAGACAATCTTAGACGACCGGCATTGGGACGCACAGCGACTGTCACACGCAGCTGACTGAACGGCAGGATACATAGTTTGGGCGCTCCAAAGCGGACAGGCCGAATCCCCCCCCTTTCGGACCTACGTCCCGCCAAGTCGGACTTACGCGCTGTCCAAGCTGACGTCCGCTTCTGAGAGCCCGATCCGAAAGTTTTTGAACAATACCAGCCTGTTGTGATTCATCCGTCTTTGCGAAGAGATGGAGTGAATGGTGACATGGACTGGTATTGCCCGACGTGAACATAGCCGGGAAGGGTTGCGATATCCATCGGATATGACGGACGGGGAGTGGGCTTTGATCATGCCATTTGTACCCCCGGCGAAACGGGGCGGTCGCCCCCGCACTACGGATATGCGCGAGGTGGTCAACGCGATGCTCTACATAGCCTCGGCCGGGTGTGCGTGGCGCCTGCTGCCGAAATGCTTTCCGCCGGTCTCGACCGTCAGGCGCTATTTTTACGCCTGGCGTGGTGCCGGAGTGTTCGAAGTCATGAATACGGTGCTGGTCATGAGCCTGCGCGAGATCGAGGGGCGTGAAGCCTCTCCGAGCGCGGGCGTGATTGACAGCCAGTCGGTGAAAACCACGGAAAGTGGCGGGCTTTCGGGCTATGACGCGGGGAAGAAGGTCAAGGGCCGCAAGCGCCATATTGTGACGGATACTGCGGGCTTCCTGATCTTTCTCCTCGTTCATGCCGCCGACATCCAGGACCGTGATGGGGCTGTTGATGTCCTGGCAGCGATACGCAGGCGCTTTCCCTGGCTGCGCCACATCTTCGCTGATGGCGGCTATGCTGGCGACAAATTGCGATCCGCGCTCGCCTCCATGGGAAAATGGACCCTTGAAATCATCAGGCGGTCCGATACGGCGAAGGGCTTTCAGATCCTGCCGCGCCGCTGGGTGGTTGAACGGACATTCGCATGGCTGGGACGGTGCAGGCGGCTCGCCAAAGACTGGGAACAATCCATTGCTTCCTCAACCGCATGGACATTGATCGCCTCGATCCGAATGCTCACACGACGGACAGCAAGGCATTGTCACGGTTGAAGAACTTTCGGATCGGGCTCTGAGGCGTGGCCGAGCCCTCAAATTCGCACACCTGGCGCCACGCCATTGCGATGGTGAATATAAATGGGAATGGAACTGGCGTTGAGATCCCGGTCGCGCCAGTCGGGGGCCTGCTTCCTGATCGTATCGGCCGGCGGAGACGGTCAGGCGGGGTTCGCCAATAGCCGGAGGGTTGCTTCGTCCTTGTGGCCTTTGAACCAGCGATCGAGCATTGTCTGGAATGGTGCGTCGGCGCCGGCTTCGATGAACAGGGTGAGCGACGAGCGGAGCTTGGCGGCGTCGATGTTGCCGAATACGGTTTCGGCGGTGGTGGGGGGCAGGTCGTGGAGTGCGGCCACGCATTGCCGCAGGCGCGTGCCCAGGACCGGGTGGTCGAGATAGGCGCGTGCCTCGTCGAGCGAGCGGATGGCGTAGGTCCGCGCCATCGTGCTGGTGCCGAGCCCGGCGATCTGCGGGAAGATGAACCACATCCAGTGGCTGCGCTTGGCGCCGTGCCGGATTTCGGCCAGCGCCGTGTCGAAGCTGTCGGTCTGGGCGGTGACGAAGCGTTCGAGATGGAAAGGGTCGGTCATGGGCTGAATCCCCGTTCACTGTCGGGACGGACGCTGCACGCGATGTCCGCCGGCAGTCAAATCATTCGGTCACGCCTGAAGATGCGGTGCCAGCAGGTCGGCCAGCCAGTCGATGAAGGCGCGGACCCGGTGTGCGACGTGCTTGCGGTGCGGATACAGCACGCTCATCGGCAGCGGGGCGGCGCGCCAGTCGGGCAGCACTTCGACCAGCGTGCCCGCGTCCAGGTGCGGGCGGACGTCGTAGGCCGGGACCTGGATCAGGCCCAGCCCGGCCAGGCAGCAGGCGATCTGGGCCTCGGCGCTGTTCACCGTCACGCGGCCGGGCAGGGCCAGGGTGCGGGGCGTGTCGTCCTCGGTCCACTCCCAGTCCTCGATGCGGCCGGTTGTGGGCGAGGCGTAGCGCACGGCGCAATGGCCCGGCAGGTCGGCGGGGGCCAGCGGGACACCGTGCCGCGCCAGGTAGGCGGGGCTGGCGACGTTGATCAGCCGCAGGGTGCCCAGCCGGCGCGCGATCAGCGCGGAATCATGCAGCGGGCCGACGCGCAGCGCGCAGTCGATCCCGTCCTCGACCAGGTTCACCGCCCGGTCGGTCACGCCCAGTTCGACGTCGATGGCGGGATAGCGTGCCAGGAAGTCGGGCAAGGCCGGGGCGACGATCAGCCGGCCGATGCGCCCGGGCATGTCCGCCCGCAGCACGCCGCGCGGCCCGGCGGCGTCGCGGCGGAAGAGGTTTTCCGCATCCTCGACGTCCGCGATCAGGCGGACGCACTGCTCGTAGAACGCCGAGCCGTCCGGTGTGGGGGCGACAATGCGTGTAGTGCGGGACAGCAGGCGCGTGCCGACCCGGGCCTCGAGATCGCGGATCGCAGTGGACACCGATGAGCGCGGCATGCCCAGCGTGTCGGCCGCGCGGGTGAAGCTGGCGGTTTCCACCACCCGGGCGAAGATGCGGAACAGGTCGATCCGGTCCAAGGCGTGCTCCGGGGAAAGCGTGCTGCGGGGAAGGGTGTCCCCTTCCTGCCAGCATGTCCGGTTTGTTCGGATTCCGCGACAGGTGTTGTTTGGAATGGCGCGTTTATCGCCGATTTCGGGATGATACTGTCCCCCTGACGGGAGCCTGCGGTCCAGCGGGCGCCGGGAGAGGGAGGCATGACATGGCCGATCACGGTATAACCGGAAAGACGGTGCTGATCGCCGGCGGGGCGAAGAACCTGGGCGGGCTGATCGCGCGCGACCTGGCGGCGCAGGGCGCGCGGGCGATCGCGATCCACTACAACAGCGACGCCACCCGGCCCGAGGCCGAGCGGACGCTGGCCGACATCCGGGCAGCCGGGGCGCAGGCGGTGGCGTTCCAGGCCGACCTGACGCAGGCCGGGGCCAATGCGGCACTGTTCGCGGACACCATCGCCGCGATCGGGCGGCCGGACATCGCGATCAACACCGTCGGCCGGGTGCTGAAGAAGCCGATCCTGGAGACCAGCGAGGCCGAATTCGACAGCATGGTCGCGATCAACACCAGGGCCGCCTATTTCTTCATCAAGGAAGCCGGCCTGCACCTGAACGACAACGGCAAGCTGGTGACGCTGGTGACGTCGCTGCTGGGGGCGTACACCCCGTTCTATTCCACCTATGCCGGCACCAAGGCGGCGGTGGAGCATTTCACGCGCGCGGCGTCGAAGGAATTCGGCGCGCGGGGCATTTCGGTCAACGCGGTGGGGCCGGGCCCGATGGATACGCCGTTCTTCTACGGGCAGGAAGCGCCGGAGGCCGTGTCCTATCACAGGCAGGCGGCGGCGCTGTCGGCCTTCAGCCCCACCGGGCTGACGGATATCGCGGACGTGGCCCCCTTCATCCGCTTCCTGGTGTCCGACGGGTGGTGGATCACCGGCCAGACGGTGCTGATCAACGGCGGCTACACCACCAGGTAACCCGACCCGGCCGGGACGCGCGCGCCGGCGCCCGTGGGCCGCTTTGTCGGATCCGCGGGCCGTGTCTATGGTGCGCGTGGTTCGGGCGGCGCAACGATGTGGGGGCCCGGCGAGTCAAGGGAGCGGGTTCTTGGGTCTGAAGCAGCGCCATATCCTGTTCATGGCATTGGGCGGGTCGGTCGGGGCGGGGTTGTTCCTGGGTTCGGGCGGGGCGATCCATCAGGCGGGGTCGTCCGTGCTGGTGGCCTATGTGCTGTGCGGCATCATCGTGTTCTTCATCGGGCGGGCGGCGGCGGAACTGGCGCTGAGCGATCCGGGGGGGCGGACGCTGAACGCGTTCGTCGGGCGCTATCTGGGCCCGCGCATGGAATTCCTGACCGGCTGGAGCTACTGGCTGATCTGGACGCTGGTGTGCATTTCGGAAATCACCGCCGCCGGGATCTTCGTGCGCTACTGGTTTCCCGCCGTGCCGCAATGGTCGGTCGCCGCCGTGCTGGGCGGGGTGCTGCTGGCCGTGGGGTCGCGCGCCGTCGCCACGTTCGGCGAGATGGAATTCTGGCTGGCCATCATCAAGATCTGGGCCATCGTGGCGCTGATCCTGTGCGGGCTGGCCACGATCGTCCTGCATGTGGGGCTGGCGGGGCCGGGCGCATCCTTCGCCCATATCTGGCAGGCGGGCACGATGCTGCCGCACGGGGCGGCGGGCTTCGCCGCCATCCTGCCGATGGCGCTGTTCGCCTTCGGCGGCACCGAGGTCGTGGCCCTGACGGCGGCGGAAACCGAGGACGCCGTGCGCGTGCTGCCGCGCGCGGTCAACGGCATCGTGGGGCGCATCGTCGTGTTCTATGTCGGCAGCCTGGCGATCATCATGGCCATCGTGCCGTGGGGCGAGGCCGACGCGACGCACAGCCCGTTCGTGCTGGCGTTCACGCATATGGGCCTGCCGACGGCGGCCGCGTCCATCAACGCGGTCATGGCGCTGGCGGCGCTGTCATCGTGCAATACCGGGCTGTATGCCACCAGCCGGACCCTGGCGTCGCTGGCCGAGGGCGGCATGGCCTCGGCCCGGCTGCGCGACCGGGCCGCGAACGGCGTGCCGGCCCTGGCGTTCGCGGCCTCGTTCGTTACCGTGCTGGCGGGGGTGGTGCTGAACTACTTCCTGCCCGACCGGCTGTTCGGCTACGCGATCCAGGGCGTGTCCTTCCTGCTGATCTTCGTCTGGGTCACGATCATGGCGGCGCACCTGGCCTATCGGCGCGGCGCCGACGGTGGGGCGGGGGCGGGCGCGGGCACGCGCCGGGTGGCGGCGCTGCCGTGGGCGCCGGCCAGCAACCTGGTCGCCATCGCCTTCCTGCTGGCCATCGGGCTGGACATCGTGTGGGTCGGGCGGCTGTACGTGCCCTTCGCGCTGGACGCCGTGTGGCTGGGCGGCCTGCTGCTGGCGCGGGAGCGTCTATTCCGCGTTCAGCGCCCGTGACAGTTCGTCGGGCTTCATCCTGCTGCTCTGCGCCTCGGTCGGGAAGGTTCCGGACTGGACTTCACTGACGTAGGCGCGCAGCGCGTCCTCGATCGCGGTGCCGATTTCCGCGAAGCGTTTGGCGTGGCGGGGCGACTTGCCGGGGAACAGGCCCAGTATGTCGTGCCAGACCTGCACCTGCCCGTCGCAGCCCGCGCCGGCGCCGATGCCGATGACGGGGATCTGCAGCCGCCGGGTCACGGCCTGGGCCAGTTCGGTGGGCACCAGTTCCAGCACGATGGCGAACGCGCCGGCATCCTGCAGGGCCAGGGCGTCGTCCAGCAGGCGCCGGGCCTCGGCGGCCTGTCTGGCCTGCACGCGCAGGCCCAGCGTGTGCTGGGATTGCGGCGTCAGGCCCAGATGGCCCATCACCGGCACGCCCAGTTCGGTCAGGCGGCGGACGGTGGGCGCGATCGTGGCGCCGCCCTCCAGCTTCAGGGCCTGGACCCCGGCTTCCTGCATCACGCGGCGGGCGGAGGCGATGGCGTCGGCTTCGGTCGCGTAGGTCAGGAACGGCAGGTCGGCCACCACCAGGGCGCGGCTGGTGCCCCGCACCACGGCCCGGGCGTGGCGGATCATGTCGTCCAGCGTCACCGGCAGGGTGGTGTCGAAGCCGTGGACCGCCATGCCCAGCGAATCGCCCACCAGCAGCATCGGCACGCCCGCGCGTTCGGCCAGCACGGCCGAGGGGTGGTCGTAAGCCGTCAGCATGGCGATCCGCTGGCCGGCGGGCTTCATGGCCTGCACGTCGAAGAGGGTGATGCGCATCGGGGGCTCCGCGAAAGATCGGACGCGTCGGGGGCGTCGGGGTTAGCTGTTTGGAAGGATCTGCCGCATGGCGCAACTTGGAAGGGTGCGCCGCATGGCGCAACGCCGGGCGGGGGGCAGGCCGTGCGCTGCCTCCTGCTTCAGGATGGCGCGCAGGCGCGGGGTCAGCGCCGCGTCGGCCAGCAGGTCATAGCCCGTGCGGGCGTAGAACGGGCCGTTCCAGGGTACGTCGCGGAACGTGGTCAGGGTCAGGGACGCGAACGCATGGCGGGCGGCGTGGGCGGCGGCGTGGTCCAGCAGCCGGCGGCCCAGCCCGCGCCTCTGCCGGCCCGGCGCCACCGCCATCTGCCAGACATGCAGCACCGGGCGGCCGGAGTCCGGGCCGGTCCCGTCCTCGACGGCCGCGCGGGCGGTCAGGAAGCCGGCAATGCCGGTGGCGTCGGCCGCGACCCAGCAGGTGCCGTCCCGGATTGCGGCCAGGTGGGCCTCGGCGGGCATGACGTCGTCATCCGCGATCCATGCCAGGTCGGGGATGCCGCGGAACACCTCGCCCGATGTCCGCTCCAGTTCCGGCAGGGCGGCGGCATCGGCGTCGCACGCCGGGCGGATAATGTCAGTCATACGAGGTCCCTGAACGAATCGAAGTCTTCTGCTTCCTTTTATCTCCTCCTTTTCCGGGGATGGCTCAACGCCCCCGGCGCGATCCCGGCGGCGGGGTTGGCATTGGCCTCCTGCACCGCGCGGGCGCAGACCGAGCCCTCGCCGACGCCGAACTGGATGGTCGGCAGCAGCGCCAGGGGCGGCATGACGACGCCCAGCCCGGCGGCGGCGGCGGCGCGGCCGATGACCTCGGCGCCGGGCAGGACGGTCGGGTCCTTCAGCGGGCCGGTGATGTGGAACGCGCCGGGCAGCGAGGCGACGGTGAAGTGCAGCGACCGGGTGGTCAGCGCGTAGTCGATCGCGTTGCGGCGCAGGTCGATGGTGCCGCTGCCCAGGGTGCGGGTGGAACCGGTCTGCAACAGCAGGGTACGGGTCTGGACGATGCCCTCGTTCAGCGGCAGGTCGGCGATGAAGCACTGCACGTCGGTCTTCTGCGGCAGGCCCAGTGCCGACAGCACGGCATTGCCCAGGCGCAGGCCCAGCATGTCGGGCAGCAGGGCGGACAGGTCGCCGCCCTGGTCCAGCACCAGCGTCAGGCCGCCGGTGCCGTGGGCCAGCAGGCTGGCCAGCGAATTGCCGGTGGCCGCCAGGGTGGCGTGGCCGCCGATGATGCCGCGCGCGCCGGTCCCGGTCGTGGCCTGCATGATGCGCGACAGGTCGATATGCGCGAAGTCCAGGCGGGCCCTGGCGGCGAATCCGCCGGCCGCCGGCGTCAGGGTGACGACGCTGGCCAGCGTGCCGTTGCCCACCGCGAAATTCAGGCGCCTGACGTCGATCGTGCCGCTGTCGATGCGGATGTCGGCGTCGATATTGTCCAGCGGCACGCGGCGGTTTTCGATATGGTCGCCGTGATAGACCATGTGCGCGTTGATCGCGCGCAGCTTGGGGATGTTGACCGGGGTGTCGGGCAGCACGTTGGGGTCCTTGGCTTCCGCCGCCTGCTCCGCCGGGGTTTTCGCGCCCTTGCGCCGGGCGCCGATGAAGCCGCCCAGATCGACCAGGTCGACCCGGTGCGAATGCAGGGTGGCGTCCACGAAGGGGACCGCCTGGTGCGGATTGACGCTGATCGCGCCCCCGATATCGCTGGAGCCCAGGCGGCCGCGCAGGTCGGTGAAGCGGATCATGCGCCGGCTGTAGTCCAGCCGTCCGGTCAGGTCGTAGGCCGGGGTCACGGGGATGGGGATTCCGGTCAGCGGATAGAGCAGCGACATGTCCGGCCCGTTGAAATGCAGCGTCAGCCGGGCGCCGGCGAAATGGAACGGGTCGTCGATGGTGCCGGCCAGCGCGGCGGTGGTGGGTCCGTTGCGCACCGTCACGTCCAGCGGGTACGGGTGGGCCGGGTCCATCAGGCCCAGCAGCGCGCCGCCGACGGCATGCAGGGTCATCGGCTGGGCGGCATAGCGGCCGGTGGCGTCCACCACGATGCGGCCGCGATCGCCTTCGGCGGGGTTGGGGGGCGTGGTGTGCAGGGTGGCCGCCATTTCGGCGCGCAGCGGGGCGTCGGCCACGCGCAGGGCGCCGTCGGTGATGCGCAACTCGCCGATCGTCGGCCATTTCGTGGCGGGCGCGCCGGGCTGGGCGGGCGGCCCCATGGTGGTGTTGCTGGTCGTGGCGTTGCCGGGGCCGTCCTTGCGGCGGACGATATCCGCGCGCGGGCCGTCCAGCGCGATCAGGGGCAGCGACAGCGTGCCGTGGCGCAGCCAGTCCCAGGCGTCGATGGCGACGGTGGCGTGACGGGCGGTGGCGAAGGGCTGCTTTTCATCCTCGAAGCCCGCCGGCTGGTCGATCGTCAAATCGTCGGCGGTGACGGTCACGATGCGGCCCAGCCGCACATGCAGGTGCGCGATGGTGGTGCGGCGGTGCAGTGCCGCGCTGGCGCGCGAATCGACCAGCGGGATGAACCAGTCCCACGACCAGACCAGGATCAGCACGACGATCAGGGCGACCAGGCTGCCCAGCCCGATCAGCCAGGGCCGGAGGCCGCGGCGCGGGCCGGTGGGGCGGCTGGACGGGGCTTTGCTCATGGGGTGCCTTTCATGCCGGACGCCGTGTCGGCGGGAGGGTGGCGGAGGTATCAGGGCCGGAGGCATCGGCGTCGGAGGTATCCGGCGCGGGGAGGGCCGGGGGCGGGACCAGGTCCACCTGCTGCACCGGGCGGGCCATGCGGATGCCTTCCTGCGCGAAGCGGAGCGCCAGCAGGCGGTTGAACGCGCGCTGGACCGGCCAGCGCGCGGCGTCGGTGCACACGATCTGGCCCAGCAGGGTGACGGCTTGGGAGGAAACGGCGTTCACGCCCCAGTATTGCAGGTCGCTGAGCATGCCCGGGCCCAGGTCCGGGTCGCCGCGCATGTCGTGCACGATGTCGGTCAGCACGGACGCGGCGTGGTCGATGTCCTGCCCGGGCGCGATGTCGACCGAGACCGAGGCGTTGCCCAGGCCGCGATTGGTGTTGGTGACGGTGGAAACCGCGCTGAAGGGGATGATGTGCACCGACCCGTCCGAGGCGCGCAGGCGCAGGGTGCGGATCGACAGGGTCTCGACCGTGCCCGACAGGCCGCCGGCGGTGACCGTGTCCCCGACCTCCATGGCGTTTTCCAGCAGCAGGAAGATGCCGGTGATGAAGTCCTGCACCAGCTTCTGCGACCCGAAGCCGACCGCGACGCCGATGATCCCGGCGCCGGCCAGCAGCGGGGCGATGTTCAGCCCGATCTCGCTGAGCACCGTCATGGCCACCACGACGATCAGGCAGACCATCAGCATCGTCCGCAGGATGGGCGACAGGGTGCGCAGCCGCATGGCGCGGATGGGTTGCGCGCTGCTGGTATAGCGGGTGATCTGCCGGTCCAGCACCGTGTTGACCCATTCCCAGATCACGATGCCGATCGCCAGCGCCACCAGGATGGTGGCGGCCGCCGAGATCAGCCGCCGGCCGATCTGCCCGGTGCCGAACCAGCCGAAGGCCGGCAGCCCCCAGGCCTGCAGCAATGCCACGGTGCCGGCGATGGCCAGCATCCAGGACAGGGTCCGCCGCACATAGGGGTAATAGCGCGCGCCGCGCCGCGACAGGTCGGACAGGGGCTGCTCCGCGTCCTCCGGCGCGCGGAACAGGCGGTCCAGCAGCCCGAACAGCAGCGACGCCACGATGCGGAAGGCGATCAGGACGCCCGCGGCGATGGCGAACAGGCGCCAGATCCGCACATAGCCGCCGGGGATTTCCGCCGCCCAGACCAGCCACAGCGCGAAGTCGAGGATCAGCGCCACGATCCACCACCGCTCGGCCAGCCCGTCGAACAGGCTGCCGGTAAAGCGCGACCGCAGGCGGCGCGACGGTTGCAGCATGCGGGCGATCGGGACGCGGACCTGAAGGATCAGCCCGGCCAGCAGCAGGTGTTCCGCCAGCAGGATACACGCGGCCGATCGCGTCTGGCCGGGTTCGGGCAGGTCCAGCATGTCGCCGATATCGATCAGGCATAGGGCGGTGACCGGCACCGCCACCAGCCCGGTCGCCCACCACAGCAGCACCCGCGCCGTGTCGTTGCGCAGCGGCAGCGGGCGCAGGTGGGGCAGGCCGGGCGACAGCAGCACCCCCAGCACCAGGGCCGCCAGCCGGCCGATGGCATAGGCGTTGATCACGACCAGCATGATCGCCAGCAGCCGGGGCCCGTCGGCCAGGCCGGCGGTCAGGCTGTTCGCCACCAGGCTGGCCACGCCGAAGAAGGCGGCGGGCGGCAGGATGTCCAGCCCCAGGCGCAGGGCGATCCAGGGCAGCAGCCGCAGCAGCCGCAGCGCGCGGCGCCGGGACTGGGCGTCGGCGGCGCGGGCGGCCTCGATGTCCGAGGCGGGCGGCGGGCCGGCCTCGGCCAGGTCGGGTTCCGGCCCGTCGCGGTTGGCATCGGCATCCGTGCCGCGTTCCGCAAGGTCGGGGGCGGGGGCATCCGACGGCTCGGGCAAGGCGGGTTCGGGCGGCGCGGTGGAGATGGGGGGCAGGCGCGTGGCCAGGTACGCGTCCATGCGGGCGACGCGCCGGTCCAGCGGGACGGCCAGCAGGCGTTCGACGACCAGTCCGGCCAGGATGGCCAGGCCCAGCCGCCAGGACAGCGCGGCCAGCAGCGTGCGGGCCGCCCCGGGGGTCGTGATGTGCCGTATCCAGACGCCCACGATGTGCAGGTCGGCGAACAGGGCGCCGAAGCGGCTCAGGCGCTGGCCCAGCGTGCCGGCGGCCAGGGTCAGGCCGTGGAGGGTCTGCGCGCCCAGGCTGCCGGGTGCCAGGGCGATCTTCTGCTGCGCCGGTGGGGCGGCCGGGGCCGCCGGGGCCGGCGTGGCGGGGGCGGGCGCTGCCGGGGCGGTCCGGGCCGCCGGTGCCGGGGCCCGGGCGGGGGCCGCCGCTGGCGCCGGGGCGGGCGCCGAGACGGGTGCAGGGGCGACCGGGACCCCCATGGCGGGGGCGGCGCCCGGCGGCAGGGTGGCCAGGGTGCGCAGGTCCTGCACGAAGGCGGCGCGGCGCTCCGGGTCGTCCAGCGTGCGCAGCAGGTGGCGCAGTTGCGCCTGGTCCGGCAGGGGCCGCGATTCGGCCGGCAGGGAGGATGGTGGGGGGGCGGCCGGGCGCGTGGCCGGCGGCGCGGTGTCCTGCGCGCGGGCCGGGGACGTCAGGCCCGGGCCGCCCGCGATGCCGGCCAGCAGGAGGGCGGCCGCCGCCAGGATCGCAGCCGGCTTTCGGAAGGGAATGATGGAAGAATCAGGGCGTTGCCAGGCGCATGCGTCGGCAGGCATGGAACCTCCATGGGATGGGCGGGCGGTGGCCCGCGATCGCGGGCAGATGTGGTGGAAAACGTGCCGCGCGCCGTGAAGGTTGCCCGTTGGGGTGGTCGCGGGCCGGACCGCCCACCCGCGCGCCTGCGCAACCAGGCTGTCAGGAGCCGGTGCGGCGTGCCGCTATGGCGCGGGTGAATTCCGCGCCCAGCAGGAAGATCTGTGCCGAATAATAGATCCAGAGCATGACGACGATCAGCGCCCCGGCCGCGCCGTAGGACGTGGCCGAGACCAGGTTGCCGATATACAGGCCGATCAGGGTCTCGCCGATCATGAACAGCAGCGCGGTGATGGCGGCCCCGGTCCAGATGTCGCGCCAGGCCAGTTCGTGGTCCGGCAGCAGGTGGAAGGTCGCGGCGAACAGCGTCATCACCAGGCCGAACGACAGGCTCAGGTTCAGCGCCTGGACCAGGCGCACCTGGCCTGGAAAGTTCCAGTGTATATGGCCCAGCAGGGTCGCAAGCGCGGTGTTCACCGTCAGCGACACCAGCAGCAGGCCGGCCAGGGCGGCGATCAGCCCCAGCGCCAGTACGCGCTGGTACAGCAGGGCCGTCATCCAGGGTGTGGCAGGCGGGGGAGTCGCGGGCGGGGGCGTATCGGGCGGGGGGGCGGCCGCGGGCCGGGCGGCGATGCCGTCCGCCGTGTCATGCCGCCAGACGACGTTCAGGGCGGTCTGCAATTCCCCGAAGACGCCGGTGGCCGTGACCAGCAGCATGGCCACGGTGGCGATCCGCGCGGGCAGGCTGGCCGGGCTGCGGTGGGATGCGATCAGCATGTCCTGCAATGCCCCGGCGTTGTCCGGCCCCATCACGGCGCGGATCTGGTCGAACACCGCGCCGCGCGTCGCCTCCGCGCCATAGAGGACGCCCACGACGTCCACGATGATCGCCAGCACCGGCACGATGGAAAACATCGTGTAGAACGCGATCGCGGCGCCCCGGCTCAGTCCCTCGTCATCGATGAAGTTCGCGATCGACTGGCGGATGACCGCCCAGGCCGTCCCGATCATGGCGATGCTCGCGGATGCCGGGCGGGGTGCTCAGGCGTTCCAGTCCGATGTCAGGCGCAACCGGATGATGTCGCCCACCGCGTTCAGTTCGGCCTGCACGCCGGGCATGATGTCGCGGATCGCGACCGTGGCGCAGGGGCGTGAGACAAGGGTGATCACGGCGCTGTCGGGCAGGGCGCCTTCCGGCGCCGGTCGGGGGGCGGTTATCGTCATGGGGGGCCTCGCCATCCGATCGGGTTGCAGGCGGGACGCCGTGCCGCCGCTGGGTCGGCGAGCGGCGGCGCATGCGTCGCGCCCGCAGATCGAAACAGGTGGCGGCAGGGGCGGTTCCGTCCCGCCCATGCGATTACGAAAGCGTGATGGTGGGGCGGCGCGACCAGGCGGCAGCCCGGAAAAACCGGAACCCGAGGGCCCCGGTTTCCCACATGATCTGGAGTGCAGGAAGCGCTCCGCCGCCATGATGCTGCGTATGGCGTGGCGAAACGTTGATCCAGATCAAGCCGTGACGTGTGGGTGCGGCTCGGGGACAGGTGGCCCCTTGCCGGTCTGGAACGTGTTCAGGAACATGCGCGTCACCGCCCGGGCGATCAGGGCGATGTGGTCGGGGTCGGAATCGACGGGCAGTTGCATCCGCTTCCGCCCGGTGATGCGGGTCTGGCACAGCGTATAGAACAGTTCCGCCGCCAGGACCGGGTCGGGCACTGTCAGCGTGCCCTCGCGCGTGCGGGCGGTCAGCCAGTCGGCCAGGATGCCGATCGCCTTCTGCGGCCCGACCTGCCAGAAGGTTTCCGCCAGGTGCGGAAAGGTCGCGGCCTCGGACACGATGATGCGGTTCAGCATCAGCGACAGGGGCGAGGTGGTCAGGTGGATCATCGCGGTGGCGATGCCGACCAGCGTGTCCTCGGGCGTGCGTTCCTCGCCGATCGTCTCGAACAGCCTGGGCAGCTTCTCGCACGCGCATTGCTGGATGAAGGCGGCGAACAGGGTCGCCTTGCTGTCGAAGTAATTATACAGCGTTCCCTTCGACACGCCGGCACCCCGCGCGATCTGCGACATGCTGGCGCCCTCGTATCCATGCGCCGCGAAGATTCGCCCGGCGCCTTCCAGGATCTGCTGCCGCTTGGCGGCCGATGCCCCCGGCAGGTCCGGCGCGGTGGGGGGCGGGGCGGCTGGCATGTGCGTGGTCTCTCCGGTGGTCGGTGCGTTGCTTTCCCGGTCCGGACGGATTGACCCGCCGAGGAAAGCCGATAGGGTGGCGGTAATGACCGAACGGGTCGGTCAGTTTTGGTGGATGATGTCATACCGCCTCCTGTCCTGTCGATAGGGCGATGGCGGGATCGAAGCGTAACAGGGGGCCGTCTGGTGCATAGGGGACATTCTTGGCGGGCGGCGATCGTCGGGCTGTCGGTCCTTGCGACCGGATGCGCGGTCGGGCCGGACTTCCACAAGCCCGTGGCCTGGGCGCCGCCGCACTGGGCGGGCCAGCATTGGGTGGGTTCAGCCCCCGGGTCGACCTCTGGGGCATCCAGGCCGCCTGTCAGCAGCGATATCTCGGATGCCGCCCCCGACCCCGCATGGTGGGACGTGTTCCATGATCCCGAACTGTCGGCGCTGGAACGCCGGGTGGCCGGGCAGAACCTGTCCGTCGCCATCGCCACCGCCCGTCTGGCGCAGAGCCGGTCGCAACTGCGGATTGCCGGGGCCGAGCGTTATCCGGGGCTGAGCGCCGCGGGGTCGTACACCCGGTCGCAATACAGCACCAAGGAATTGCAGCGGATCGTCAGCGATGTCGGCAAGTCCGGCAACCTGCCGCTGGGCGGGGTCAACCTGGCGGACCAGTCCGGGCAGTTCACCATTCCGCTGCTGGACCAGTGGCGCGACAGCATCGACGCGACGTGGGAGGTCGACCTGTGGGGCCGCGTGCGCCGGCAGTACGAGGCGGCGGGCGCCGACCTGCAGGCCTCGGTCGAGGAACGGCGCGGCGTGCTGACCGCGCAGATGGCCGAACTGGCCCGCGATTACGTGGCCCTGCGCGAGGCCCAGGCGCAACTGCGCATCCTGCTGGACAATCGCGACACCGCGTCCCGCTCGCTGGACCTCAGCCGCCAGCGCAACCAGGCGGGCCTGGTCAGCGAACTGGACGTGCAGAGCGCGCAGTCGCAACTGGATTCCGTCACCGCGCGCATTCCGCAGATGGAACAGCAGATCGCGCTGCAGGTGAACGCGCTGAGCCTGCTGCTGGGGGCGCCGCCGTCCGCCCTGGCCGGCGAACTGCTGACCGACCGTGACATTCCGCCCGTGCCGCCGCGCGTGCCGGCCGGCGTGCCGTCCGAACTGGCCCGCCGCCGCCCAGACATCCGCCAGGCCGAGGCGCAGCTTCATGCCGCCACCGCGCAGGTGGGCGAGGCAGTGGCCGAGTTCTATCCCCGCGTGACCATCGACGCCGGATTCGGCTTCCAGTCGCTGTCCTTCCGCGATTTCGGATTCTGGAATGCCCGGGCGTGGAATGTCGGCCCGTCGATCAGCCTGCCGATCTTCCAGGGCGGGCGGCTGCGCGGGCAGCTTGAGTTGCGCCACGCGGCGGAGCAGGAGGCCGCGATCACCTATCGCCGGACCGTGCTGGGCGCCTGGCACGAGGTCGACAACGCCCTGACCGCGTATCGTGACGAACAGATGCGCCATGACAGTCTGGCGCGGCAGGTGGCCGACGACCAGCGGTCGCTGGACCTGGCCCGCGACCAGTATCGCCACGGCATGGTGACGTTCCTGACGGTGCTGGATGCCGAACGCCGGGTGCTGGGGTCGCAGACCGACCTGACCAGCAGCACGGCCAGCCTGTCGACCGATCTGGTGCAGCTCTATTCCGCGCTGGGCGGCGGGTGGGAAAATACCTTCCCGGTCCAGATGGCGGCCCCGGCCCGCCTGGCCGGTGCCGCGCCCGGCGCGGCCCCCCCGGCATGAGGCCGATTCGGGCCGGACGCGGCGTGCGGGGATGGTCCGGGCCGTTTTGCAAGTCTTCGGGCTTGGCGGATGGCGGTCGGCAGCGTATAAGCCGCCCGTTTCGCGGCGGGCCCCGGTCCGGCGAGGCCTCGCCGGCCGAGGTCCTGCCCGGGGGCGAAAGTCAAGGACGCGTATCATGATCACATTGCCTCCCGATTACCGCCCCTCGGAAGACGAGGAATTCATGAATCCGCTACAGGTGGAATATTTCCGCCAGAAGCTGCTGAAGTGGCGGGCGGATCTGCTGAAGGAAGCGGATGAGACCCTGGCGAGCCTGTCCGAAGGCGGGATTCACGAGGCCGACATTACCGACCGCGCCAGTGTCGAGACCGACCGCGCGCTGGAACTGCGCACCCGCGACCGTGCGCGCAAGCTGATCTCCAAGATCAACCAGGCGCTGCTGCGGGTCGAGAACGGGTCCTACGGCTTCTGCGAGGAAACGGGCGAGCCGATCGGCCTGAAGCGGCTGGAAGCGCGCCCCATCGCCACCCTGTCGATCGAGGCGCAGGAGCGGCACGAGCGGATGGAAAAGATCCACCGCGACGATTGACCACCCCCGGGCCGGGTCCGTCGCCTTTTCTCGCCGAGGGGGGTTGCAACCCACCGGCAGAGGCGGTAGGAACCCGTCCCACGCTGCTGCTGTAGCTCAGTGGTAGAGCACTCCCTTGGTAAGGGAGAGGTCGACAGTTCAATCCTGTCCAGCAGCACCATGATTTTCCTACATTTCCTAAAATGTAGTGCCTGCAATTTCCTCGGCCAGACGAACGGGGAAACGTGGCCCTTGTTCCCCCATCCGTGCGATTCTGATCGCGCTACGGTCATGCAAGGCAAACGCGGGTTGGGCTGGGGATTGACCCCAGACGCGCAGGCGGATTGGCGATGCCACTGAGCCGTTCACGCGGACAGTCGCCGACGAACCCGGCCGCAGCGACAGTTTCGCCGGCGTTAGGCCCACGGCCGCCTCGATCAGCGGGATGATCTGCTCGGCCGTCGCGATGTAGCCGGCTACGGACGGGTCCAGGGCCGACGCCACAGTTCCCGCGATCGTCAGCACCGTCTGGAACTCGGTCGCCAGGGACGATGCCCAGCCCTTGCCGGTGTTGATGTCGATCGAGCCCGACGTGGACGCGTGATGGTCTTGATCCGGGTCAGGGCCGCATTGACCTGAGCGACCTGGTCCGCGCTCAGGTGCGAGGACAGCGTGGGGATGCTCTCGATCGCCTGGGCAGCGAAATCGATCGCGCCGGCATCGGCCGCCAGTTCGGCCGTGTCGATCGTGGTCGTGCTGCCGGTCATGGTGCAGGCGCTGCAATCAAGTCCAGCAGCGAACAGCAAGGCCAAACCCAGCGGGGCGATGGTGCTCTTGGTCGTCGCCGTCGATGCGGGCGCCGTCCGGTTTGCCACGTTGCGGAAGTTCTGCGCGGCCAAGACTGTTTCCCGGTACGTCTCATTGCCCCGATCGTCGCCAAAATACACACTGCACACACTCTTCCGTTGCCGAAGATGTGTATCGTGTGTATAAGAGGTACATGAACAGCGCCGACCTGATCCGGGAATTGAAGAAAGCGGGATGGATGGAGGTTCGGTCGCGTGGCTCTCACCACATATTCCGCCACCCCGATCACGGACACTCGGTCACGGTGCCCCATCCCAAGAAGGGCTTGGGAAAGGGATTGGTCGCCGCCATTCGCAAGCAGGCCGGATTGAAATGACCCGGCAGGAGGGGAAAATGCGATATCCTATCGTGATCGAGCGCGGTTCGGACGCTGAGGCATATGGCGTTGTCGTGCCTGATTTGCCGGGGTGCTTCTCCGCCGGCGACACGTTCGACGAGGCGGTGAGCAATGCTTCCGAGGCCATCGCTCTATGGGTCGAAGATGCCATCGATAACGGGCAGTCCATCCCGCGTCCGTCGTCGCTCGATGGCCTGCGCGCCAGCCTGGAATGGTCTGGACCGGAATGGATCTGGGGCTTTGCGAGCGTCGATCCTACGTTGTTCGACGATACGTCCGAGCGTGTGAACATCACACTTCCGCGTCGTGTCCTGGCTCGGCTGGACAGCCGGGCAAAAGATGCGGGAGAAACACGCTCTGGGTTTATCGCCAAGCTGGCGCTAAGCGCATGACGGGCACCCGTTGCCCCACCGCGAATTCATGTGACCGGCCGGGAGAAGCGCGGATAGAATTGCCGTGTGCAACACACAACCGGTTTCGTAGCTGAAGTTCTGCCCGGCCTTTCTGGCCTCCCATTTGTTCTTGGTCTGCTAGTATTTTACCGCTTGGGGAACTGGGTAATGAACATACCGGCTGGGTGGAATAGCCCTGCTCTTGTAGGCCGAGTTCCATTACCCACAGCCCGAGGCTCTCATAATGGCCCTTCCCAGGGGGCCGGTTGATTGACCGCCGCTGTTATTCGCCTAGATGTTTGGTCCCGGGATTTGGTGGTGCGGATTATGTATGAACCGTGATGGTTCTTTTTCCCACTGCTGACAAATGAATTCATATGGAGTGAGGCCGCGCAGGGTCTTGAGCCTGCGGGCGAAATTGTAGGCGGTAACGAAGTCGGCGAGGTGTTGACGCAACTGGTCATGTGTTTCGTAGTAGAAGCGCTTGACGGTGGCGTCCTTGATCGTGCGGTTCATCCTCTCGACCTGGCCATTCGTCCAGGGATGTCGCGGCTTTGTCAGTCGATGCTCGATATCGAGATCAGCACAGGCCAGTTCAAAAGAGTGGCACCGGAACAGGACACCATCCGCCCGCATGGCCTTGATGTCTTCGGGTGTCCATCCATTGCCGGCCGGATCGGTAAAATGCGTGCCGTTATCGGTCAGCACGGTATGGATGCGGTAGGGAACCGCAGCGGCCAGAGCACGCAGGAAGTCACCGGCAACGCGACGTGTCGCTTTCTCGTGCAATTGGACAAAAGCGAATTTCGAGGTCCGGTCGATCGCCACCAGAAGATAAAGGCGCCCCATTTCAGTGCGGACTTCAGCAATGTCGATGTGAAAATAGCCGATCGGATAACTCTTGAACTTCGACCGTTTCGGTTTGTCGCCTTCTACCAACTCCGGTCCGCCCTGACTCATATGTGATTGCCTGACGGTATCGTTCTGGAACGAGCTGTGATTCACAGGATGCCGAACCGGGCGGGAGGCATCCGAATGGGCGGGGCGTTAGCGTTGCGTGAGGATTATGATGCGGCGGGACTGCGTGCTCTGGCGCGGACAACGAGGCATGCGGGCCAGGCGCGTCGGCTTCTGGCGCTGGCGGCGATCTACGATGGTGCGTCACGCGGAGACGCGGCACGACTGGCTGGGACGGATCGGCAGATTGTGCGGGACTGGGTGGTGCGTTTCAACGCCGAGGGCCCGGATGGCGTGCGGGATCATCATGGGGGCGGTGTCGTTCCCCGCCTGACACCAGCCATGTTGGAAGCGCTGATGCGCCGGATCGAGGACGGCCCGATCGCTGCCGTGCATGGGGTGGTGCGCTGGCGGCAGGCTGATCTGGGGCAATGGCTTTATGAGGAATTCGGCGTCTCTCTTTCGCGCAGCCGGCTGAGCGCCGTTATCCGGGGCCTCGACTTCCGCCTTCTGACGGGACGCCCCCGGCACCATGCCCAGGATCCCGAGGCCCAGGACGTTTTTAAAAAAGCTTCCCCGACGTCATGGCCGGGATCCGGGCCCGGCATCCCGGCAAGGCCATCGAACTCTGGTGGGGCGACGAGGCGAGGGTCGGCCAGAAAACGAAGCTGACGCGCCGCTGGGCCAGACGCGGCACCCGTCCACGCGCGCCTGCCGATCAGCGCACACGTTCGGCCTGGATCTTCGGAGCGATCTGTCCGGCGCTAGGCAAGGGAGCGGCCCTCGTCCTGCCCTGGTGCAACCTCCACGCCATGAACCGGCATCTCGACGAGATCTCGCAGGCCGTAGCGCCGGGCGCTCACGCTATCCTCATCGTCGATCAGGCAGCGTGGCATACCAGCCCGAAACTCGATATCCCCGCCAACATCACCATCCTGCCGCTCCCGCCACGCTCGCCCGAACTCAATCCGGTGGAAAACGTCTGGCAGTTCATGCGCAATACCTGGCTGTCGAACCGGATCTTCCGCACCTACGACGACATCGTCGATATCTGCTGCCACGCCTGGAACCAGCTCGTCGACCAGCCCTGGCGCATCATGTCCCTCGGGCTACGACAATGGGCACATGGGTTTTAACAAACAGGAGTTGGTATTCGGTCTCGGGCAGGCGGCTGATCCCATGGCGTGTTGATTTCCAGCGAGAACTGACCCTGTAGGGGCGGAAATTTTCATTGAGAATTGACCCGTGTCTGACACTTCCCCGGAGCAACTGTCCGGGGGTTAAAGGAGTGATCAGCATGGAATTGTTGAGTGTGATCCGGCGGTGGCATTACCGGGATCATGTACCGATCCGCGAGATTGAGCGTCGGACGCGATTGTCGCGCAACACGATCCGCAAGTATCTCCGGGCGGAGACGGTTGAGCCGCAGTTCAAGGTTGCCGGGCGCCCGAGCCGGCTGGACCCGTTTGCGGAGAAACTGGCGACCTGGCTTGCTCTGGAGACGTCAAAGTCGCGCAAGCAGCGCCGCACGGGGCGGCGCCTGCATGCGGACCTTGTAGCGCTGGGTTATGACGGATCGTATGGACGGGTTGCGGCCTTTATCCGGAACTGGAAGGCGGAACAGCAAAGGGCGCGGCAGACGACGGGACGCGGCGTGTTCGTTCCGCTGCGCTTTCAACCCGGAGAGGCCTTCCAGTTCGACTGGGGAGAGGACTGGGCGGTGATCGGAGGGCGGCGCGTCAAGCTGCAGGTCGCCCACACCCAGCTGTTCTACAGCCGGGCCTTTCATCTGCGGGCGTATTCCCTCCAGACACACCAAGAGCTGTTCCGACCGGCTGACGGAAGCCTTTCGCGTTTTGGGCGGGTTTCCGCGTCGAGTATTTTTTGACATTAGGAAAACCGCGGGGAAC
This sequence comes from Gluconacetobacter diazotrophicus PA1 5, assembly GCF_000067045.1. Classification (NCBI taxonomy): domain Bacteria; kingdom Pseudomonadati; phylum Pseudomonadota; class Alphaproteobacteria; order Acetobacterales; family Acetobacteraceae; genus Gluconacetobacter; species Gluconacetobacter diazotrophicus. The sequence continues at coordinate 3,887,015 of NC_010125.1, forward strand.
CGGTTGGGCCCCGGCAGGTTCGCCAAGTCCAATCTGCGTTTTTGGCCCCTGGTGAGCCATTATCTGTTCGAGGCGGAGTTCTGCAATCCGGCAGCGGGTTGGGAGAAAGGTCAAATCGAGAAGACCGTCCAGGACGCCCGGCGGCAGATCTGGCAGGAGATGCCGCATTTTCCTGATCTGGCCTCCCTGAACGTCTGGCTCGAGGCGCGTTGCCGGGAACGTTGGACTATCTTGAGGCATGTCGAATTGCCCGGCAGCCTCGCCGAGGCCCATGCGGCGGAAGTGCCTCACCTGATGGTTCCAGGGCGCCCGTTCGACGGGTTCGTCGAACATACCAAACGGGTTTCGCCGACTTGCCTCGTGCAGTTCGAAAGCAACCGCTACAGTGTGCCCGCCTCTTTTGCCAATCGGCCGGTCAGCCTGCGCGTCTATCCCGACCGGTTGGTGATCGCGGCCGAGGGACGGATACTATGCGAACATCCCCGGATCGTCGAGCGGTCCCACGGCGTGCCCGGTCGCACGATCTATGACTGGCGGCATTACCTGGCGGTGCTCCAGCGCAAACCCGGGGCCTTGCGCAATGGCGCGCCCTTCTCTGAATTGCCCGAGGCGTTCCGGACGCTGCAGACGCACCTCCTCCGGCGCACGGGCGGCGACCGGGAAATGGTCGAGATCCTCGCCCTGGTGCTGCAGCATGATGAGCAGGCCGTGCTTTGCGCGGTTGAACTCGCGCTCGAGGAGGGAGTAGCCACCAAGACACACGTCCTCAATACGTTGCATCGTCTGACGGACGCCAAGAAAACAGGAGCACCCAGGCTCGACGCGCCGCAGGCATTGGTGCTCGAACGCGAGCCTCAGGCCGATACCGGACGGTATGACGCCCTGCGCGGGGAGGCCCGTCATGCGTCATGATCCCGCGGCCGGTGCCCTCGTCGTCATGCTGCGCGGCCTGCGGATGTATGGCATGGCCCAGGCCACGGCCGAACTGACCGAACAGGGTGCGCCGGCATTCGAGGCCGCCATCCCCGTCCTCTTCCAGCTTTTGAAGGCGGAACTCGCCGAGCGAGAGGTGCGCTCCATCGCCTATCAAACCAAGACTGCCAGGTTCCCGGCCTACAAAGATTTGGCAGGGTTCGATTTCTCGGCCGCCGAGGTCAACGAGGCCATGGTCCGTCAACTCCATGCCGGGGATTTCATCGACCGTGCCGACAACGTCGTCCTCATTGGTGGACCAGGAACCGGCAAGACCCATCTGGCCACCGCACTTGCCGTGCAGGCGATCGAACATCACCGCAAGAAGATACGGTTCTGGTCCACGGTCGACCTCGTCAACGCCCTCGAACAGGAAAAAACCGCCAATCGCGCAGGACAGATCGCGGAACGTCTCCTGCGCCTCGATCTCGTGATCCTGGACGAACTTGGCTATTTGCCGTTCAGCGCATCAGGCGGTGCCCTGCTGTTCCATCTCCTCAGCCGTCTCTACGAGCGCACCAGCGTCATCATCACCACCAATCTGAGCTTCAGCGAATGGGGCGAAGTCTTCGGTGATCCCAAAATGACGACAGCCCTGCTCGATCGCCTTACCCACCACTGTCATATCCTCGAAACCGGAAATGACAGCTACCGGTTCCGCGCAAGCTCCGCCGCCCCCAGGAACCGGAAGGAAAAGGCAACCGCTTGACCAGCCCATAAAACATAGCAGAGATAACCAAAGGCCGGGTCAGTTCTCGATGAAAACCCAGGGTCAAATCTCAGCAGAAATTAACATATAACCGTTGGTATAATTTCTTCATTGCTTGTCTCTCTTTGCACAAGTGGGAATATAATTCCGCATAAAAAAATGTTATTTATACAATCATCATTATGGCTGGTTGACGTAGGGCAGAACGTAATATAATAACAAAAAAATAGTTAATTTGGAATTCAACGTATGAAAACGCTCGGCCTGGTTCTGTTCTCGACGGTGGCTATCTGGGCTGGACGATCCTATGGGGCGGATGTCGCCGCCGCGCCCCGCGCGTCCGGTGGACACAAGGTGGGCGGCGGCGCGGCGCGCGGCGTGACGACGCACGGTCAGGCGACGCACGGTCAGGCGGCACGGCGACCGAAGGCGTCAGCCTTCCGGACCGCCCCGCCGGCTGTGGAGGCGATCGCGGTGTCGGCAAACCCGCATGTCTCCCATGGTTCCGAACAGTTCGTTGGCCGCGACGTCATGGACCGCTTCGTGCCCGGGACCAGTCCGCTGCAGATTCTTGCCGCGACCACGCCAGGCGTCAGTTTCGGTTCGGATGATCCCTTCGGCCTGGATGGGGTTGCCAATACGCTGTACCTGCGTGGGTTCACCCAGTCGCAGATCGGCGCGACCCTGGACGGCATTCCCCTGGGCGATCAGGGGTTCATGCAGTACAACGGCCTGGACATCAACGAAGCGGTAATCCAGGACAATATCTCGTCGATCGGTGTCTCGCAGGGCGCCGGGGCGGTGGATGTGCCGTCGGCGCAGAACCTGGGCGGCGCGATCCGCTATTTCACCGCCGATCCGACGGACAGGACCGGGGGCAACCTGTCGCAGACCTTCGGCAGCAATACGACGGTCCGCACGATGGGCAGCGTCGACAGTGGTGTCCTGAATGCGACGGGGACGAAATTCCGCGCCAGCTTCGCTCGCACCGACGACAACAAATGGAAGGGATACGGCGACCAGCTGGAATACCAGGCGAATTTTAAACTGGTCCAACCGATCCAGGATCGCGGCACGATCAGCGCGATTTTCAACTGGTCGGAATTCGACCAGTACAATTACATGAATTACAGTCTGAATATGCTGAAGAAATTCGGGGCGACGGGCTCCGACTTCCTGACGCCGAATTATGCGGAAGCCTATGAAGCCGCGCTGGGCAATTATTCGTCGTCTATCGCCGCGCTGGGCAACGCGACCGACGAGTCCAATGCCACGCAATATGACGGTGCGCAGATCCAGCGCAATTACCTGTCCGCGATCACCAGTCAACTGAGGCTGGCGCCGAACCTTGAAGAAAACACGGTGCTGTACGCCCACCTTTCCAGCGGCGATTACGAGGCTACCCCGACGTTCCCCTCACCGACCGGCGCGCCCTTTTCCCAGTTGGACAGTCATCAGGGTATCCGCAGGATCGGCTTCACGCAGTCCTTCCGTTATACCATCGCCCGGAATCACATCGATACCGGGGTCTGGTACGAAAACAATTCTTACTGGTTCCCTGCCGAACTCTACAGTCAGCCGGCGCTCGGCCAGGGGCGCCCACGCAACGCGCTGGGTCCCTTCGTCGACCCTTATGCCACTTGGTTTTCGGATTCCTTCAATACCAATACCTTTCAGTTCCATTTGCAGGATACCTACGACATCCTGCCCCATCTTCAGATCAGCGCGGGGTTCCGGTCACTGATCGCCACGACGCATGGCGGCGCGGTCTACAACAACCAGTCCCTGACCGGTCAGGCCGAACTTCCCCGTGGCGCTCTGACGGCGGCCAGTGCCTTCCTGCCACATGTCGCGCTGGATTATCATTTTCGCGACCATCACGAATTCTATATCGACATCGCGGAAAACATGCGGGCCTATACCTATAACCCGTTCCTGATGTCGGACGGCGCGTGGTCGGTCGAAAACCAGTCCGAATTCCAGTCGGTGAAGACCAAGATCCGCCCCGAGCGCACTTGGACCTATCTTGGCGGATATCGCTACAACAGCACGCTGATTTCTGCGCAGGCCGACGCCTATCACGTCGATTACTACAACCGGCTGGAAAACATCACGACCGGAACCCCGACTAATCCGATCAATTCCTTCGTCAACACGGGCAAGGAGACGATTACCGGCGTGGACGCGGCCGTGACGCTGCGTCCGGTCAGGGGGCTGGAATTCTTCAACAGCATGAGCTTCGCCAAGGAACAATATGGCGGCGGTGTCGACTACGAAGGAAAATATTACGACCTGAAAGGGAAGAACCAGGTCGGCTATCCGACATGGATGTACAAGACCAGCCTGTCCTATGCCTATCGTCGGGCACGGGTGAGCTTCAACGCGACCTATACCGGATCGCGCCCGCTGTCCTATATGAACGATACCCATGTCTCACCCTACTGGCTGGCCGGGCTGTCCGCATCCTACGATTTCGGGTCGATCGGATTCATGAAGAATCTGGGTGTCAGCTTTAACGTCTATAATCTTTTCAACACCACTTATGTCGGCGGCATGGGCCTTTTCGGCTATCCGATCTCGGGGGATTCTCCGACCTTATTCATCGGCGCGCCCCGTCAGTTCTTTGGCTCCGTGCGCGCGTCCTTCTGACATGTCGTCAAGGACGCGGCACGGCACCGCGGCGGCGGGACGGTACGGACTGACGGCGGCCTTGATGCTGGAGGCCGCCGAGCGGTTCAGCTTCTACGGCATGCTCAGCATCCTTCTGGTCTACCTGCTGGATGTCCGCTCGCTCTCGGCACCGCAGGCCAATCTGTTCGTCGGCAGCTTCAACGCGCTGTCTCTGGTCAGCACGCTGCTGGGTGGCCGTCTGGGCGATGCTGTGCTGGGCCCGGCGCGGACGGTCCTGTGCGGCTGTCTGATCCAGTGCGCGGCCCTGGGTCTGCTGGGTCTTTCGGGCACATGGCCGGCGGTCTTCCTGCCGGCCGCAGCCGTCATCGCGGTGACCAATGGCCTGACGCGGACGAACATGGCGACGCTAGTCCTGCGGCATGCGGGCAGGGGGCAGTCCGTCGACGGGCTGTATACGCTATATGCCTTCGCCGTGAATCTGGGGGCCATGTTCGCGTTCCTGCTCGTGCCCTGGATCGGCAAGCGCCACGGCTATGCGATTGCCTTCGGAACCTGCGCCGTGAGCCTGCTCCTGGGCATCGCGACGGTCCTTTTGAACGGGCGGGGATTGGTTGGCGGGGGGGCGGACGGCAAGGAATACGCCACCGATGCAGCGTGGGCGGGCGGACGGACCATCTTGCGCGCCCTGGCCGAAATCGGCGGTGCGGTGCTGTTCTACTGGGTCGTCCTGAATTTTCCGGCCGGTGGGCGCTGGGTCTTCTGGATCGTCATCGCCGCCATTCCGCTGTTCTGGGCCGGGCTGTGGCGCAGCGCGGCGGCGGCGGAGCGTCCGGGCATTGCGATCTGCCTGATCCTGGTTGCGGAGGCGATGTTTTACGGCGTCTTCGACGAACAGACGACGTCGACCTTCGTCCTGTACGCGCTGCATGATCTGAATCGCGATTTCAGTGTTGCCGGGTTCACGCTCTTCCGGCTCGACGCGCCGCAGATCGTCGCCATCAATGCCGGACTGACCATGCTGATGGGGCCGCCGTTCGTCGGGCTTTACCGTGCGCTGGACAGGACGTTCGGCACGATCGCGCTCTCGACGAAATATGCGTGCGGGTCGGTCTTCATCGTCGTCTGCTTTCTGATCCTGTCTGTCGACACGGCCGGTCCGGCATCGGGGCTGCGCGCTCCGTGGGGCATGTTCGGGGCCTATGCCGCGGTTTCGGTGGCGGGGCTGGTCATGAACGGGCTGGGCCTGTCGGTCGTCACAACCTACCTGCCGTCGCGCGTGCGCAACATGTCCGTTGCCGTCTATTACATCTCGACCGGTCTGGCGATGTACGGCGGCAGCGTGCTGGCGAACGCGATGGGCATCCGTCGTCTGGGGGCCTCGGTATCCGTTGCGGAGAGCCTGGTCGCGTTCCATGCTCTTTTCCGGGGTTTCACGCTGCTGGCCGGCGCGGGTACGGCGGTCATCATCCTCGTGCTGCCGGCCGTGCGGATGATGGAAAGACGCTTCGGTACTTCGCGTCCCTCACGGCCGGCGTGAACGCGCACGGTGGCCGGGTGGCCGCCGGCTGCCTATTTGGTCGCGCCGGGGGTGTGGCGCGGCTGTCCTCCTGCGGTGGGGGGCTCCCTGGGGTCCTTTCCCCGGGTGATGTCGGCGTAGGCGTCCGTCCTGGTCCCGACGGTTGCTGGGCGGGTCGGGGCTTTTGCCTGTCCAGCGGGTTTGCGTCCCTTCTTCGTGTCCATCGTGGCCTCCGTGGGTTGGCGTAGAACAATGGGCAGCCGCGATGCGGCTGCAAGGTGACGGCCGGCGTTATTCGGCGCGGGATTCGATGGCGGGTTCGGGGGGCTTGCCGGTCGCATCGATGGTGTCCGCGACTTCCTTGATCAGCGCCAGGATATAGGTGCGGTCTCCGCCCAGGCGGCCCCTGTTGGGGTCGGCGGTGATGCCCTTTTCGGCCTGGGCCACGGCCATGGCTACTTTCCAGATGAGTCCCTCGCGGGAGAGGCCGGCGTCGGACATGGCGGATATCCCCTTTCGCCGGTCTGAACATTTCGACCACGAAAGAGTTCGGCGAAGGATGGAAAAGGGCCGGGTCCGGGAGCCCGGCCGAAGTCATTCGCACAGCATGGGAACGATAACCGAAATCGGTCATCACTAGAATGTGAAAATTGTAAAAATTCGGCCTCACCCGTAAACCGGCCACCAGGGGCCTGAAACGCAAAAAGGGCACCTTGCGGTGCCCTTTTCGAAGCCGTGTCCGTACTCCCCGAAGGGATCGGAACCGCCAGCCTTTAGTCGGCCTTCAGATTGACGGCCGAGGTCTTGTTGTTGCGGCCGGTCTCCAGCTCGTAGCTGATGGTCTGGCCTTCGTTCAGCCCGCGCAGACCGGCGCGCTCGACGGCCGAAATATGCACGAACACGTCGCTGCTGCCGTCATTCGGCTGGATGAAGCCAAAACCCTTCTGGGAATTGAACCACTTGACTGTGCCTGTAGCCATGACAGGTCTCCTTCGTAAACGGCTCCCGAGCGAACATGCCCGGGGTTGAGACTTTTCGTTTTTCGGAGACGCCAGGTTGTCGCTAGTGCGGCTACATTGAAATCTTGCCGTGGCTGAAAAGTCCAGCCGTGAAAAGCTTGTAGGGATTTTTCGCCGGGAATGCACGAGTTTATTCGTCCGGTCGGCCGAATTCGCACAAAGGTGCGCGTTGTCAACGGGTTGTGGTTCCTCCTCGCCCGGGGCGGGAGGCCCGCCATCGGCACCCGGCGCGCATGGACCGGCGTGGGGGCACATTCCGGTGAGACCGCGCCGGGGACGGCGGTGGGGCCAAACGCCCGGGCCGGCCGCGCGTTGGAGGGGCATGGAGCATAGGAGGCTGCCATGACACCGATTGTGGAAAATGGACCGAAAGCCGAGACCCCGTTCGCCACCCATCACGAGCGCCGCACCGCGCTGGTCGCCGTCGCGATCGTCGCGGGGTTCCTGGCGGCCATCGTCCTGGCCTGCGCGTTCGCGCCGACGATCCCGCTTTGATCGTTTCCGGGGGGATGATCCCGACGGGTCCTGTCTGGCGGCTGCCCCCGCCGCCGGGCAGGACCTCCGGCCGTTTTCGGCCACATGTGTCGTTGTTAATAAGAAACGATCTCATTCCCTGCCGATCGTGGCGCGGATGCGCCATGACCCGGGGTCGCATAGGGCATCGGGATATGCCGGCCTGCGCCGTCTCGTATCATTTCAAGCGCGGTTTTACTTGCCGAATGGCTGCCATGTGCGGAATGTAGAGAAAAGAGGGCGGACCATGATTGCAGTACGGATGTGAAGTAAGTTAGCATTAGGGTCCAGTTCGACCGTTCCGGTCGGATAACGCCGTCTTGCGGGTCTCTGGACCACGCCGGGAATAAAGAAGAGGAAAGGTGGCGATGTTCGACGGGCCGTCAACTCTTCCGGTTGTCCTGGCAGGTGTTCTGGATGCCATGCCCGGCGGCGTGGTCGTGACCGACGCGGACGGGCGCATCCTCTTCATCAATCGTGCGGCGGCGCGCCTGTGCGGCGGACAGCCCGAGGAATGGGCCAGCCGTTCGCTGGCGGTCCTGCTGCCCGACATGGACATGACGCCGGACGGCACCCCGCGCGAGGTGCGGCTGGCAGGCCGCGATGGCGCCGCGTTGTGGCTGGAGGTGACCCTGAACCGGGGGGGCGCCCTGCCGGGCGTGGGCCTGGAGGTGCCGGAGGAGACGCCGCGAGAGATACGGGTGGCGGCCCTGCGGGACGTGACGGACGAGGTCGCGCGGCGCACGGCGGCGCATCTGTTTTCCACGATCGTCAACCACGCCGGCCGCGGCGTGATGGTCCTGGATGACCGGGACCGGATCGTCTACGTCAATCCGGCCTTCACGCGGCTGCTGGACTACCGGCCGGAGGATGTCGTGGGGCGCGACGTGTCCGTCATCCTCTCGCCGGATGTGGACGACCGGGCGGCGCTGGGCGAATTCCGCCGCGACCTGCATGGGCGCCGGACCTTCGGCCGCGACCTGCACGCGCGGTCGCGGTCGGGGCAGGATATCTGGATGTCCACCGCGACCAGTCCGGTGCGCGACGGCGGCGTGCTGGACGGCGGCGCGATCGTCATCCTGTCCGACGAGACCCCGGCGACGGAACTGCAGCACCTGCGGCTGGACGTGACCTCGGCGCTGGCGGGGGTCACCGGGTCCCGCGCCATGGATTTCGACGACGTCATGACGCTGATCTGCGCGCGGATCGAGGCGATCGCGCCGGGCGTCATGGCGTCGATCATCCTGCTGAGCGGGGACGGCACCGCCTGGATGGCCGGTCGTGCGGCGATGCCCGACGCCATTGCGGCGGCATGCGACGGGTTTCCGGTCGGCCCCATGGCGGGCACATGCGGGGCCGCGATCTCTTCGGGGCAGGAGGTCCTGACCTCCGATATCGAAACCGACCCGAACTGGACGCCGGCGATGCGCGACCTGATGCGGCCCCTGGGGGTGGTGGCATGCTGGTCGGTGCCGATACGCCTGCGCGGCGGCACGGTCGCGGGCAGCCTGGCGCTGTATTTCCAGACTCTGCGCGAGCCGTCGCCGTGGCATCGGCGGGTGGTCGATGCCTGCATCCAGCTCTGCACCCTGGCGGTGGAGCAGGAGCGTGCCCGGGCGCAGATCGCTCATCTGGCGCATTACGACGCGGTGACCGGCCTGCCCAACCGCACGTGGCTGCGCGAGCATCTGGCGGCCCGCCAGGGGGCGGCGAACTGGTGCGGCCTGACGCTGATGTCGGTCGACGTCAACCGCTATCGCGAAATCCGCGACGCGCTGGGGGGTGCCGCGGCGGACGAGGTGCTGGGCGGCATGGCGAAACGGCTGCGGGCCGTGGTGGGGCAGGACGACATCCTGGTCCGTACCGGCGAGGACGAGTTTTCCATCCTGACGGATTGCGGCCATGACGGGACGGAGCCGGAGTGCCGCGATCGCAGCGGGATGATGGCGGTCGATCGGGCTTCGACCCTGGCGGGGGCGATCCTGCGCGCGCTGGCCAGCCCGGTCGTCGTCAACGGCATGCCGATCGGTTCGCCCATCAGCATCGGAATCTGCGCTGGCCGCGACAAGGGGCGCACGGTCGAGACGCTGCTGCGCCATACCCAGATCGCGGTGTCGCGGGCGCGTGAAGCCGGGGGCAGCCTCTATCGCTTCTTCAGCCCGGAAATGAACCGCTGGGCGCAGGACCGGGTGATGCTGGCCTCGGCGCTGGGCGACGCGCTGGCCGATGGCCGGCTGCGGCTGGTCTATCAGCCGCAGGTGCGCTCGCGCAGCGGGGCGCTGTATGGGGTCGAGGCCCTGGCGCGCTGGCATGATCCGGAATGGGGCGACATCCCGCCCACGCGCTTCATCCCGATGGCCGAGGAAGCCGGGCTGATCGAGGCGCTGGGGGAATGGGCGCTGCGCCAGGCCTGCCGCCAGATGGCGATCTGGATGGCCCACGGGGTGGGGATTCCGGTCGTGTCGGTCAATCTGTCGGCCCGGCATTTCAGCGATCCGGGCCTGCCGGGCCTGATCGGGTCCATCCTGGAGGAATCCGGCATTCCACCCGGGCGCCTGATGGTGGAAATCACCGAAAGCACGATGATCACCGATTCCGAAACGACCATCGCCGCGGCGCGCGCGATCCGCGCTCTGGGCGTGGGCCTGTCCATGGACGATTTCGGGACCGGATTTTCCAGCCTGGCGAACCTGGTCAGCCTGCCGCTGAGCGAGGTGAAGATCGACCGGGCCTTCGTCGTCGGGCTGGAGCGGGCGGGGGATACCTATTCCATCGTGAACGCGGTGCTGCGTATCGGGCAGAGCCTGGGGGTCACGGTGGTGGCCGAGGGCGTCGAGACCCAGCGGCAGCTCGACCTGCTGGACGGCCTGGACTGCCCGGTGGTGCAGGGCTTCCTGATGTCGCGTCCCCTCGATGCCGGAAAGGTGCCGTCCTGGCTGGAGGAATGGCACCGGTCCCGCCCCGTGCCGGAGGCGCTGCCGCGTCGGGTCGTGGGCGCATAGCCCCTTCCTCCATGTCATAAAAACTTAACTGCCCCCCTGGTCCTGTCCGATTGAAGCGGGATGGGCCGAAGGCTATGGGTGGTGGGAAGAGAGACGGCATCGGGAACGGATGGATGCAGCAGATGCCGCAACCCGTGGTGCGGGGCGCTGCTCCGCCGGGGCGAAGCGCAATCGGATTCACCGGAAACACGGATGGAATCATGGGCCGCGTGGCGGGTGACCGCCTGTTTGCGGGTGTGGTGCGGGCGTGCGCGCTGTCGATTCTGGTTCTAATGGGCGGCCTGGTGGCGGTCCTGGCGTGGGGCGGCGTTTCGGCGTGGTCGGCGTTTGGCCCGGGGTTTGTGTGGAGCACGGTGTGGAACCCGGTGACGGAGCATTTCGGGGCGGCGGCGCCGATGTTCGGTTCGGTGGTGACGACGGTGCTGGCGCTGCTGTTTGCGGTGCCGCTGGCGTTCGGGATTGCGTTCTGGCTGGTGGAGATGGCGCCGGCGGTGGTGGCGGCGCCGATCGGGATGGCGGTGCAGCTTCTGGCGGCGGTGCCGTCGATCATCTTCGGCATGTGGGGCTTCTTCGTGATCGTGCCGGTGATGGCGCGGTATGTGCAGCCGTGGGTGAACCACCACCTGGGTCCTGTTCCGGTGCTGGGGGCGGTGCTGCGCAGCGCGCCGTATGGCACCGGGCTGCTGACGGGCGGGCTGGTGCTGGCGGTGATGGTGACGCCGTTCGTGTGCGCGGTGATGCGCGACGTGTTCATGGCGATGCCGGCGCAGGTGCGCGAGAGCGCGTATGGGCTGGGGGCGACGCGGTGGGAGGTGATGCGCAGCGTGACGCTGCCGTGGTCGCGCCCGGCGCTGATCGGCGGGATCATGCTGGGGATGGGCCGCGCGCTGGGCGAGACGATGGCGGTGACGTTCGTGATCGGCAACACCAACCGGATCGGCTGGTCGCTGTTCGCGCCGGGGAACACGATCGCGTCGCTGATCGCGCTGGAATTTCCCGAGAGCCCGGCGGGCAGCCTGAAGCTGTCGTCGCTGCTGGCGCTGGGGTTCATCCTGATGGTGATCTCGTTCCTGACGCTGGCGTGCTCGCGGCTGCTGCTGCGCCGGGGCGGGGTCTAGGATGGCGGGCGTGACGACGGGCATGACGGGGACGGCGGCGGCGGCCGGGCATGGCTGGGCGCGCGGCGGGCCGCTGGCGGTGCGGCGGCGGCTGGTGGACCGGGTGGCGACGGGGCTGAGCCTGGCGGCGACGGGGATCGTGCTGGCGGCGCTGGGCTCGATCCTGCTGACGCTGCTGGTGCGGGGGCTGCCCGGGCTGTCGCCCGCGACCTTCCTGCGGGCGACGCTGCCGCCGGGTGCGGGGGGCGGGCTGGCCAACGCGATCGTGGGCAGCCTGCTGCAGACCGGGCTGGCGGCGGCGATCGGCACGCCGGTGGGGCTGCTGACCGGGGTCTACCTGTCGGAATACAGCCAGGACGGGCGGGTGGTGAACGTGGTGCGCTTCGTGTCGGACATGATGCTGTCGGCGCCGTCGATCCTGGTCGGGCTGTTCGTGTATCTGGCGCTGGTGGCGCCGGTGGGGCATTTCTCGGGGCTGTCGGGGGCGGTGGCGCTGGCGGTGCTGTTCGTGCCGGTGGTGGTGCGCACCACCGAGGACATGCTGCGGCTGGTGCCGCTGACGATGCGCGAGGCGGCGTATGCGCTGGGGGCGCCGAAATGGCGGGTGGTGCTGCAGATCTGCCTGCGGGCGGCGCGGGGCGGGGTGCTGACGGGCATCCTGCTGGCGGTGGCGCGGGTGTCGGGCGAGACGGCGCCGCTGCTGTTCACGTCGCTGGGCAACATGAACTGGTCGCTGGACCTGAACGCGCCGATGGCCAGCCTGCCGGTGGCGATCTACCAGTATGCCGGGTCGGCCTATGACGACTGGGTGCAACTGGCGTGGACGGGGGCGCTGCTGGTGACGACGGGGGTGCTGGTGCTGAACGTGCTGGTGCGGGTATGGAGCCGGCGCGCGGGCCTGGCGCGGTAGGATGGCCCAAAGGGATATCCACGAGGATGATGGCATGAGGGATACGGTGATGCAGGATGTGCCGGCGGCGGCCGCGTCGACGGCGGCGCTGGCGGTGCGGAACCTGGATTTCTGGTATGGGTCGAACCACGCGCTGAAGGACATCACGCTGGATTTCCCGGCGCGGCGGGTGACCGGGATGATCGGCCCGTCGGGCTGCGGCAAGTCGACGCTGCTGCGGGTGCTGAACCGGATGTATGATTTGTATCCGGGGCAGCGGGCGACGGGCGAGGTGATGTTCGACGGGCGGAACATCCTGTCGTCGGACCTGGACCTGAACGTGCTGCGGGCGCGGGTGGGGATGGTGTTCCAGAAGCCGACGCCGTTTCCGATGTCGATCTACGAGAACATCGCCTTCGGGGTGCGGCTGCACGACCGGCTGACGCGGGTGGAGATGGACGAGCGGGTGGAGGACGTGCTGCGGCGGGTGGCGCTGTGGGGCGAGGTGAAGGACCGGCTGGGGGCGTCGGCGCTGGCGCTGTCGGGCGGGCAGCAGCAGCGGCTGTGCATCGCGCGGACCATCGCGACCCGGCCGGAGGTGATCCTGCTGGACGAGCCGACCAGCGCGCTGGACCCGATTTCCACCGCGCGGATCGAGGAGTTGCTGGACGAGCTGAAGGGCGAGTTCACGATCGCGATCGTGACGCACAACATGCAGCAGGCGGCGCGCTGCGCCGACCGGGTGGCGTTCTTCTACATGGGCGAGCTGGTCGAGGTGGACAACGCCGACCGCATGTTCACCGCCCCGCGCGAACGCCGCACCCAGGATTACATCACCGGCCGCTTCGGCTGACAGGAAAGAGGGCAGCGTGGGCAAGGAACAGGCGCATACCGTCAGCAGCTACGAGCAGGAACTGGGCCAGATCCGCGCCATGATGGCGCGGATGGGCGGTATCGTCGAAAGCCAGATGGCGATGGCGATGGCCGCGATCGTCGATCGGGACGAGGACGCGGCGATGGCGGCGTCGGAATGCGACCCGCAGGTCGACGCGCTGGAGCGCGATGTCGAGGCGCTGTCGATCCGCGTGCTGGCGCTGCGCGCGCCGATGGCGGGCGACCTGCGCGAGATCGTGTCGGCGATGAAGATCACCGGCGACCTGGAGCGCATCGGCGACTGCGCCGCCAGCATCGCGCGCCGCACGTTGCGGCTGGAGACCGGCGACGGGCGCCTGGCGCTGGGCGGGCTGCGGACCATGGGGCGGCTGGTACAGGAGAACCTGCGCCGCGCCATCGACGCGATGAGCCAGCAGGATGGCGCGGGCGCGGTTGAGGTCTGGCAATCCGACACGGCGGTGGACGAGCTGTACACCGCCATGTTCCGCGAACTGGTGACCTACATGATGGAGGACCCGCGGACCATCCGGTCCTGCACCCACCTGCTGTTCATCGCCAAGAACCTGGAGCGGATCGGCGACCACGCGACCAATATCGCCGAGCGCGTCTATTACGCCGCGACCGGCGAGCAACTGCCTGTCGCGCGGCCGCGCGGCGGCCCGGTGGTGTGACGGAGTAGCGGAATGTCCGGAACGATGGCGAACGGGAACGAAGGTCAGACGAACGGCCGCAAATCGTACATCCTGGTGGTCGAGGATGACGAGGCGCTGCTGATGATGCTGCGCTACAACCTGGAAAAACTGGGATACGAGGTCGGCGTGGCCGAGGACGGGGAGCAGGCCCTGGCGCGTGTCGCCGTCCGGCGTCCCGACCTGATGGTGCTGGACTGGATGCTGCCGGGCCTGTCGGGGCTGGATGTCTGCCGCCGGCTGCGTGACCAGGAAGCGACCCGCACCCTGCCGATCATCATGCTGACCGCCCGCGCGGGCGAGGCCGACCATATTCGCGGCCTGGATATCGGCGCCGACGATTACGTCACCAAGCCCTGCAGCATCGAGGCGCTGCAGGCCCGCATCCGCGCACTGATGCGCCGGGCGCCGCCGGCCGAGCAGATGCTGAGCTTCGCCGACGTCACGCTGGACACCGTCGCTCACCGGGCCGAGCGCAACGGAAGGCAACTGACCCTGGGGCCGACCGAATACCGCATCCTGGAATTCTTCCTGCGCCATCCGCGCCAGGTCTTCTCGCGCGAGGACCTGTTGCAGCGGGTGTGGGAACGCGGGGTGCATGTGGAACCGCGGACGGTGGACGTGCATATCCGCCGGCTGCGGCTGATCCTGAACGGGCCGGGCGAGGCCGATATCGTCCGCACCGTGCGGGCGGCGGGCTACGCCCTGGACGATCCGCGTCCTTGACGGCGCGGATCGGTCCGGGCAGCGGCGGGACCTAGGCATGGCCGGATTGTGGCCCGAGGATGTCGTGGCGGGCATGGCCCTGCTGGCGGCGGGCGGCATGGGGTGGCGGATGGTCGCCGGGCGGCGCCGGGCCGCCACGGAGGACCCTGGCAGCGATCCCGCCCGCGCGGCCCCGCCTTCGGCGGATGCCCTGTCGCGCATGATCGAGGTGCTGGACCTGGTGCCGGCGGCCATCCTGGTGCTGGATGCCGGCGGGCGCATCCTGCATGCGGGGCCCGGGGCGTGGGAACTGTTCGGGGACAGCCTGGGCGCGATCGTGCGGCATCCCGCCGCGCAATCGGCGCTGCTGCGGCTGCACGAGGGCGACCGGGCGGAAGTGGACATGGTGCTGGATGTGCCGGTGCGCCGCGCGGTGCGCGCCCAGTTCCGGCGCGTCGATATCGGGCGCGGGGAATCGGTGGTGCTGGCGACCCTGCTGGATGTGAGCGAGCAGGACGCGGTGGAGCGCATGCGCACCGATTTCGTGGCCTATGCCAGCCACGAGCTGCGCACGCCGCTGGCGGCGCTGACGGGGTTCATCGAGACCCTGCGCGGCCCCGCCGCCGACGATCCGCCGGCGCAGCAGCGTTTCCTGGGCGTCATGGCCGGGCAGGCCGCGCGGATGCAGCGCCTGCTGGACCGGCTGCTGATGCTGTCGCGCGTGCAGATGAGCGAGCACCGCAAGCCGCGCGGCCAGGTCGATCCGGCCGCGGTGATCGCGCGGGTACGCGACGAGACGGCCCCCCTGCTGGATGGTGGGCCGGCCACCCTGCATATCGACATGGCGGACGACCTGCCGTCCTTCCCCGGTGATTCCGACCAGGTCGTGCAGGTGCTGCTGAACCTGATCGAGAACGCGATCAAATACGGATCGGGCGAATCCGACCGCGCGGTGCGGATCGGCCTGCGCGTGCGGCAGGCGGCGCCGTCGGCGATGGTGGGAGTGGACGTGGGCGCGACCGGCGGGGCGCGAAACGGGATCGCGTTTGCCGTGACGGATAACGGGCCGGGAATCGAGGCCCGGCACCTGCCGCGCCTGACCGAGCGATTCTATCGCGTCGAAGGCACGGCGGCGCGGCGCACCGGCACCGGCCTGGGGCTGGCGATCGTCAAGCACATCATCGACCGCCATGACGGGCGGCTGACCATCGACAGCGTGGTCGGACGGGGGACGGCGTTTACCGTGTGGTTTCCGCTGGCAGGCTGATGCCGGGCCGGTGTCAGGCCGATGTCTTGGAAGCGTCATGAAACTGTCATGGACACATCACTCCCCTGGCCAGCCGATCCGGGCTAGGAGAAGGGCAGCCTGGGGGGCGCTTAGCGGGGCCTGGCCGGGCTTGTCTGTCACGCTCGTCAGGGATCTGAACTCGATGCGTCGTTCTGTCACAGTGTTTGCCGCCGTCCTTCTGGGAACTGCCCCGGTTGCCCTTTCCGTCGCGCATGCCGCGAACATCACCGGTGCCGGCTCCAGCTTCGCCGCCCCGATCTACGAGGCCTGGGGTTCGGCCGGCCGTAGCGCCAGCGGCGTCGCCGTCAACTACCAGAGCGTCGGGTCCAGCGCGGGCCAGAACCAGATCCTGGCCGGCACGGTCGATTTCGGCGCCTCGGATGCCCCGATGGACCCCGCCAAGCTGCAGAAGGGCGCGCTGTTCCAGTTCCCGACGGTCATGGGCGGCATCGTTCCGGTCGTGAACATCCCGGGCATCGCCGCGAACACGCTGCGCCTGACCGGCGAGGTGCTGGCCGGCATCTATTCGGGCGACATCTCCTCGTGGAACGATGCGAAGATCACCGCCCTGAACCCGGGCGTGAACCTGCCGGACCTGCCCATCGCGACGGTGCACCGCGCCGACGGGTCGGGCACGACCTTCGTGTTCACGTCCTACCTCGCACGCTCGTCGCAGGCGTGGCATGACGGCACGGGCGCCGGCAGCTCGATTTCCTGGCCCGGCGGTGTCGGCGCGCGCGGCAATGACGGCGTCGCGGCGTCGGTCCGCAACACCGAAGGCGGCATCGGCTATGTCGAATATGCCTATGCCAGCCGCAACCATATGACGACGGTGCAGCTGAAGGACAAGGCCGGCGATTTCGTGACCGCCGACCTGGACAGCTTCTCGCGCGCCGCCGCCGCCGCCGACTGGAAGGGCGCCGCCAATTTCGCGGTCGACCTGCTGGATACGTCCGGCAAGGGCGCGTGGCCGATCGTCTCGGCGACCTACGTGCTGGTGCCGAAGCAGGCGAAGGATGCCGCCCAGGGCGCGGCCGTGCGTAAATTCTTCGGCTGGGCATTCGACAATGGCGACGGCATTGCCCGTGGCCTGGACTACGTCGTCCTGCCGGCCGAGGTGAAGGCGTCGATTCGCGCCGCCTGGTAAGGCATGCACCCGCCAACAGGCTTCCGCAAGGGGTCTGGAAACGCGTGTCTGACGGGCGGGGGCCTTGTGCCCCCGCCCGTTTTGTTTGTTCGGGGCGGTTGGCATGTGGGTCGGCGGCAGTCCCTGCTCGGCTTCGGCAGGGCACGGTCCATCGGGCCGTTGCAGAAAAGACACGGTGTTGCCGGATGTCGATGGTCTGTCGGGCTGCATTTCCGGTTGTGTGCAGTATTTTCTTCGGAACGATATGAATACGATCATAAATGTTCATTTATAGTCCGAAGGTAATTGCTTAAAATTATGAATAATGAACAAAATGGTTTGACATATTGCGAAAATTAATTGGCTGTGCGAGTTATTTATAATTAATAAATGATTATTAAATAATAATTATTAAAAATATTCAGAATTATATTTCAATGTAATAAAATTGTAGCATTTCTGACCAAGAACCTTCTTTGGATTAAAATCAGTCAATTTCCTACTTGGGGCCGTCCACTTCTTTTATGGGAAAGAAAACCGGTGCCCGTCTTCAAACCAAAGAAGAGCATTCTCCTTTTGACCAGTGCCTTGGTCTGGGCTCAGTGCCTTCCCGGCAAGTCCGCACATGCCGAGACGTCGATCGACGTCATGGAGAAGCAGATCCGGCTTCTTCAGGTCCAACTGAAGGAGATGAAGTCCCAGCAGGCCCAGCATGCGCGCGAAGTGCAGGAAGCGCGTGATGCTGCCCGCCAGGCACGTATCGAAGCTGAAAGCAATCCATACGCCATGCGGCGCGAGTATGTCGGCGGCGCGCAGGGGCTGGCCACGCCGCGTTATGTCGGCGGTGCGCAGGGGCAGGCCACGTATGTCAGCGGTGTGCAGGGGCTGAGCGCGTCGCAGTCGCCGGCTCCCCAGATCAACAACACGCCCTATGGGCAGATCACCGGCATGCCCGTGGCTCGTTCCTCGTCCCAAGCACCGCTCCGCAAAGGGCAGTTCGCAATCGGTGGCGTGACGATCACCCTCGGTGGCTTCTTCGAAATGGCGGGCATCTTCCGTTCACGCAACGAAGCTTCGGATATCAGCTCGAACTTCGCGACGATTCCCTGGCTGAACTCGCCGAACGCCCATATGAACGAATACCATCAGACCGAACGTCAGAGCCGCCTTTCGGTTCTGGTGCAGGGCGACCTGAACAGCCATCTGCATGCGTCGGGCTATTCCGAAGTGGATTTCCAGGGCTCCGGCACGGCGTCCAACTCGCGTCAATCCAACTCTTAGAGCCCGATCCGAAAGTTCTTCAACCGTGACAATGCCTTGCTGTCCGTCGTGTGAGCATTCGGATCGAGGCGATCAATGTCCATGCGGTTGAGGAAGCAATGGATTGTTCCCAGTCTTTGGCGAGCCGCCTGCACCGTCCCAGCCATGCGAATGTCCGTTCAACCACCCAGCGGCGCGGCAGGATCTGAAAGCCCTTCGCCGTATCGGACCGCCTGATGATTTCAAGGGTCCATTTTCCCATGGAGGCGAGCGCGGATCGCAATTTGTCGCCAGCATAGCCGCCATCAGCGAAGATGTGGCGCAGCCAGGGAAAGCGCCTGCGTATCGCTGCCAGGACATCAACAGCCCCATCACGGTCCTGGATGTCGGCGGCATGAACGAGGAGAAAGATCAGGAAGCCGCAGGTATCCGTCACAATATGGCGCTTGCGGCCCTTGACCTTCTTCCCCGCGTCATAGCCCGAAAGCCCGCCACTTTCCGTGGTTTTCACCGACTGGCTGTCAATCACGCCCGCGCTCGGAGAGGCTTCACGCCCCTCGATCTCGCGCAGGCTCATGACCAGCACCGTATTCATGACTTCGAACACTCCGGCACCACGCCAGGCGTAAAAATAGCGCCTGACGGTCGAGACCGGCGGAAAGCATTTCGGCAGCAGGCGCCACGCACACCCGGCCGAGGCTATGTAGAGCATCGCGTTGACCACCTCGCGCATATCCGTAGTGCGGGGGCGACCGCCCCGTTTCGCCGGGGGTACAAATGGCATGATCAAAGCCCACTCCCCGTCCGTCATATCCGATGGATATCGCAACCCTTCCCGGCTATGTTCACGTCGGGCAATACCAGTCCATGTCACCATTCACTCCATCTCTTCGCAAAGACGGATGAATCACAACAGGCTGGTATTGTTCAAAAACTTTCGGATCGGGCTCTTACGTTCTGCGTGCACGCGTAGTGTATGGCGAACTGCAGGATACGGAGAACGACTGGTACGTAGCGGGCGGCCAGATGTGGTCGCTGGCGACCATGTTCAAGCATGGCATGGACGAGCGTAACGAGAACATCCCGCTTGTGATCGACGCGCAGTACCTTCCGGGCTTTACCTGGACGCGTAATACCGGCGTCCGTGCCGTCAAGGGTTTCAATCACGGCGAGTACCATATCGGTCTGTCGCTGGAAAACCCGCAGTCGGTCTGGGGGGGAACCAACTACGCGCCGCCGGGTTCGACCGTTACGGTCAATACGGCCGGCGGTCAGGTCAACAACGCGACCACCACCTATTCGGATGACGTGGCGCCCGACATCATCCTCAAGGGCGCGGCCGATCCGAAGTTCGGTCACTTCGAAGCCCTGGGCATGATGCGCTTCCTGCACGATCGCGTCAGCTATCTGGGTCATGGCCAGAGCCATGTCGTCGTGGCCGGCGGCGGCGGCGGTGCGATGCTGATCCCGATCATCAAGCACAAGCTGGACTTCCAGGCGTCCGGCCTGGTCGGAAACGGCATCGGCCGATACGGCACCAGCAATCTGGCCGACGCCACGACCAATCGCTTCGGCGCGCCGGTCGCCCTGCCGGAAGCGCAGGTTCTGGCCGGCCTGGTCGGTCATCCGATCAAGTCGATGGATGTCTATGCCTATGGCGGCATGGAAGACATTCTGGGCGGCCGTTCGTTCAATGTCGGCAACAAGGCCTACGGCTACGGCAATCCGGCCCTGATCGCTACGGGCTGCCAGACGGAAATGGCCTCGAACTGCACGGCTACGAACATCAAGCGCGTGACCCAGGGCACGGTCGGCTTCTGGTGGCGCTACCTGCATGGCGATTACGGCACCATGCAGTTCGGCATGCAGTATTCCTACACCAACGTCCGTGCCTTCGCGGGTGTCGGCGGAACGGCGCATACCGACGACAACATGGTCTTCCTGTCGATGCGCTATATGCCTTTCCAATAAGGCATCGCCCGGTTGTCCCGGCCGGTCCCATGGGACCAGCTGGATATTGGAGAAGCGGCGCTTCCGGTCGATTCCGGGGGCGCCGCTTTTGCGTTGGGGGGGAGCCGCATTGGGTACCCTGTGAAATGTTTTGTGAATGTCCTGATATTATATGAAAATATGATATTATTTCTGTAGTTGTTCGAAATCACTGCAACCGGTCTTCGGCATCATGCTGCATTTCGCACCTTATTCGCTGTTTTCGATCCTCGCGCTGCTCGCCTGCTTCCTGCTGGTCTGCGTGTTCGAATTCGTCAACGGATTCCATGACACCGCCAATGCGGTGGCGACGGTCATCTATACCAATTCGCTGAAGCCCCGGACGGCGGTGGTCTGGTCGGGGCTGATGAACTTCGTCGGCGTCGTACTGAGCGGCATCAGCGTCGCCTACGGCCTGGTGGAACTGCTGCCGGCCGACGTGCTGTCGCCGCCCAATGGCGACCCGGCGGTGCCGATGCTGATCTCGCTGTTCGGCACCGCGCTGGCGTGGAACCTGTTCACCTGGTGGTTCGGTATTCCCAATTCCAGTTCCCATTGCGTGATCGGCGCCCTGATCGGGATCGCGGTCGGCGACGCGCTGCTGCATACGCGCGACCTGGGCAATTCGGTGGACTGGTCGCAGATCTGGAAGATCCTGCGGGCGCTGGCGATTTCGCCGCTGCTGGGGCTGGTGGGGGCGGGGGCGCTGTATTTCGCGCTGAAGCATCTGGTGCGCGACCCGGCGCTGTACCAGCCGCCGCAGGGTGACGCGCCGCCGCGCGGCTGGGTCAAGGGGCTGCTGATCCTGACCTGCACCGGCGTCAGCTTCTCGCACGGCAGCAATGACGGGCAGAAGAGCATCGGGCTGATCATGCTGACGATTATCGGCCTGCTGCCCGCGACCTTCGCGCTGAATCCCGCAACCGCACCCGATATCGCGCACATTGCCGAACGCGCCGCGATCGCGGCACCGCTGCTGGATGCCTACGACCATGACGGGCTGCGGGCCGAGGCGCTGGCATCCGCCGCGCGCCTGTCGCACACCCAGGCCGACCATGTGGTGGCGTCGCAACTGCGTGCCGACCTGTACGAGGTCGTGGCCGGGCTGAAGGCGGTTTCGGCCAGCAGGGCCGCCAGCGGTGCCGACCGCGCGGTCGCGGCCCGCATCGGGCGGGAACTGCGTCCCACGGTGGAATATGCGCCCTGGTGGGTGCGGCTGCTCAGCGCGCTGTGCCTGGGGATCGGCACCATGGTCGGCTATCGCCGGATCGTTCACACGCTGGGCGAGAAGATCGGCAATACCCACCTGACGCCCGCGCAGGGCGCGTCGGCGGAACTGGTCGGCGCCGGGCTGATCGCCACCGCGGGCTATACCGGCCTGCCGGTCAGCACCACCCACATCATCACCGCCGGCATCGCCGGCACCATGCTGGGATCGGGATCGGGCATCAATCGCGGCATGCTGATGAAGATCGCCCTGGCCTGGATCTGCACCCTGCCGGTCACGATCGCGGTCGCGGCCAGCCTGTTCTACGTCCTGGGAGGGTAAGTCTGTCCGCAAACGCGCGCTGGTGGCGATCCGGCGTGCGGTTCCGGCTGGCTGGGATTACAGGGTGGAGCGGTGCCGGCTTGCCAGCTTCTCCCGTGCTTCTTCAAGGTCGTAGGCCACCTGGAGGTTCATCCAGAATTCGGCGGATGTACCAAACCGTTCCGCCAGCAGGATGGCCGTATCCGCCGTCACGCTCCGCCGCCCCCGCACGATATCGCTCAGGCGGTTGGCCGGCACGCCGATTTCCGCCGCCAGGGCGCGGGCGGACAGGCCGAACGGGAGCATGAATTCCTCCCGCAGCACGTCGCCCGCCGATACGTTGTGAAGTTCGGTCATGTCCGACCTCCTGGCCTTAGTGATAATCGATGATTTCGACATCATAGGCGTCGCCGTCACGCCATACGAAGCAAATCCGGAACTGGTCGTTGATGCGGATCGAGTATTGCCCCTGCCGGTCGCCAGCCAGTGCCTCAAGGCGGTTTGCCGGCGGGACCCGCAGATCGTCGAGGACGGTCGCCGCTGCCAGCATGCGCAGTTTCGGTCGTGCCGCATTGGCGATCTGCGCCTGAAA
Source organism: Gluconacetobacter diazotrophicus PA1 5 (assembly GCF_000067045.1). Taxonomy (NCBI): domain Bacteria; kingdom Pseudomonadati; phylum Pseudomonadota; class Alphaproteobacteria; order Acetobacterales; family Acetobacteraceae; genus Gluconacetobacter; species Gluconacetobacter diazotrophicus. The sequence continues at coordinate 3,909,455 of NC_010125.1, forward strand.
GCCTTTTGGCAGCTTCCCGGTAAAAACCTGTTCCGCTCGCTTGTCGGCAAAGGTTCGAATCATATGCGGTACGTATTGCATATCAAGTGGTGAGTCAAGGACGGGGCCTTCTGCCGCCCATGCGGGCTGGGTCCGGCGCGGTTTCGGATATGATCAGAGCCTGTTTGGAAAGTCGCTGAAGTGTGATTCAAGCTCTGGATGTGGACGCCAGAGCAGAGAGGCCGCATGGCCAGGATTACCCGCAAGACGAAGCGTTATCCGTCTGATATGACGGAGGAGGAATGGGCGCGCATCGCGCCACTGATGCCCGAGCCGGGACGCACGGGGCGTCCGCGCGAGATCGAATTCCGCGAGGTGATCAACGCGGTTCGTTACCTGGTTCGATCCGGCTGCGGCTGGCGAATGCTGCCGATCCATTTCGGGCATTGGCGTACGGTCTATGGTTGGTTCAGGGAATTGGCCCGGCGGTTCCTGTTCCAGACCATTCATGATGTGGAACTGATGCTTGACCGGGAGCGCTCGGGCCGTGAAGCCAGCCCTTCGGCCGGAGTGATCGACAGCCAGAGCATCAAGGCGCCGCACGCGAAAACAAGAGGTTACGACGCTGGAAAGAAGATTGTCGGGCGCAAGCGGCATATCGCCGTGGATACGGACGGACGCCTGCTGATGGTCAACCTGACGCCGGCGGACATCTCCGACAGCGCCGGAGCGCAGATGATCCTGGACGCGATCCGCAAGCGCTGGCCGTGGGTCAAGCATCTATTCGCGGACGGTGCCTATGACCGGCTCCAGTTGATGGACAAGGCTGCCTACCTGGACTTCGTCGTCGAGGTGATCCGTCGCAGGGACGGAGCGAAAGGCTTTGAGGTTCTCCCCCGGCGCTGGGTCGTGGAGCGAACCTTCGGATGGATGACCCGATGGCGACGCCTCGTGCGCGATTACGAGCGTCGCATCGATGTCTCACAGGCCATGATCTTCGTCGCCATGGGCGCCAATCTCACCCGAAGAAACGCTCATCCATGACTTTCCAAACAGGCTCTCAGTAGCGCAGCATCTGGCTGAGGAATTCGCGGGCGCGGTCGGTTCGGGGCTGGGTGAAGAAGGTTTCGGGCGGGGCGTCTTCCAGGATGCGGCCGCGATCCATGAACAGGATGCGGTCGGCGATGCGGCGGGCGAAGCCCATGTCGTGGGTCACGCACAGGGTGGTGATGGCGTCGGCGGCCAGTCCGTCGATGATGTCGACCACGCCGGACACCGCTTCCGGGTCCAGCGCTGCCGTCGGTTCGTCGAACAGCATCACCGAGGGCTGCATGCACAGCGCGCGGGCGATGGCCACGCGCTGCTGCTGGCCGCCGGAGAGCTGGATCGGATATTTGCCGGCCTGGTCGGCGATGTTCACGCGATGCAGGAAATTCATCGCCAGGTCCTCGGCCTCGGCGCGGGCGATCTTCTTCACCACGCGGGGCGAGAGGGTGCAGTTTTCGAGCACGCTGAGATGCGGGAACAGGTTGTAGTTCTGGAACACCAGCCCGACCATGCAGCGCAGGCGCGTCAGTTCGATCGTCTGGTCGACGCGGGTGCCGTCGATGACGATCGTGCCGGCATCGTGGGGTTCGATGCGGTTGAAGCAGCGGACCAGCGTCGATTTGCCCGAACCGGACGGGCCCAGGATCGCGATCTTCTCGCCCCGCGCGACCGTCAGGGAGACGTTGTGCAGGACCTGGAAGCCGCCATAGGATTTCTGGAGGTTCTGGACCGTGATCATCGGCGGTCGGCCCCCAGGCGATCGGCCCAGGCGAAGCGGCGTTCGATGCGGCGCTGGAGCCCGAGGAAGAAGAATACGATCAGCAGGTAATAGACCAGCGCCGCCGCGTAATATTCGGTGAAGGCGAAGGTGCGCGCCACGTTGATCTGCGTCACCGCCAGCAATTCCTGCAGCGAGATCACCGAGGCGAGCGACGTCGTCTTGATCAGGCTGATGAATTCGTTGATCGTCGGCGGCAGGGCGATGCGCAGCGCCTGGGGAAAGATGACGTGGCGGTACACCTGCATCCGCGTCATGCCCAGCGCGTCGCCGGCCAGGGCCTGCCCGGGATCGATGGCCTGCAGCGCCGCGCGGTTGATTTCGACCTGGTACGCGGCCTCGTTGATCGACAGCGAGATCCAGGCCGCCAGGAAGGGGGTGAACCAGGCCTCGCGGAAGACGGGAAGGAACTGCGGCAGCGCGTTCCACACGAACAGCAGTTGCAGCAGGGTCGGCGCGGCGCGGAACAGCGCGACATAGGCGCGCACGCCGGATTTCAGCAGCCCGTCGCGGCCGTTCAGCACCAGCGCCATCGGGATGGCGATCACGATCGCCGTCATGTGCGACAGCACCGCCATGACCAGCGTGACCCCCGCCCCGCGCAGGAAGGCGGGCGAGGCGAGGGCCGAGAGGAAGACGCGCGCGTCGAAGCCGCCGGCCGGGCCGTCCGCGCCCTGGACCGCGGCGGCGGCGGCCGGCGTGATCTGCCAGCGTTGCCGGATCTGCGCCATCTGCCCGCTGTCGCGCAGCGCGGTGACGGCGTCCTGCAACCGGGCGCGGTCCTGCGCGTCCTTGCGCATGTAGATCGCGAAATCGCGGTATTCCGGGTAGTCGGGCTGGACGATCACCGCGACCTTGCCGTGCAGCTGGGCCTGGCGGAAATACAGTTCGACATCCTGGCTGACGAAGGCGAAGGCGCGGCCGATCAGCACCTGCTGCACGACCTCGTCCTCGGTCGGGTATTGCTGGATGATGATGGGCGGGCGGCCGGCGGCGGCCAGGGCGGTATTTTCCTGGGCGACGCGCGCCGCGTAGCTGGTGCCCGACTGCACCGCCAGCACCTTGCCCGACAGGGCGGCCATCGAGGCCACGCGGGCGGTGCCGGCGCGCGCCACCACCACCAGCGCGGTGGGCTGGTAGGGCACGGCGTCGAACCGGGCCTCGCGCGCCTGCTGGCGCAGCACGCCGCTGATGACGATGCCGCAGCGCCCGGCGGCCAGGCTGGGGAACAGGCCCACGAAATCCATCGACACGAAGGTGACGGGCACGTGCCAGTACGCGCCCAGCGCACGGCCGACATCGATATCCTCGCCCACCATGTCGCCGCCCGCGGCGCCGCCCATGAAGCTCATGGGCGGCAGGGTGGGGTTGGTGCAGACGGTCAGCGTGCCGTCGGCGGCGAAGGCGGGGCGGGGCGGGGTCTGCGCCCGGGCCGGCGGGGCGACCGGGCCGAATGCCGCGCCCAGCCCGGCCAGCAGCAGGACCAGGAATCCGGCCAGCAGCCTGGCCATCGGGGGGCGGGGTGAAGCGGGGCGGGGTGGTTCGCCATGCCGGCTGCCGGGCAAACGGGGCATCCTTCGTCTGTGGGGGTATGCTGCATATCACGCCATTCCCCGGCTTGCTGTCGTGATCGCTGAACTTCACTTTGGGCGAATCATGTTTAATCTGCAACGAGGGCGGGCGAAGCCTCGAACCGTGCCCCCATCCTCCCTGTTGCCATTCACCGGAGTTCCATCATGGATACCATCCAGGCCGCCGAGCAGGCGTTGCGCGAGGATCTGGCCGCCGCCTATCGCCTGCTGGCCATCTTCGACATGACCGACATGGTCTATACCCACCTGTCGGTGCGCCTGCCGGGGCCGGACCATCGGTTCCTGGTCAACCCGTACGGCTATCTGTTCGAGGAAATCACCGCCAGTTCGCTGGTGGTGGTCGATGCCGACGGCCTGCCGACGCAGCCGACGTCCCAGCCGGTCAACCCGGCGGGGTTCGTGATCCATTCCGCCGTCCATCGCAGCCGGGCCGACGCCGCCTGCGTCATGCACACCCACACGCTGGCCGGCATGGCGGTCGCGGCGCAGCAGGAGGGCATCCTGCCGCTGAACCAGATCAGCATGGAATTCCACGAGGACGTGGCCTTCCACGCCTACGAGGGCATCGCGGCCGACGACAATCTGGGCGAGCGCGAGCGGCTGGTCCGCGACCTGGGGACGCGCAATGCGATGATCCTGCAGAATCACGGCCTGCTGACGGTCGGGCGCACCGTGGCCGAGACGTTCTATCGCATCTATTACCTGGAGCAGGCGTGCCGCATCCAGATCGCCGCGCAATCGACCGGCGTTCCGCTGCATGTGCCCTCGGCCGAGCGGATCGCACGGGCCCAGGCGCAGTTCGCCGCCGAGGAAGACAAGGGGGAACTGGTCTGGCGGGCGTTGCGCCGCAAGCTGGACCGCGAACAGCCGGATTACGTGGAATAGGAGCCGGTCAGGTCCCGGGCGCCAGGATATGGACGAAACGGGCCGCGCCGTCGGGCGGCGGGGCGGCCCGTGACGGAGTGGCTGGTGAGGGAGTAGCCGGGACAGGGTCGGCCGGCGCCTCGGCCCGGATTTGCGGGGCGTCGTCGCCGAACAGGGTCAGGATGGCGCGGGTCTGGCGCAGGCCGGCCGTGTCCGCGATGCGGTAATGGACCTGCCGCGCGGCGCGGCGGGTCGTGACCAGGCCGGACCGGCGCAGTTCGGCCAGTTGCTGGCTGAGTGCCGGCTGGCCGATACCGGTGCGGGTTTCGATCTCGCCCACCGTGTGTTCGCCGGCCAGCAGCAGCGACAGGATCATCAGCCGCTGGGGCTGGGCCAGCGGGCGCAGCCGGTCGGCCAGCCGTTCGGCCGCCGGGCGCGTCAGCGGGCGGGCGGTCATGCCTGCGGGTCCGGCGTGATGCGGCAGAACCAGGACGGACCGGCGGCGGCCATGTCGTCCGCCGTGGCGATGGTGGGCAGGACGATGTCCGCGCCGGGTTCCCAGCCTTCCGGCGTCAGGACGTCGCCCACCGCCGCGCGCTGCAGGGCGGCGACCAGCCGCAGCATTTCGGCCACCGACCGGCCGGTGGACACCGGATAGCTGGTGGTGGCGCGCACGATGCCCGCCGGGTCGATGAAATAGGTCGCGCGCACCGTGGCGCTGTCGCGGGCGGCGGCATCCAGCATGCCGTAGGCACGGCCGACCGCCATCGTCGGGTCCTCGATCACCGGGAAGGGGATGGTGACGCCGAAGCGGGCGCGGATGGCGTCGATCCAGGCCAGGTGGGCGTGCAGGCTGTCCACCGACAGGCCCAGCAGCGCGCAGTCCAGCGCCGCGAAGCGGTCCGCCGCGCGGGCCAGGGCCACGAATTCGCTGGTGCAGACCGGCGTGAATCGGCCAGGGTGCGAGAACAGGACCAGCAACCGCCCGCGATAGTCGCTGAGCCGGACCGGGCCCTGGCTGGTGCGGGCCTGGAAATCGGGCGCGGCATCGCCGATCCGCACGATGGAGGGGCCCCCCAAGGAAGGACTCCCAATGGACAGGGCAGGCGATGGCGTGTCGGACATGAGGCGGCTCTTGCATCCCGTGCGGCTTGACGCAATACCAAACATGAAATACACAAATTATGAAAGTGCGAAAGTGAACCGCGCCCGACACGCCGCAGGCCGATGCCGGGGAGAACCGGAAAGGGCACGACCATGACCACCGATCCCACATCCGCCGCTTCCGCCATTCCCCCGGGCGATCCGGCGCGGGAGGCGGCGGCGCGGCAGGTTGCCGCCTGGTCGGGCCGGCCGGGGGCGCCCGTGGTGCGCAGCTTCTTCGACCCCGCGACCTTCACCGCCACCCATGTGGTGCACGACCCCGCGACGCGGCAGGCCGCGGTCGTCGACAGCGTGCTGGATTACGATCCGGCATCCGGCCGGACCGGGCATGACTCGGCGGCGGCGGTGCTGGCCTATCTGCGGGCCGAGGGGCTGGAGGTGGCGTGGCAACTGGAAACCCACGTGCATGCCGACCATCTGTCGGCCGCGCCGTGGCTGCAGGGCCAGGTCGGGGGCGCGCTGGGCATCGGGGCGGAGATCGTCCGGGTGCAGGCGGTATTCGGCAAGATCTTCAATGCCGGGACGGCGTTCGCCCGCGACGGGTCGCAGTTCGACCGCCTGTTCACCGATGGCGACACGTTCCGCCTGGGACAGATCGACGCGATCGCGCTGCATGTGCCCGGCCATACCCCGGCCGACATGGCGTTCGTGATCGGGGATGCGGCCTTTATCGGCGATACGCTGTTCATGCCGGATTTCGGGACGGCGCGGGCCGATTTCCCGGGCGGGGACGCGCGGACGCTGTACCGGTCCACCCGGCGGCTGCTGTCGCTGCCCGACGCCACGCGGCTGTTCCTGTGCCATGATTACGGGGGGCCGGAGCGGCCGGACTTCGCGTGGGAAACCACGGTCGGGGCCGAACGGACGGGCAATATCCACGTCCATGACGGCGTGGACGAGGATTCGTTCGTGGCCATGCGCACCGCGCGCGACGCGACGCTGGACCTGCCGCGGCTGATCATGCCGTCGGTGCAGGTGAACATGCGCGGCGGCCGCCTGCCGGAGCCGGAATCCAACGGTACCCGCTATATCAAGATCCCGCTGGACACGCTGTAGGGCGGCGCCGATGAATCCTGTCCAGGCGGGGCTTGGGGTGGCCTCGGGCGTGCTGGTCGGGTTCACGCTGGGGCTGGTCGGCGGGGGCGGGTCGATCCTGGCCGTGCCGCTGATGGTCTATCTGGTCGGGCTGCGCGACGCGCATGTCGCCATCGGCACCAGCGCCGCCGCGGTGGCGGTGAACGCGCTGGCGGGGCTGGCCAGCCACGCGCGGGCGCATACCGTCCGCTGGCGCTGTGCCGCCGTTTTCGCCGCCGCCGGGGTGCTGGGCGCGCTGCTGGGCGCGCATGCCGGCAAGATCGTGGGCGGGCAGCGCCTGCTGCTGGCCTTCGCGGTGCTGATGGTGGGGGTCGGCGTGCTGATGCTGCGCGGCCGGGACGGGGCGGGCGACCCGGACGCCACCTGCACCCGCGACAATGCCGGGCGGATCGCGGGGACCGGGCTGGCCACCGGGCTGCTGTCCGGCTTCTTCGGCATCGGGGGCGGATTCCTGATCGTGCCCGGCCTGATGGCCTCGACCGGCATGCCGATCCTGAACGCGGTGGGCACGTCGCTGGTCGCGGTGGCGGTGTTCGGGTTCAGCACCACCGCCAGCTATGCCCTGTCGGGCCTGGTGGACTGGCCGCTGGCGGGCCTGTTCGTGGCCGGCGGGGTGGCGGGCAGCCTGGGGGGCACCCGGGCGGCGCGGCGGCTGGCCGGGTCGCGGGGCGCGCTGGCGCGGGTTTTCGCCTGCGTTATCTTCGTGGTCGCCTTCTATATGATCTGGCGGGGCTGGTATTCCATCGTCGCGGGCGTCGGTAACGAAAATACACCAAAACGTCTTTGACGGGACGCGGGAAGCCCGCGCAGTATCGTGGAAGCCGGGGTCGACGCTATTCGGGATCTCGGGCCGGTTTCCGGTGATATTCAATATGGAGCGTGCCTCATGATCTCCCTCAACAGCACCATTTCGTCGGCCGACGCATCGTCGCAGCTTTCGCCCTCGGCGTCGTCCTCGGGCGGTTCCACCGGTACATCTTCCAGCACCGACACGACGACCACCACGATCAACGCGGACGGGACCACGACCGTGACCGTGACCAATGCGCAGGGCGTCATCGTGTCCCAGACCACGACCGGCGGCGGGTCCCAGACGGCCAGCGGCGGCACGGGCGATGCGGCGTCCCTGCTGGATACGTATGCCTGATCGATCGGGCGCTGCCCCTGCCCGGCCCCGCGCGGGGGCCGGGCAGGGGCCGTGCCTCAGGACGCGAAGGGGCGGGGTGCGACCGCCCCGTATCCTTCCTGCATGATGTAGGACTGCATTTCCCGGGCCATCAGTTCGGCCTGTTCCAGCCGCAGCTTCACGATGTCGCCGATGCTGACCAGCCCCACCAGGTGGCCGGCATCGTCCAGGACCGGAACGTGGCGGCTGTGGCTGCGGGTCATCTTGCGCGCGACCGACAGGATGTCCTCGGACCGCCGGGCGGTCGGGACGTCGTGCGTCATGATGTCCGACGCGCACAGGCGGTCGATTTCGGCGCCGTGCCGGGCCAGTGCCCCGACGATCGAACGTTCCGAGACCAGGCCCACGACATGGCCGGTTCCGTCCACGACCGGCACCGCGCCGATCCGGTTGTGGGTCAGCAGGTGCGCGATCGCCGTCACCGCTTCGTCCGGGCGGACGGTGATGACGGCCGAGCCCTTGCTGTTGAGGATATGCAGAACGGGAATGATCATGGGATGTTCTCCTCGTTGCGTCCGCGCTTCGTCCTGGCGCGTTGTGAGGTCACGCATAATACATGCCATCGGCTTTCGCCCCTGCAAGGGGTGGCCGTGATCAACGGAGCAGGAGCCGGGTTCAGGGCGCCCCCTGCGCCAGCGCATCGCGGACCGTATCGTCGCTGACCTGGTCGAAATGACGGTAATGCGCGCCGACCGCCAGGAAGGGTTCGGGCTGGCGCAGGCAGACGATGCGGTCGCATTCCTCCGCCAGGGCGGCGAGGGTGTCCGGCGGGGCGACGGGGACGGCGGCGATCAGGGCGGCCGGGTGGTTGGCCCGCAGGGCCCGCAGCGCCGCACGCATGGTACCGCCGGTGGCGATCCCGTCATCGACCACGACCACGATCCGGCCGGTCACGGGCACTGGCCGGCGCCCCTGGCCGTAGGCGCGGCGCTGGCGGGCGATCTCGGTCAGTTGGCGCTGCGTCTGCGCCACGATATCCGCGCGGGGGACGCCGGCGGCGCGAATGGCGGCCTCGTCCAGCACAAGCCGGGGCTGCGCGCCGTCCACCACCGCGCCCAGGCCGTATTCCTCATGCCCCGGCATGCCGATCTTGCGCACGTACAGCACGTCCAGTTCGCCCCCCAGCGCGCGGGCGATTTCGGCGGCCACCGGCACGCCCCCGCGCGGCAGGGCCAGGATCAGCGGCCGCGCGGGGGCCTGTCCGGGCAACGTCCCTGCGGACAGCGCCGGTCCGGGCAGCAGGGGCATCAGCGCGGCGGCCAGGGCCTGCCCGGCTTCCTGCCTGTCGCGAAACGGGGTGAGGTTGTCGTACATCCTACAGACCGAACGGCCAGGTTTCCGGCGCGCCATGCGGCGCGGCGTGGTTCAGCGGCGTGACGGCCTTGGTCTTTTCCAGCCAGACCCACGCATCGAACTGGTCGGCCAGCGTGGCCTCGAAATAGTGGCTGCCGAGTTCGCTGTCGGGCCGATAGATCACGCCGATCGCGCGTTCGCGCCACGGGCCGCGCACGGCCTCGCGCAATGGGCGGTTGTCGCGCCAGTCGAACAGGGCGCGCGGCAGGCCGGCCAGCAGGAAGGCGTGTTCGTAGCTGTCGGTCCGCGCGGGGCGCACCGTCATGACCTCCATTTCGCCATCCCATTCACTGGCGGCGGCGACGGTGCCGCGATCGGTGCCCAGGCCGATCAGCACGGCCTCGTCGCCATGGGCCATGCGGCACAGTTCGCCGATATTGAACTGGCCGGCCCAGCCCATGGCGGTGGCGGCGGCGTTGCCGATATGGGAATTATGGGCCCAGATCACGATCTTGGCCGCGTCGCCGCGATGGGCCAGCAGCGCCTGGACGGTGCCGAACATGTGCCGGTCGCGCAGGTTCCAGCTTTCGGTGCTGCCGCGATACATCACGCGGTAATATTGCTCGGCGGCGCGGACGATGCGGGCGTTCTGCACCGCGTCGAACCAGGCCGCGCCGTTGCCGCCGGACGCGCCGCCGTCATGGTTGTGGCGCACGTCGTGCAGGCGCCGCGCCAGCAGGTCGCGCAACTGCGCCACCACCGCGTCCTCGCAACTGTCCTGGCCGTACTGCATGACGGCGCGGCCGTAGCGGGCGGGGTCGTCCTGCCACGGGGTCAGCCGGCCGTAGCGCGCGCGGGCCGCCGCGGCCGCCGGCGGGTCCACCCGGTCCAGGTAGGACAGCACGGCGTGGATGGATTCGCCCAGGCTGTAGATATCCAGCCCATGGAACGAAACCCGGCGGTGTTCGGGCAGGCCGGCATTGTGGTGGTGCAGCCAGTGCACGAAGGCGGCAACGTCCTCGTTGCGCCACATCCAGCCGGGAAAGCGCGAGAAGGCGGGGCCGCGCCACGGGCGGGGGGCGTGATGGCGCACGTAATCGTCGATCCGCGCGCCGTCGGGCCAGTCGGCCTCGGCCGCGACGATGGTGAAGCCGTGGCGTTCCACCAGCCGGCGGGTGATGGCGGCGCGGGCGCGGTAGAAATCCGACGTGCCGTGCGTGGCCTCGCCCAGCAGGACGACGCGGGCGGCGCCGAAGCGGTCGAACGCGTCGGCGAAGGCGTCGGGCTGGTCCGATACCCCTCCGGGGGCCAGTTCGGGGGCGGGCAGGGGGGTGGCGTTGCCGCGCAGGGTTTCGATCATCGCCGGAGGGATGGTCGGCTGCCCGTTCCGGGCGGGGGTATGGCTGGGCGGTGCGTGGGTCATGGGCGTTGTCCCATCACGGTGTCGCGCCATATGATGTCGTGACGCATCGGGCGTGTTTTCAGCAGGGGCGTTCGAAAAAATCCCTCTGGTCACGATAAAATTCCGCTGAGGCCGCGACGCGGCGGCGGGCGCGCTGTTATCGCGGCCTGAGGCATGCGCGAAAGGTCGGGCGATGGTCGGGGCGCTGGAAACGCGGTGACGCGCGCGGGCATGCGCCGGGCCGGCGTGGCCGGGGCGGCGGTGCTGCTGCTGGCGGCCGCCCTGTGGTGGGCGTGGTCGCGGCAGGCCGTGCCGGTGGCGTGGCAGGGGTATGTCGATGCGGATTTCGTGCGGATCGGCCCGACGCAGGCCGGGCTGCTGACCGGGCTGCGCGTCGCGCGGGGCGACCGGGTACGGGTGGGGCAGCCGCTGTTCGACCAGGACGACGTGGCCGAGCACGCGGCGCGCGACCAGGCGGTGCGCCAGGCCGAGGAAGGCGCACGCCAGTTGGCGAACCTGCAGGGCCCCGCCCGCGACACCGAGATCCGCCAGGCGGCGTCCAACCTGGCGGATGCCGAGGCGACGCGCGACCGTGCGCGGGCCGACCTGCGCCGGCTGGAGGCGGCGGCCCCGGCGGGCGCCGCGACGTTGCAGGCGCGCGACGCGGCCCGTGCCGCCTGGCGCTCGGCCGAGGCGCGCGTCGCGGGGCTGCGCGCCGCGCTGGACCAGGCGCAGGCCCCCACCGGCCGGATGGAGCAGATCCGCGCGCAAGCGGCGACGGCGGGGGCGGCGCGCGCGGCGCTGGCGATCATGGACTGGCGGCTGGCGCAGCGGCACGTCGTGGCGCCCGATGCGGGCGTCATCGCCGATATCCTGGCCTGGCCGGGCGAGGTGCTGGATGCCGGAACGCCCGTCATTTCGCTGTTGCCGCCGGACCATATCGTCATCCGCCTGTTCGTGCCGGAGGGGATGCTGGCGCGCATCCACCCGGGCGACCGGGTGGGGCTGGCCTGTGACGGCTGCCCGCCGGGGCTGGAGGGACAGGTGGATTTCATCGCACCGCGTGCCGAATACACGCCGCCGCTGATCTTCAGCGACCAGAGCCGGGCCAAGCTGGTCTACCTGGTCCAGGCGCGACCGCGTGCCGACCAGGCGGGGATGCTGAATCCCGGCCAGCCGGTGACGGTCAGCCCGGCATGGGCGCCCGCGCGATGAACGGCGCGATGAACGGACCGAAACCCGAAGAGACTGGGGAGTACGTCATCGACGTGCGGGACCTGCGCAAGGATTTCGGGACGCAGCGCTTCAGCCTGTATGAGGACCTGACGGTGCGCGAGAACCTGGAACTCGTCGCCGGGATCTATGAACTGTCGGACCCGCGCGGTGCGGTCGATGCCATGCTGGACCGCATGGAACTGCGCGGCCGGTCCGGCCAGTTGGCCGGCCAGCTGTCGGGCGGATGGAAGCAGCGGCTGGCGCTGACGGCCTGCGTGCTGCACCGGCCGGCGCTGCTGCTGCTGGACGAGCCGACGGCGGGGGTGGATGCGCGGGCGCGGCGCGCGTTCTGGGACCTGATCCACGACATGGCCGGCGGCGGCCTGACGGTGCTGGTCTCCACCCATTACATGGACGAGGCCGAGCGCTGCGCCCGCGTGATCGGCGAGGTGATGCCGACGACGCATGCCATGCGCATCGTGCGCGGGGTGCTGCTGAAGGGAAACGGGCTGGCGGAGATCCTGCCCGACCTGTGGCCGATCGTGCTGTTCACGCTCTGCACGGTCGCGGTCGCCGTGCGCTTCTATCGGGAAACGCTGGATTGATGCGTCGGGCGGTCCGGGCGGGGTGGGTCGCGGGCCTCGCCTGGGTCTGGTTGGGGGGCTGCACGGTCGGGCCGGCCTTCCACGCGCCGCGCGCCGATATGCCGGCGGCGTGGCATGACGTGTCGGCGCATGGCGGGGGTGTCGCGCTGGTGGCGCGGCCCGATCCGCTCTGGTGGCGGATGTTCCGCGACCCGGTGCTGGACGCGCTGGTGGCGCGGGCGATGGCGGGCAATCCGGGCTTTGAGGAAAATGCGGCGCGCGTCGTCCAGGCGCGGGAGCAGGAGGCCACCCAGCGTGCCGCCGGCCTGCCGGAACTGGGGGCCTCGGCGCGCTATACGCGCGAACGGCTGGGCGAGGCGGGATTGTTCTCGGTGCTGGGGGGGGCGGGCAGCGGCACGGGGCAGCCGGCGTTCCTGGGCGGGATCGGCGGCCTGACGCAGGGGACGGACCTGTATCAGGTCGGGTTCGACGCATCGTGGGAACTGGACCTGTTCGGCCGGGTGCGGCGGTCGGTGGAACAGGCACACGCGCAGGTGGCGGCGCAGGTCGCCCGGCAGGGCGATGCGCGGCTGACGCTGCAGGGCGACGTGGTGCGGGCCTATCTGCAATGGCGGGCGGCGCAGGCGCTGCTGGACCTGGCGGGCGAGGTGGCGGCGGCGCGGGCGCGGGCGGTGGCGCTGCGGGCGTTCCAGCGCCGGCTGGGGCTGGCGGACGGCACGGATGTCGACCTGGCCCGCGCGGCGCTGGTGCGGGCGCAGGGGCAGGCGGCCGGATTCCAGCGGCAGGCGGGGCAGGCGCTGAACCGGCTGGCCATCCTGACCGGGCAGCCGCCGGGGGCACTGGACGGCCCGCTTGCCGCGGTCCGTCCGCTGCCGGACCCGCCGCCGCGCGTGCCGGTGGTGCTGTCGGCGGCGCTGGCACGGCTGCGGCCGGACATCCGCGCGGCCGAGGCCGACCTGCATGCCGCCACCGCCGGGATCGGCGCGGCGGTGGCGCAGCTTTATCCCGACATCACGCTGTCCGGGCAGGTCGGCCAGCGCACGCTGACGCTGGGCAGCCTGGCGGACTGGGGCAACACGTTCTACCAGTTCGGCCCCGCGATTTCGCTGCCGCTGTTCCAGGGCGGGCGGCTGCGGGCCGCGATCCGGCTGGCCCGTGCCCGGCAGCAGGAGGCCGCCCTGGCCTATCGCCAGCGCGTGCTGGATGCGCTGGGCGAGGTGGAGGATGCGCTGGTCGCGCTGCGCACGGACGGCGCGGCGCGCGAGAGCGACCGCGCGGCGATGGCCAGCGTCACCGACCGGCTGGCCCTGGCCCGAACCCGCTATCGCGACGGGACCGGCGATGCGCTGGCGGTGCTGGATGCGCGGGCCGAGCTGGGTGGCGCGGGGCAGGACGACATCCAGGCGCGGCTGGCGGTGCTGCTGGATGTGGTGGCGCTGTGCAAGGCGACGGGCGGCGGCTGGCCGGAGGCCGGGGACTAGAATCCTCCCGTCACGCCGTGCCTTCGTCGGCCGGTTCGGCATCATGTTCGGCCAGGCGGACGGTGTTGCGGCCCGCCCGCTTGGCGGCGTACAGCGCGACGTCCGCCTTCGCCACCAACTGGCGCCATGTCAGATTGTCGCCGGCCGCGACGCCGAAACTGGCGGTGACGGGAATGCGGACATTCTGGGCGGAGACGACCTTGAGGCTGCCCAGGCGCCGGCGCAGGCGATGCGCCATGGACAGGGCGGTCATCTGGGTGTGCGCGCGGATCAGGATGGCGAATTCCTCGCCGCCGAAGCGCGCGACCAGGTCGTCCGGCCGCACCTGCTCGCGCAGGGCGGCGGCGACCGCGACCAGCACCCGGTCGCCTTCGGTATGGCCGTGCCGGTCGTTGATGGATTTGAAATGGTCGATGTCCAGCAGGATCAGAAACGCGCGTTCGTCCGCTTCCGAGATCTCCAGCCTCGGTTTCGCCAGGATCTGGAGCGCCCGCCGGTTGAGGAGCTGGGTCAGTTCGTCGGTTTCGGCCTGATGCTTCAGGGCCTGGGTCTGGGCCGCGCGTTCGCGCAGCCTGGCGTCCAGGATCTCCAGGGCTTCGTACAGCGGCTGCAGTTCCCGGCTGCCGCGATGCCTTCGGGGCAGGCGGAGGGGTTCGTCGTGGCCCAGGTCCACGACGGCCTCGCTGGCTTCCAGCAGGGGGGCCAGCACCCGCAGATGCACCAGCAGCACCCCGCCGGCGATCAGGCCGGTGACGGTCAGCGTCGCGCCGCTGATGATCCAGAGCATGTCGAAGGCGTGCCGCGCCTTGCGCCTGAAGTCGGACAGGACGATGTCCAGGTCGTTCGTCCGCCAGGTTTCCAGCGGCGCCAGCGTCCGGGCATACCGGTCGGCGAAGGCGACGGCCGTCTGCGTATAGGGCGTGCCCTGGGTACCCTCGGCGATGATCCGGGCCACCAGGGGCTGCCCGTCGTCGAAGAACGCCCGCTCGGCATGCTGCCGCAGCGCGGCGAGGCGCGGTCCATGATCCGCAACGCTGGGATTGAGTTCCAGCAACTGCCATTCCACGGCCATGCGGCCCGCCAGCCGGTCGCTGGCCGAGACGTTGCGCGGCGGCATCGGGGTCTGTGCGATCAGCGGTGCCAGCATCACCGAACCCAGTCGCCCGGCATTGTCGCGCAGGCCGCACAGGATCAGCGCATGCCGGATCGGGGCGGCCAGCCGGGGATCGGAGCCGATGAGCGTGGCGGACTGCCGTATCATCATCGTCCAGTAGGCATCGTCTGCGGCGAACAGCGCATCGATCGCGCCCTGGACGCCGTCATACCGGTCCGGCCGCTCGGCGGCCCGATCGACCAGGTTCCGGGCCTGCTCCAACTGCCGCAGGGTCTCCTGCAGGGCGGCGGACGACACGGTGCCGGCGGCGTGTGCCAGGGCCTGGTCGGTGGCGGCGCGCGCGGCGCGCAGCCTGTCGCGGGCCGGGGCGGTTTCGTCCGCCATCAGCATGGTGGAAGGGGCCCGTTCGGCACTGATGAGGCTGGCGGCGTCCAGGACCGGGCGAAACCCCTCCAGGCCCGCCACGTCCTGCCGGGTATGCATGAAATTATCACGGGCATGGACCAGGATGACGGTGGCCATCGTGGTGGACAACAGAATGGTGATGGCGCCGCCAACCCACAGGCGGCCGCCCCTCCAGAATCGACGGTGCAATTCGCCTCCAGTAACGGGGGTCATGGTATGATGCCGGCGGCTGCCAGATATCGGTAACGCGACAGCGCCTGGATGAGGCGAGAGTTTTAACCGAATCTTAAAATCCCGGGGCCAACCGGCTGAAATCGGCCTCGTACCCTGCTGATATGTATGAAATATATTTTATGAGGCCGAGAAGTCAATTTACAAAATAATTCATTCTCGCGGAGAGAATTATGATGGATCAAGTATTAATATTCACTAATGCTTGGGCGGCATCGAGGCTCTTTATAAACGGCGTTCCAGATGCATGAGGGACCGAAAAACGAACCGGGATCTTTTCGTTTCATTTTCTTCAGAAAAGAAAAAGCCATTCCATGCATGAGGGACCGTCCATGACCGACCTGATCGACAACACGTCCCGCCGTCGTTTCGAGTTGCCTGTCGGGGGCGAGGTGGCGTTCGCGGACTATGCGGTGGAAGGCGGGCGGCTGGTGCTGAGCCACACCAGCGTGCCGTCCGCGCTGGAGGGGCGAGGCGTGGGATCGACGCTGGTGCGCGCCGTCCTGGATACCGCGCGGGCGCGGGGGATGCGGGTGGTGTCGCGTTGTTCGTTCGTGACGGCCTTCATCCGCCGCCATCCCGAATATGCCGACCTGCTGGAGCGTCCGCCTGGCGGGTGATCGCCGGATCGCCTCTTGGTCGTGGCGGGTACGTATCGTATGCGGTGGGCATGACGAAGGCGCCGCTTTATCAATCGCTGTTCCTCCAGATCGTCGTCGCGACGGCGGGCGGGGTCGCGATCGGGCTGCTGGACCCGGCGCTGGGCATGGCGCTACGGCCGCTGAGCGACCTGTTCCTGCGGCTGATCGCCATGATCGTCTCGCCGCTGGTGTTCTGCGTCGTGGTGCAGGGCATTGCCGGCGCGGGCAGCCTGCGCACGGTCGGGCGGGTCGGGATCAAGGCGCTAATCTATTTCGAGGCGATGACAACGCTGGCCCTGAGCTTCGGCCTGCTGGCGGCGGGCCTGGCCGGGCCGGGTCGGGGCATGCATGTGCCCCTGGCCGGGCGGGCCGTGACGGACGGCGCCGTGGCGCTGGGGTCGGTCGGCGGGTCGGCGGCGGCGCTGCGCCAGGGCGGGATCGGCGCCTTCCTGCTGAACATCGTCCCCACCAGCCCGGTGCGGGCCTTCGCCGGCAATGACGTGCTGCAGATCCTGTTCTTTGCGATCCTGTTCGGCTGCGCCCTGACGCAGGTCGGGCCCGCCGGGCAGCCGGTGGCGCGGGTCATCGACGGGCTGACGGCGGTGATGTTCCGCATCATGGGGATCGTCACCTGGGTGGCACCGGTGGGCGTGCTGGGGGCAGTGGCCTGGACGGTGGGGCATTACGGCGCGGCCGCGCTGGGGCAGCTTGGGCTGCTGGTGGTGCTGTATGTGGGCACCGTCGCGGCGTTCGTCACGCTGGCGCTGGGGCTGGTGATGCGGCGCTGCGGGGTCGGGCTGTGGCGGCTGCTGGTCTATCTGCGGGCGGAACTGCTGATCGTGGCGGCCACCACGGCGTCGGACGCCGTGCTGCCGCAGACGATGGACAAGCTGGAGCGGCTGGGCATACGGCGCGAGGTCGTGGGGCTGGTGATCCCGGCGGGCTATTCGTTCAATCTGGATGCGCTGTCGATCTATCTGGGCATGGCGGTGCTGTTCCTGGCCCAGGCCACCGGCACGGTGCTGGGGTGGGGGCAGATGGCGCTGGTCCTGGGCACCGCGCTGGTGACGTCGAAGGGGGCGCACGGGGTGCCGGGGGTGGCCATCGTCATCCTGGCCGCCACGCTGGCGGTGGTGCCGCAGGTTCCGCCGATCGGGCTGGTGCTGGTGGTGTCGGTGGACTGGTTCATCGGCATTGCCCGCGCGCTGGGCAATTTCGTCGGCAATTGCGTGGCCACCATCGCGGTCGCCGCGTGGGAGGGCGAGATCGACCTGGCGCAGGCACGGCGCGTGCTGGCGGCGGGCGACGATGCGGCGGCCGAGGCGCCGCTGACCGCGTCCTGACCCGCCGGGCCGGACAGTCGGTGCTTCACGGAAGGCCATTCCGTCCCATATAAGGGGCGCCCACCCGAACCGAAGCGCCTGATTGTCCGGAAAGGCACCAGAAATGCCCGCCTATCGTTCCCGCACCACCACCCATGGCCGCAACATGGCCGGCGCCCGCAGCCTGTGGCGTGCCACGGGCATGCAGGAGTCCGATTTCGGCAAGCCGATCATCGCCGTCGCCAATTCCTTCACCCAGTTCGTGCCCGGGCACGTGCATCTGAAGGACCTGGGTCAGCTCGTGGCCGGGGCGGTGGCCGAGGCGGGCGGAATCGCGCGGGAATTCAACACGATCGCGGTCGATGACGGCATCGCCATGGGCCATGGCGGCATGCTGTACAGCCTGCCGTCGCGCGAGCTGATCGCCGATGCGGTGGAATACATGGTCAACGCGCACTGCGCCGACGCGCTGGTGTGCATCAGCAATTGCGACAAGATCACCCCCGGCATGCTGATGGCCGCGATGCGGCTGAACATCCCCACCATCTTCGTGTCCGGCGGCCCGATGGAGGCCGGACGGGTGATCCAGGACGGGGTGGAACGCCATGTGGACCTGGTGACGTCGATGGTCTCGGCCGCCGATCCGCGTGTCAGCGATGCCGAGTCGGAGTCGATCGAACGTTCGGCCTGCCCGACCTGCGGATCGTGCTCGGGCATGTTCACCGCCAATTCCATGAACTGCCTGACCGAGGCGCTGGGCCTGGCGCTGCCGGGCAATGGCAGCCTGGTCGCCACCCATGCCGACCGGCGCGAATTGTTCCTGGAGGCCGGGCGGCGCATCGTCGGCCTGGCGCGGCGGTGGTACGAGCATGACGATGCCGGCGTGCTGCCGCGCGGGATCGCGACGGCGCGGGCGTTCGAGAACGCGATGACGGTCGATATCGCCATGGGCGGGTCGACCAACACGGTGCTGCACCTGCTGGCGGCGGCGCATGAGGGCGAGGTGCCCTTCACCATGGCCGATATCGACCGGCTGTCGCGCCGGGTGCCGCATCTGTGCAAGGTCGCGCCGTCCAAGGCCGACGTGCATATGGAAGACGTGCATCGCGCCGGCGGCATCTTCGCCATCCTGGGCGAACTGGACCGGCTGGGCCTGCTGGATCGCGAGGTGTCGATGGTCCATGCGCCGTCGCTGGCCCAGGCGCTGGAACGTTGGGACGTGTCGGCCCCAGGCGCGTCCGAGGCCGCGACGACCCTGTTCCGCGCCGCGCCGGGCGGCTTGCGGACCACGCAGGCGTTCTCGCAGGCCAGCCGGTATCACGCGCTGGACCTGGACCGCGCGGCGGGGGCGATCCGCGACGGGGCGCATGCCTTCAGCCAGGATGGCGGGCTGGCGGTGCTGTACGGCAACATCGCCGAGGACGGGGCGATCGTGAAGACGGCGGGCGTCGCGGCCGGGCTGCTGACCTTCACCGGGCCGGCGCGCATCTTCGAAAGCCAGGACGCGGCGGTGTCGGCCATCCTGGGCAACCGGATCGTGGCGGGCGATGTCGTCGTCATCCGCTACGAGGGGCCGAAGGGCGGTCCGGGCATGCAGGAAATGCTGTACCCGACCAGCTACCTGAAATCGAAGGGGCTGGCCGAACGCTGCGCCCTGATCACCGACGGGCGTTTCTCGGGCGGCAGCGCCGGGCTGTCGATCGGCCATATCTCGCCCGAGGCCGCCGAGGGCGGGGCGATCGGCCTGCTGCGCGACGGCGACATCATCGAGATCGACATTCCCAACCGCATCCTGCGTACCGCCGTGCCGGACGCGGAACTGGCCGCGCGGCGCCTGCGGATGGAGGAAGCCGGCGAGGACGCCTGGCGGCCCGACCGCGACCGGACGGTGTCCGTCGCGTTGCAGGCCTATGCCGCGCTGACCACCAGCGCGGCGCGGGGCGCCGTGCGCGACATCACGCAGATCAAGCGGCGCTGAACCTGCCCGCACAGGCGCGCCGGCGGCGGTCCGGCGCGCCTTTCGATGGTATTGTGCCCGTTTTGTGTTACGTTGCGCAATAATTCGTCGAACAATGGTGAACAGATGCGCATAGATCCCATGCGGGATCGTCATTAAGGGAATTTCATGAAATTTGTTTTCATCACATGGACATCTTTTCATACATAGTTTGACATATATCTCTGTATAGGCTCTCAGCCGAGACAGCACCGCTCTAGCGGGGCGCGTGCGGCATTGGGGAGCCAGCTATGACTACCTTACCGTGTAGCCCGTGACCTTTACGGGGGTGATCCCCGCTCGCCGCCGCTCTTCCCCGCGGAAAAACAGGCGTGGCGCGGGCCGGGCGGCCCGGGCTCACGCCTGCCCTCGTGCGGGGACAAGGCAGTCTTGTTTCTTGATGGGAATGAAATGGCGGACCGCCCGTGGCGTCCGTCCTGGGTTCGATCCGCGCCGAGAGCGTCCTGAACAGGAAAAAGGTCGCATATGAATGCAATAGTCGTGACGGCCCTGCGACGGCCGTACACATTCGTCGTCTTGTCCATCCTTATTCTCTTGTTCGGCGTCATGTCCGCCCTCAAGACACCGACGGACGTGTTCCCCAACATCAAGATCCCGGCGATCGCGGTGGTGTGGACCTATGGTGGTCTGCTGCCCGACGAGTTTGCTGCCCGCGTCATGTACAATTACGAGCAGGGCGTGACCTCGACGGTCGAGGGAATCGAACACATGGAGTCCGATTCCTACTACGGCCGCGGCATCGTGAAGATATTCTTCCAGCCTGGCACGGATATCGGATCGGCCGAAGCGGACGTTACCGCGATTTCGCAGACGGTTCTGATGCAGTTGCCGGAAAAGATTCCGGCACCGATGATCATGAAGCTGGAGGCGTCCTCGGTTCCTGTCATCACGCTGGAACTGACGTCCGACACCATGACGCCGTCTGACCTGTTCAAGCTGGCGCAGATTCGCGTGCGTACCCTGCTGGTGACCGTGCCCGGTGCCATCGTGCCGCATCCCTACGGCGGCATGGATGCCTTCGTGATGTTTGCTCTGGACCAGAAGCAGTTGCAGGCCCACCACCTGTCTGCGATGGACGTGCAGAATGTGCTGGACAAGCAGAACATCGTGCGTCCGGCCGGCGATCAGAAGATCGGCCCCACGGACTGGATGGTCGCCACGAACGCCCAGCCCCGTTCGATGGAGGAACTGGGTAATATTCCCATCAAGCGCGTCGGCAACTCGGTCATCTACATGCATGACCTGGGGCAGGTGTATCGCGGCGGTCACCCGCAGACCAATCTCGTGCTGGTCAAGGGGCGTCAGGCCGTCATCATGGTGGTGATGAAGAGCGGTGAGGCCTCGACCCTGGATGTCGTGTCCGGTGTGAAGGCGCTTATACCGCGGTTGCAGAAGGTGATTCCGGCCAGCGCGCATATATCGGTCCTGAACGATGCCTCGGGCTTCGTGAAGGATTCGATCATCGACGTGCTGCGTGAAATGGTGACAGCGGCCATCCTGACCGGTCTGGTGGTGCTGCTGTTCCTGGGTTCGTGGCGTTCGACCGTGATCATCGCGACCTCGATCCCCCTGGCGATCCTGTGCGCGGTCATCGGACTGGGCTGGGCTGGGCAGACGATCAACGTCATGACGCTGGGCGGTCTGGCGCTGGCCGTCGGCATCCTGGTCGACGACGCCACCGTCATGATCGAGAACATCGACACCCATCTGGAAATGGGCAAGGAACTGGAGGTCGCGATTATCGACGCGGCCAACCAGATCGTGATCCCGACCTTCGTGTCCACGACCTGCATCTGTATCGTCTGGCTGCCGCTGTTCGAACTGGGCGGCGTGGCCGGCTGGCTGTTCATGCCGATGGCTGAGGCGATCATCTTCGCCATGATCGCGTCCTTCATCCTGTCGCGGACCCTGGTGCCGACCATGGCGAAGTTTCTTCTCGCCGGGCAGACCCATGGCGCGCATGGGCATGACACGCATGGCGATGAGTTGAAGGGCGGCAACGTGTTTGTCCGCTTCCAGCGTGGGTTCGAACACCGCTTTACCCACTTCCGCGAAGCCTATGGTGCTTTCCTGAAGCGTTCCATTGATAACCGTGTGCGTTTCGTTTCCACCTTCCTGGGGCTGTCGGTGCTGTCGACGGGGCTGTATGCCGTGGCCGGCCGTGACTTCTTCCCTGAAATCAAGTCCGGCCAACTGCAGATGCACATGCGTGCCCCCCTGGGTACCCGTATCGAGGTGGCGGGGCGCACGGCAACGCTGGTCAGTGACCGGATCAAGGAACTGTTGCCCGGCAAGGTCGAAGATGTGGTCAGCAATTGCGGCCTGCCTGAAGGACCGCACAACCAGGCCTTCATTCCCACCCCCACCATCGGCACGCAGGACTGCGACCTGACGATCTCCTTGACCAACGAGGAATCGCCTGTGTGGGATTATCGTGCCGTCCTGCGCAAGGGGCTTTCGGCCAGCTTCCCGGGCACGGTCTTTACATTCCAGCCTGCGGACCTGACGGCGCGTATTCTCAATTTCGGCTCGCCTTCGCCGATCGATATCAAGATCGCCGGTCCCGAGTTGAGCAAAAGCTACAAATATGCGGTCGAACTGGTGAACAAGCTGCGTCTGGTTCCCGGTGCTGCGGACGTGTCGCTGCAGCAGACGATGAAGACGCCGACCCTGTTCGTGAAGGGGGACCGGACCTTCAGCCAGGCCACCGGAATCGATGCCGCCGACCTGGCCGACAACGAACTGATGACGCTGTCGGGCAGTTCGACCGTCGATCCCCAGTACTGGTATGATCCGGCCTGGGGCGTCACCTTCCTGCTGAACACGTACGTGACGCAGAATCAGCTGACGCATTTCAATGACCTGCTGTCGATTCCGGTCGACAAGGGGGATGGCGATCCGTCGGGCAAGGGCATGCAGTTGCTGGGTGCCATCAGCACGATCACCGCCAAAGGAACCCCGGGCCAGGTTTCGCATTACAACTCGATGCCCGCGTTCGATATCTACGTGTCGGCCGAGGGAACCGATCTGGGAACAGTGCTGTCGGGCGTGAACAAGGTGATCGCGGAGACGGCGGGCGACGTGCCGCGCGGCGCGGCCGTCGAAGTCGAAGGCCAGGCCACGACGATGCGCAGCGCCTATGTGCAACTGGTGGGCGGTCTGGCGGTGTCGATCGTGCTGATCTACCTGCTGATCGTTGTCAACTTCCAGTCCTGGCTTGATCCGTTCATCATCATCTCGGCTCTGCCAGGGGCGCTGGCCGGGATCGCGTGGAGTCTCTTCCTGACGCATACTCATCTGTCGGTTCCGGCCCTGACCGGTGCGATCATGTGCATGGGAACGGCAACCGCGAATTCCATCCTGGTCGTATCCTACGCCCGTGAGAGGCTGGAAGTGCACGGCGATGCGCTCAAGGCGGCGCTGGAAGCGGGATACGGTCGTATCCGTCCGGTGCTGATGACGGCCGCAGCAATGATCGTGGGCATGATACCGATGTCGATCAGCAACTCGCAGAACGCCCCGCTGGGCAAGGCGGTGATCGGCGGCCTGATCGTGGCCACAATTTCCACCCTTCTGTTTGTTCCTTGTGTTTACGCGATCATCTATAACCGCTCGTCGAGCCGGAAGGAGACCGTCTGATGGCTTCCCTGTCACGTAATACCGTTCTGGCGACGGGGGTCTGCGCTGTGGCCCTGTTGGTCGGTTATCAGGTGGTCACCCGGATTCATGCGGTGACCGAACTGCGCGCGGAGACGCTTAGCAATGCGCTGCCCGATGTGGCCGTTGTCCATGCGAAACCTTCGCCCAAGGATGTGACCCTGACTTTGCCGGGCAATATCGATGCCTGGTATCAGGCGCCGATTTTTCCGCAGGCCTCGGGCTACGTGAAGATGTGGTACAAGGATTACGGCGCCGAGGTGAAGACCGGCGATGTGCTGGCCGAAATCAATGCCCCAAGCCTGGACGCGCAATATGCTCAGGCGAAGGCGGACCTGGCGGCGGCCGAAGCCAAGTACAACCTGGCTGTCGTCAGTGCCGATCGCTGGCATGCGATGGCGAAGTCGCAGGCCGTTTCCGGGCAGTCGGTTTCGGTCGCCGATGCGAACCGCAAGGCGGGTCTGGCGGAAATGCAGGCAGCCCAGCACAATGTCGATCGCTTCGAGGCGCTTGAAAAATTCAAGACCATCGTCGCGCCGTTCGACGGGGTGGTCACGTCACGTGACATCAATGTCGGTGACTATGTCAGCAGCGGGGCGGGGGAGCATGGCAGCAATGGCGATGCCAGCCAGCTCTTCGTCGTGTCGGATATGCACAAGATGCGTCTGTTCGTGTCGGTGCCCGAGACCTTCTCTTATATTCTCAAGCCTGGGATGACGGCGGAAGTTACCGTGCCGCAGTTCCCGAACCAGGCTTTCAAGGCTGACTTCCTGACGATCGCACGGGGCTACGACCCCAACACCCGCACGGCGGTAACGGAATTCACCATCGACAACGACAAGCACGTGCTGTGGCCAGGCACGTTCGCTTCGGTCAAGATGACGGCGCCTTCGACGCCGGGAGTGTTCCAGATCCCGACTGCTGCCCTGGTCTTCCAGGAAAAGGGCATGCAGGTTGCGGTGCTGGATGCGAACGATGTCGTCCATTATCGCAACATCGAGGTGGGGCGCATGGCCGATACCGAGACGGATGTGGTTTCGGGTATCACGGCCACCGATCGGATCATCAACAACCCTCCGGCCGATCTGCTGGAGGGGCAGAAGGTGCATGTGGTCCAGCCGGCCAAGGGGTATGACCAGGCAAGCGAGGAAATCGAGGGATGATCGTGCGATCGCTGCGCCGGACTGTCATGTCCGGGGGGGCGATGCTGTCGCTGGCGGCGTTGTCCGCCTGCGACCTGGCGCCCACCTATCACCCACCCACCTATGTCGTGCCTGCGTCTTGGCACGGGCAGGCG
The DNA here is from genome assembly GCF_000067045.1 of Gluconacetobacter diazotrophicus PA1 5. NCBI lineage: Bacteria > Pseudomonadati > Pseudomonadota > Alphaproteobacteria > Acetobacterales > Acetobacteraceae > Gluconacetobacter > Gluconacetobacter diazotrophicus. The sequence continues at coordinate 3,933,840 of NC_010125.1, forward strand.
CCGTTCGCCACCGCCACGCCGGCCGATACCCAGTTGCCGTCCAACTGGTGGACCATGCTGCATGATCCGCAGCTCGACGCGCTGGAAGACAAGGCCACGGCCGCGAACGCGGACCTGCAGGCCGCGGCCGAACGCTTCGTCCAGGCCCGCGCCATGGTCATGCAGGCCCGTGCGGACCTGCTGCCGCATTTCGGCCTGGCCTTCGGCGCGTCGGACAACAAGCAGTCGGCGGACCGCCTGTTCCGCTACAAGGGCGCCACCACCGCGACTGACGAGTTCTATGGCGGCCTGGCGTCGTGGGAGCCCGACTTCTGGTCGGAGATCCGCAACCAGGTGCGCATGGCGAAATATTCCGCCCAGGAGAAGGCGGCGGATTTCGCCGCCGCGCGGCTGAGCCTGCAGGCGGAACTGGCCAACGATTACGTGGCCCTGCGCGGCTATGACGCGCAGGATGCGATCTATCGCAAGTCCATCGCCTATTACGAACGCGCGGTATCGGTCACGCAGACGCAGCTTGCCAACCAGGCGGCGCCCAAGCTGGACCTGGCCCGTGCGCAGAACCGTCTGTACGTCACCCAGGCGGCGGAGATGGACATCCTGGCCGAGCGCGAGGTGACCGAGCATGCGATCGCGGTGCTGACCAACAGCGCGCCGTCCAGCTTCCATATCGCGCCGGTCGATACGCTGACCTTCACGCGGGCGGCTATTCCGGTGGGCGTGCCGTCCGACCTGCTGCAGCGGCGCCCGGATATCGCGGCGGCGGAACGGCAGATGGCGCAGGCCAACCGCAGCATCGGCGTGTCGCGCGCGGCATTCTATCCGCATATCTCGCTCAACGCGAATGGCGGCTTCGACGCCAACGGGTTCGACCTGGCCAACCTGGCGAACAGCATGTGGTCGTACGGCGCGTCGGCGTCGATGCCGATCTTCGAGGGCGGGCTGCGCCGCGCGGCGCTGCAGGCCTCGTGGTCCACCTATCGCGAGACGCGCGACCATTACCGGTCCTCGGTCCTTTCGGCGTTTCGCGAGGTCGAGGACGGGCTGTCGCGCACCGACCGGCTGTGGGCGGAAAACGACCGCCTGAAGGCGGCGGTGTCGGCCGCGCTGGACATGCAGAACATGACGATGACCCTGTACAAGGGCGGCCTGTCGGCCTATCTGGACGCGATCATCGCGCAGGAGGCGGCGCTGGACGCGCAGATTTCGCAGGTGCAGGTCGAAACCCGCTATGTCCAGGCGGAGGTGGGCCTGATCCGCGCGCTGGGCGGCGGCTGGAACGACAGGCTGCTGCCGACGCCCGACCAGACGATGACGTTCTCGATCCTGCAATATGACGGGCTGCACCACCCCACGCCCGCCGGCGGCATCGACACGCCGGGCGACACCGATACGCGCTATGACGACCTGACGGGCGCGACGACGCTGCGCACGGGGACGGTCCCGGTTTCGGGACGGTGACCGGGCGGCGCTGACGCCTGCATGAAGCCCGGGGCCGGCTGGTCCCGGGCTTTTTTTTGACAATCATGCCGTTTGCGAAGGGGCCGGCTTCGATCCCATGATCTCTTCGACGAACGCCGCGAACCGGCGCGCTTTCGCGGTCATCATGCGACCGGCGGGAAAGACGGCCCACAGACCGATCGGCGGCAGCGACCAGGCTTCGAGGACCCGGACGATGGCGCCGTTTTCCAGTTCCGGCGCGAACATCCAGTCCGAGGCGATGGTCAGTCCCATGTCGGCCAGCAATGCGGCGCGCAGCCCTTCGGCGGCGCTGACGCGCAGCCGCCCGCCGACAGAGACGGAAACGGCCGCGCCATCGCGCGTGAACGACCAGACATTGGGCTGCTGACTGTAGATAATCGCCTCGTGATTCGCGAGATCCGCCGGGCTCTGCGGCTTCCCGGCCCGTGCGAGATAGGCGGGCGTTGCAAGAACCGAGCGCCCGCCGGTTGCGATTTTCCGCGCGACCGCGGTGGAATCGGACAGCATCCCCATGCGCAATGAAATATCCACGCCCTCGGCCACAAGGTCGATCATGCGATCGTCGAGAATGATATCGACGTCGAGATGCGGGTGAGCCGCCAGGAAGTGCGGCAGCTTCGGGATGACGTGCAGTCGGGCGAATGTCGTCGCGGCGGAAACGCGCAGGCGCCCGGACAGGCCCGCCCCTGCTCCCTTCGCGGCAAGCTCCGCCTCGTCTGCTTCCTGGATGGCGTTTCGCGCCCGCTCATAGAAGCTCTGTCCCACCTCGGTCGGCGTCAGCCCATGTGTGGAGCGGATGAGCAGACTGACCTGAAGCCGGGATTCGAGCTGCGCGATGGTCTTGGACACCGCTGGCTGTCCGACGTTGAGGTGACGCGCGGCGGCCGAGAACGAGCCGGTCTCCACTACCCGCACGAACGTTGCCATCGCCTGATATCGATCCATGCCATTCCTCCTGGGAATGGCGTTTATCGCCTCGACGCATCTGCCATGTCGAGCGGTACGGAGACATGTCTTTCAGGGGCCCGGACAAGTCGGGCCAGAAGAAAGGTGTCTCGATGTCCGGTTCATTCATACGCGCGGCGGCCGAGGAAGAACGGCCGCTGTTCGATGTCTATGCGTTCGCGACGCCGAACAGCGTCAAAGTGCCGATCGCGCTCGAGGAGCTTGGTCTTTCCTATACGCTGCATGGCGTCAACGTCCGCAAGGGCGAGCAAAAGACGCCGGAATTTCTGGCGTTCAATCCTAACGGCAAGGTGCCGATCCTGCTGGATCGGACCGTGGAGAACGGCCCCTTCGTCCTGACGGAATCCGCCGCTATCTTCGTCTACCTAGATGTTTGGTCCCGGGATTTGGTGGTGCGGATTATGTATGAACCGTGATGGTTCTTTTTCCCACTGCTGACAAATGAATTCATATGGAGTGAGGCCGCGCAGGGTCTTGAGCCTGCGGGCGAAATTGTAGGCGGTAACGAAGTCGGCGAGGTGTTGACGCAACTGGTCATGTGTTTCGTAGTAGAAGCGCTTGACGGTGGCGTCCTTGATCGTGCGGTTCATCCTCTCGTCCAGGGATGTCGCGGCTTTGTCAGTCGATGCTCGATATCGAGATCAGCACAGGCCAGTTCAAAAGAGTGGCACCGGAACAGGACACCATCCGCCCGCATGGCCTTGATGTCTTCGGGTGTCCATCCATTGCCGGCCGGATCGGTAAAATGCGTGCCGTTATCGGTCAGCACGGTATGGATGCGGTAGGGAACCGCAGCGGCCAGAGCACGCAGGAAGTCACCGGCAACGCGACGTGTCGCTTTCTCGTGCAATTGGACAAAAGCGAATTTCGAGGTCCGGTCGATCGCCACCAGAAGATAAAGGCGCCCCATTTCAGTGCGGACTTCAGCAATGTCGATGTGAAAATAGCCGATCGGATAACTCTTGAACTTCGACCGTTTCGTTTGTCGCCTTCGGTCTCGGGCAGGCGGTTGATCCCATGGCGCTGAACACAACGGTGCAGGGAAGATTCGCGTCAGATGCGGGATCGTCGCCTGAAGCGCATAAAGGCAATCATCAAGAGGCAGCAGGGTATGGCGACGGAAGGCCACAACGATCGCTTCTTCTTCGGTCGACAGGATGGTTGAGGATGCGACCTTCGGACCGGTGCGTCGATCCGACGTATCGGTCCGCCCCTTCCATTTGGCGACCGTCTTCGGGTTGATCCCGTAGCGTTTCGCCAGAACCCTCAGGCTCTCTTGACTATGTTGTATCGCTCGACGGACTGCCGCTGTCGTCGTGGCGCTTCCGTGGTGAACCTGGCCCATAGCGCATCCTTCCACTCATGTGAAAATAATGCACCACCAAATCCCGGGACCAAACATCTAGGAGTGGGGACGGACAGTCTGTCCAAAGGCCTCCCAAGGCTGCGGGCGAACGATTGAATCTTTTCGCTCAATATGTCTGGTCGATCATAGGGCAAGCCGTGTCCCACATCCGGGATCACTTCACGCCGTTCGCCGCAATGAAACCATCCGACCAACTGTTTCCATGTTCCTCATAAATGATTGCATGTGAACATACTCACTTGCCTACAGGACTTTCTCCCATCTTGCGGAGCCAGTCGTTGAACGCCTCGGCCATCGCGTCCTGCAAGCTCATGCCATGCTTGCGAGCGGTCATGTGCATGGCGAACGACATTTCCGGGCTGAAATAGCCCGTCATCGCCTTCTTGCCCTGGCGGCTCGGCGCAACCGGGCTACTACCCATCGCCGTGCCGCTGCTGGGCGCGATCGGCGTGGCCGCCTTGCTCTCCGGCTCGGCCTTCGCCGGCGACGGCGCGGGATCGCGATCCCGCAATGCAAGCAATGATCCTTTCCGGCTGCTCATGCGCTGGCTCTCCGCTTCTTTGAAGATTGCATGTTTACATGATTGCATGTCCACTTGTAAATCTGCCTCACCTCATCGGCCGCCTTGCCGTTCGGCTCGATCTCCATCGCGGTCTTTCCCTCGGCCGCTGCGTGACGGAAGGCGGCGCGATCGGCCATATGGTGCGGGCAAGCCTCCAGCCCATAATCCCGCACAAGTTGCGCGGCCTCGTCATACATGCGCGGCGCAGTCGGGCTTCCCGCCGTGAAGATCACGAACGCGGGCTTGCCGCGCATCTTCACAAGGCTGGCAGTCGTCTTGATCGCGGCCAAGTCGAACGCGCTCGGCCGACACGGGATCAGCACCAGGTCGGCCGCCTCGACGGCAGCGCTGGCCGCACTGTCGGCATGGGGGGGGGTATCAATCACGATGAACGCCGCACCCTGACCCGTCGCCTGCTCGATCTTGGCGGCGAGGCGAGGGGGCGCGCTGTCGATCACGACCGGGGGCGCATCCTGACGCCATGCCGCCCATTGGCTCGCCGTCGCCTGCGGATCGAGGTCGATCACCAGCGCGGTATGCCCGGAATCCTCGGCGGCGGCGGCCAGATGCAAGGCGAGGGTGGTCTTGCCAGCGCCGCCTTTCTGACTGATGATCGCGATTGTTGGCATGTGTATATCCTTACATGACCGCATGTTTGCATGTGGTCATACGCGATAACCCGTCTTGCCGGCAAGAGGGGAAGCCCGAGGCCAGATTCACCACCTCCGTCTTTCAAAGAAAAATCGTGTCTCTAGAGCGTGATGATTTTAGGTTGGTCCATATCCTGAGTTTATGAAATAATTGGCGCATGCGCTGGGAGCGTAGCTGCGCAGGAGTTCGCCGATGGTTGAACTGACTGCGTCGCGGCTTCGAGCCGCGGCCTTGCGGAGCAGGTGCTTGAGCTTGGCAAAGACCTGTTCAATGGGGTTCAGGTCTGGGGAGTATTTTGGCAGGAGGATCAGGCGCGCGCCGACCTGTCGGATGGCTGCGCGTGCTGCCTTGTTTTTGTGGCTGCCGAGGTTGTCAGCGATCACGATGTCACCAGGCCTGAGCGTCGGCACGAGTTCATTCTCGACGTAGATGCGGAAGCTTTCGCCGTTGATCGGACCATCGAGCAGCCACGGCGCATCGATCCGATCGACCCGCAGGGCGGCAATAAAGGTCATGGTGTTCCAATGACCCCAAGGCACTTTGGCCCGGAGCCGTTCGCCACGCGGCGCCCAGCCGCGTAGCGGCGCCATATTGGTTTTGGTCCAGGTTTCATCGATGAACACCAGGCGGGCGGGATCTATGAGGTGTTGGTATTTTTGCCATCGCGCCCGGTGTCGGGCGACATCAGGACGGTCCTGTTCGGCTGCGACGAGTGTTTTTTTTGAAGCTGAGCCCCTCGTCGTGGACGAAGACCCACACAGAGCGATAATCGACCCTGAGCCCGCGCCCGGCAAGTTCTGCGACCAAGCCCCGCAGGGTAAAGCCCCCCGCCTTGCAACGCTCGATCAGCCATTCCCGATGCGCACCCGTCAGCCGTTTCGGCTTGTGGCCGCCCATCTGGCCAGGGGAAACGCTGCCGGTCCGCCGAAAGCTCTGCATCCACCGGATCGCGGTGCTGGGTGCTACACCGTAGCGCTTCGCGGCCTCGTGGCAGGAGAGGCCGTCTGTCTCCACGGCTGCCACAACCCGGTCGCGAAGATCCATCGAATAAGGACGCGCCATCCATGCTGGCCTCCAATCCAGACAGCATGTTGAATCAGATTTTCGGCAATCTGGGTACCCATATTCCGATTCAGACCGAAATCATCACGCTCTAATCGCACGGCAACTCAGCGAAACGGACTTCGCCCACTGGTTGGCCGTGGATCAGCACCGATTATCCCCACATTCGGCGTGCGATATCCTGTTCCTCGGCGCCGACGGCATTGGCGTAGATGGCGGTCGTGGTGAGCTGGGCGTGGCCGAGCCATTTCTGGACCAGGTTGAGGGGGATGGCATTGGTGACGGCGGCGACGCCGAAGGCGTGGCGCAGCCCCTTGGGCGAGGCAGCCGGCCCGGAAACCCGGCCTCCTGCATGACGGCATGCACCGCCCGCCAGCCGGTCATCCGCGCCCACGGCCACAGCCGCACCGCCTGGCCGCGATCGCGGCGCTTCTGCGCCTGGCGGATGCCATGCACCAAGTCGAGGGCGTCGAGCAGGGCAGGAGACACCGGCACGGCGCGATAGACGCCGGCCTGACGCTTCTTCAGGCTCTCGAACACCAGCACGCCGGCGGCGAGATCGACGCGATCGGCACTCAGCGCCAGGGCCTCGGACAGCCGACAGCCCGACCAGACGAGGGTCATGCACAGGGTGCGCGACTCACGCGGCGCCTGCTCGGCCGCCTTGAGGAAGCGGTCACGCTCGGCGACGGTGAGATATTTGCGCGCGCCGCTCGGATCGAAGAGCTGCATGCCGGCCGCCGGCGCCGCCTTGACGTCCCGAGGTGCAGGAGCCCGAGGCTCCTGCCGGGAGCGCGAGGGCGAGGCGGCCGCAAGGTTCCGTCCGGCTGTGCCGGATGGAATGGCCTGCCGAGGGAGCGCCCTCGCCCTTGCCTTCGTCACGTCTTCTCTCTGGAGCGATAGCCCCGCTTGACCTTCTGCCGCAGCAGGGTTGCGAGGGCGGCCTGGGCCTGGCCGCGATCGGCATGGAGATCGAGGCGGGATTGCCCTTGGGTGCCGATGCGTCCCCACTGGCGGAGCAGGGCGGTGCCGCCGAACAGATCGTCCTGGAGGCACAGCCGGTAGAAGCGCCAGCAATTGGTCGCCGGCACGACGTGCCGCAGCTCGGCCGCCTCGGGGAAGATGGCCAACTGACGCAGGGGGCGAGGCGGGGCTGGATGGGGCGCTTTGGGCATGTTTTCCCGAGAAGTGTAACAGGCCGGGCGACGCGGTACCAGGAAAAAGGCGGTGAGCGGGCGGTTTTTCCGGGGTCCGGGGCGGCTCGGACGGTGCGGCCTGTTACACTATTATCAATAGTGTAACAGGGAGACAAAAAATTGCGGACTAACGTGGTAAGTTCTCAGCGATTTGGCGCGGTGTACACCGGAATTTCTGACACATAGAGATGACAACATCTCTTTGTACACGAGAAATCAGCCCGATGATGTGATCCCGCACATCCGGAAATTCCGGATGACTTCGTGGCATATACTCCTCAAGCATACGACCCACAATATTCCCATTCACAGAAAGGGAAAAGCCTGAGTTGCCGTCAGCATCCACCGTTTCTCCCCACATATAAACAAGAGGAAGATCCGTAGCTTTATTCGCTTGATACTCCGTGTGGATATCGCTTCTATAATATGGAAAACTCGATTTCTGATCACCCATCAATCTGGACAAAATATCCTTAACGACCTCATCCTCTGTCATTTTTCACCCTCCCCAAATTTGTTATTGTAAAAAACAATTTTTCTCATTTTCCTAAGAGCCTGTTTGGAAAGTCGCTGAAGTGTGATTCAAGCTCTGGATGTGGACGCCAGAGCAGAGAGGCCGCATGGCCAGGATTACCCGCAAGACGAAGCGTTATCCGTCTGATATGACGGAGGAGGAATGGGCGCGCATCGCGCCACTGATGCCCGAGCCGGGACGCACGGGGCGTCCGCGCGAGATCGAATTCCGCGAGGTGATCAACGCGGTTCGTTACCTGGTTCGATCCGGCTGCGGCTGGCGAATGCTGCCGATCCATTTCGGGCATTGGCGTACGGTCTATGGTTGGTTCAGGGAATTGGCCCGGCGGTTCCTGTTCCAGACCATTCATGATGTGGAACTGATGCTTGACCGGGAGCGCTCGGGCCGTGAAGCCAGCCCTTCGGCCGGAGTGATCGACAGCCAGAGCATCAAGGCGCCGCACGCGAAAACAAGAGGTTACGACGCTGGAAAGAAGATTGTCGGGCGCAAGCGGCATATCGCCGTGGATACGGACGGACGCCTGCTGATGGTCAACCTGACGCCGGCGGACATCTCCGACAGCGCCGGAGCGCAGATGATCCTGGACGCGATCCGCAAGCGCTGGCCGTGGGTCAAGCATCTATTCGCGGACGGTGCCTATGACCGGCTCCAGTTGATGGACAAGGCTGCCTACCTGGACTTCGTCGTCGAGGTGATCCGTCGCAGGGACGGAGCGAAAGGCTTTGAGGTTCTCCCCCGGCGCTGGGTCGTGGAGCGAACCTTCGGATGGATGACCCGATGGCGACGCCTCGTGCGCGATTACGAGCGTCGCATCGATGTCTCACAGGCCATGATCTTCGTCGCCATGGGCGCCAATCTCACCCGAAGAAACGCTCATCCATGACTTTCCAAACAGGCTCTTAGCAGGCTGTCGGGTTGGGGTACCTGGCTCTGGCGATCTGCGGTAAGCTTTCAGGATGAGCAGCTTCATTCCGTTTGATCGATCGCAGCCGTATCTTCTGCCGCCGGATCTGAAGTCATGGCTGCCGTCGGACGATGTGGCGCATTTCATCGTGGCGGCGGTAGAGCGGGTGCCGTTGAGGGCATTTTCCGTTCCTGTGCGGACTGGCGGCAAGGCGCAGTATCATCCGCGCCTGATGCTGGCGCTGCTGATTTACGCCTATGCGAACGGCGTGTTCTCATCGCGTCGGATCGAACGGGCGACATATCGTGATATCGGTATGCGCTTTGTGGCGGCGAACCTGCATCCTGACCATGACACGATCGCGACGTTCCGGCGCGGCAACCGCACGGCGATCGAGGCAGCGTTCATGCATGTACTCCTGCTGGCACGCGAGACGGGACTGGTGCGGCTTGGCACGGTGTCGATCGACGGCACGAAGATCGATGCCAATGCCTCGAAATACCGTTCCATTCGTTATGATCGCGCGAAAGAGCTGCGCGAGAAACTGGCCACCGATATCTCCACCCTGATGGAACGGGCAGAGGCGGCGGATACAACCGATGTGGATCATCAGGCGTTGCCGGAGGAACTGGCCCGGCGGGAGGCTCTGAAGGCAAAGCTGGATGAAGCCTGTGCGCGACTGGAGGCGGAAGCCCGCGAGCAGGCCAAGACCGCCCGACCAGAATATGAGCGCAAGAAGGCAGCTTTTGATGCGAAGCGGGGACGGCGCGGTCGGCCGCCGAAAGAACCGGACGATGAACCGCCACCAGACCGGCAGATCAACCTGACCGATCCGGACAGCAAGCTGATGCGCCGCTCCGACGCGCATGAATACCGGCAAGCCTACAATGCCCAGGCCGTGGTTTGTGCCGAGGGCAGCCAGTTGATCTTGGAAAATGGCGTCGTTGCGACGACGGCGGACGCGCCCAGCTTCGCCGCCACCATCCTGGGTATGGAGGAGAGGATCGGCCTGCCACGAACCGTCCTCGCCGACACGGGTTTCGCCAGCGGCAAAGCCGTCGAAACGTTGCAGGCCAGCGGCGTGGACCCGCTGGTCGCCATCGGACGCCCTGTGAATCGGCGCCCTTATGACTTCCGGCCAGAACCGCCACCCAGGGAGCCGCGCCGGATCACCGAGCCCTGGCGCCTGGAAATGAAGGCCAGGCTGCAACAGAACCCGGCAAAAGCCCTTTACGCCTTACGCAAGCAGACCGTCGAACCGGTCTTCGGTATCATCAAGAGCGCCATGGGCTTCACCCGTTTCCATCTCCGTGGCCTCCCCAACGTCGCAACAGAATGGACGCTCGTCGCCCTCGCATATAATTGCCGTAGGATCACGCGACTGACGGCCGCATAAACGCCGTCGTCGCCATCACTCATCACTACGACAGCGCCCAATCCGACAGCCTGCTTAGAGCCCGATCCGAAAGTTCTTCAACCGTGACAATGCCTTGCTGTCCGTCGTGTGAGCATTCGGATCGAGGCGATCAATGTCCATGCGGTTGAGGAAGCAATGGATTGTTCACAGTCTTTGGCGAGCCGCCTGAACCGTCCCAGCCATGCG